>VBIZ01000086.1 GCA_005880575.1 Chloroflexota bacterium | reverse complement strand
GGTCTAGCTCTCTATCGCCTGCTTGATCCGCTCCGCCAGCGCGGACCCCACGCCGGCGACCGAAGCGAGCTCGGATAGGGGCGCGTCGCGCATCCCCCGCACGCTCCCGAACCGGCGCAGCAGCGCGCGTTTCTTGGCCGGGCCGACCCCTTCGACGTCGTCGAGCACGCTTCGCACTGCCCGTTTCGCGCGCACCTTCTGGTGATAGGTCACCGCGAAGCGGTGGGCCTCGTCGCGGATCCGCTGCACGAGATAGAGCCCTTGCGAGGTCCGCGGTAGCACGATCGGGTCGGGGCGGGCGGGCACGAAGAGCTCCTCGCGCTCCTTCGCGAGCGCCGCGATCGGGATCTGCAGAAGGCCGGCGTCCGAGAGCGCGGCCTGTCCCGCCGACAGCTGCCCCTTCCCGCCATCGAGGATCACAAGATCGGGGAGCGGCCACCCCGCGCCATCCGCGGCCGACCGCTGGAACCGGCGGCGCAGCGTCTCCCGCATGTTGGCGAAGTCGTCGTTCCGATCGACGATCTTCG
>VBIZ01000085.1 GCA_005880575.1 Chloroflexota bacterium | reverse complement strand
GACCATCGAGCTGACGACGCTCGTGCCCTGCACGTGGCTGACGTCGTAGCACTCGATGCGCTTGGGCGGCCCTTCGAGACCGACCGCATCGGCGAGCTCGCGTAGGGCCGTGTCGGTCTTCCCGCGATCGGCCATCCAGCGCACGCGCTCCTGCTCGAGGGCATCCTTCGCGTTGCGCTCGGCCAGGTCGGCGAGGTGACGCTTCTTCCCCCGCTGCGGCACGAGGATCCGCACCGGGCCGCCGCGACGCTCCGTGGCGAACGCTTCGAATGCCTCCACTTCCGGTATCGGCAGCGGCACGACGATCTCGGGCGGCACCGCGGCAGCGACCGCGTAGTGCTGGCGCAGGAACGATGCGAGGACGTCAGGCGCGAGCGCGCCCTCGGAACCTTCCAGTGAGAAGTGATCGCGGCTCACGACCGTGCCGTCGCGCACGCGGAAGACCTGGACGACGGCATCGCCCTCGTCGACCGCCGCCGCGTGGACGTCGAAGTCGTCGCCTTTGTACGCGTGCACTTCCTGACGGTCGAGGGTGCGCTCGATCGCGACCAGGCGATCGCGAAGCGTCGCGGCGCGCTCGTACGCGAGCGCGTCGGATGCCTGCTGCATCTCCTTCTTCGTGTCGCGCGCGAGCGCTTCGTACCGTCCCTCGAGGAAGAGGACGCTCTTCTCGACCGTCTCGCGGTACTCGTCCCGCGTCGTGTTGCCAACACAGGGCGCGGTGCAGCGCTTCAGGTGGAAGAGGAGGCACGGGCGGCCTCCAGGCAGCGCCGACGGCGGCACGGTCCGGCCGCGGCCGTCGTCGGCGGCGACGATATTCAGCTTGCAGGTCCGGTACGGGAAGAGCTTCTGCAGAAGATCCAACGACTGGTCAACCGACTTCGCATTCGCGAACGGTCCGAAGTAGCGCGCGCTGCGGTCCCCGAGCGTGCGCGTGCGGAGGATCCGCGGGAAATCCTCGCCGAACGTCACCTTCACATAGGGATACGACTTGTCGTCCTTGAGACGGATGTTGTAGCGAGGGTGGTGCTGCTTGATGAGGTTCGACTCGAGGAGGAATGCCTCCGAGATGCTGTCGGTCAGGACGTATTCGAGGCGCTCGGCGCGCTCCACCATCCGGATGTGGCGGACCTCGAGCGTTGGACCGAAGTACGCGCGCACCCGGTCGCGCAGGACGTCCGCCTTGCCGACGTAGAGCACCCGCCCCTTCGCGTCCTTGAATAGGTAGACGCCCGGTTTCGCCGGGAACGAGGCCACCTGGGCCTCGAGCGACTCGCGCCGCGACGTCTTGTCCACCTATCGAGTATCGCTACGCGGTACGCGGGTATGCTTCCACGAGGTAGATGGGGGGTTCCACTCGGTGAAAGAAACGACGGCTCCGACGAAGCGGTCACGCCGGTCGGTCCAGTCGGTCGACCGGGCGCTCGACCTTCTCGAGGCACTCGTGGCCGCCGAAGGCGAGGTCGCGATCACGGCGCTCGCGACCCGCACAGGCCTCCACGTCAGCACCGTGCACCGGTTGCTCGCGACGCTCCTCCGGCGCGGCTACGTCCGCCAGAACCCGGAGACCAGCCGCTACTACGCCGGCGCCAAGCTCGCGACGCTCTCGGAAGGACGCTCGCGGTTCGGCGAGCTGCGCCTTCGGGCCCGACCGCTCCTCCGCTCGCTGACCGAGGCGACGCGCGAGACGGCGAACCTCGTCGTGCTCGACGATCTCCAGGCCGTGTATATCGAGACGATGCCCTCGCCCCAGGTCGTGCGTCTCTTCACCGCCGTCGGCAACCGTACGCCGCTCCACGCCACCGGCGCGGGAAAGGCGCTCCTCGCCAACCTGCCGGCCGGTCGGCGCGACGCGCTCCTCGAGCGTCTCGACCTCCGCGGCTATACCGCCCGGACGATCGTCGACCGCGCGGTCCTGCGGCGAACCCTCGACGAGGTCCGGGAAAGGGGCTACGCGCTCGACGACGAGGAGTACGACGAGGGCGTGCGCTGCGTGGCCGTCGCGGTCGTCGCGGCTCCGGGGCGCGAGTCCGCCGCCGGTGCGCCCGTCGCGGCACTTTCGATCTCCGCGCCGGCGAGTCGGCTCACCCGGCAGCGCTGCGCGGAGCTAGCCCCGACGCTGCGACGCGCCGCCGCCGATCTCGCTGAGGCGCTCCGCGACCAGACCGGAGCGGCGTCCTGACGACCACCGCGGCCGTTCGCGCCGGACTCCGTGGCGCGCCGCTCGTGCGTGGCCTGGTCGCTCTTCTCGGTCCCACGAAGGTGCTCGGCGCTCACGACGACCTGCTGCTCTACGAGTACGACGGCGCCGTCGACACGGCGACACCGGACGCGGTCGTGCTTCCCGAGAGCACCGCGGACGTGGCGGCTCTCGCGCGGTTCTGTCACGAGCACGCCGTGCCCATCGTTCCCCGCGGCGCGGGGACGGGCCTCTCCGGCGGCGCGATCCCGGTCGAGGGCGGCGTCGTCGTTTCGTTCGCGCGGATGGCGCGCATCCTCGAGATCGACGTCTCGAGTCTCCGAGCGGTCGTCCAGCCGGGCGTGATCAACCTGCATCTTTCGACCGCGGTCGCGCCCCACGGCCTCTACTTCGTTCCGGATCCGTCGAGCCAAAAGGCCTGCACGCTCGGGGGCAACGTCGCAGAAAACTCCGGCGGACCGCACACGCTCGCGTACGGCGTCACGACGAATCACGTGACCGGGATCGAGATCGTGCTGTCGGACGGGACGGTCGTGCGGCTCGGCGGGAAGGCCGTGGAGGACGAGGGATACGACCTCGTCGGTTCGTCCGTCGGATCCGAGGGGACGCTCGGGCTCGTCACCGAGATCACGGTGAAGCTGACCCCGCTCCCCGAGGACAAACGAACCCTCATGGCGGCGTTCCCGACGATGGACGAGGCATCCGAGACGGTCTCCGCGATCATCGCCGCCGGCGTCGTGCCCAGCGCGATCGAAATGATGGATCAGCTCGCCACGCAAGCGGTCGAGGCGTCGGTGCACGCGGGCTATCCGCTCGATGCGGGCGGAATCCTCCTGGTCGAGGTCGACGGCGCCCGCGACGGGCTCGAAGACGCGCGAGCGCGGATCGAGGAGATCTGCCGCGCGCATGCCGCGAGCGAGGTGCGCGTCGCGACGAGCGCCCTGGAGCGCGAACGGCTCTGGGCCGGACGCAAGGGCGCGTTCGCCGCGATGGGCCGCCTCTCTCCCGACTACTACGTGCAGGACGGCGTCATCCCGCGCACGCGGCTGCCCGACATCCTCCGGCTCGTGAAGGACGCCGGCACGCGCCACGGTCTGCAGGTCGCGAACGTCTTCCATGCGGGCGACGGCAACCTACACCCGCTCATCCTGTTCGACTCGCGCCGCGGGCCGGACGAGCTCGAGCGCGCGAAAGCGGCGGGCCTCGAGATCCTGACGGCCTGCGTCGAGGCGGGTGGCTCGATCACCGGGGAGCACGGGGTCGGCATGGAGAAGAACTGCTTCATGCCGCTGCAATTCCAGTCGTCGGACCTCGCGGCGATGCGCCGACTGAAGGACGCGTTCGACCCGCCGGGTCTCATGAACCCCGGCAAGATCTTTCCCACCCCAAGCCGATGCCGGGAATTCGCCTTCGCGTCGACCGCCCGGTGACCGCCACTGTGGTGCGGTCGATCCCGGCAGACGCCGCCGAGTGCGCTCGGGTCCTCGCCGACGCGACCGCTGACCGGCGCACCGTCCGGATAACCGGATCGGGCACGAAGTCCTACATCGGAGACATCAGCGCGACGGATATCGAGCTCGCGACAGAACGGATCGCAGGCGTGATCGACCACGTGCCCGCCGACCTCACGGTGACCGTCGGTGGCGGCGCTCGCATCGCTGACGTGGCCGCGACTCTCGCTCGAGCCGGCCAGTTCCTTCCGCTCGATCCGCCCCATGCCGACGAAGCCACGGTCGGCGGCGTCATCGCCGCGAACTCGAACGGCTTCTGGCGCGCTCGCTACGGGGGCGTGCGTGACCTTCTCATCGGGACGCGCACCGCCCTCGCCGACGGCACCGTCGCGCGCGCGGGCGGACTCGTCGTGAAGAACGTGGCGGGATACGACCTCGACAAGCTGCTCGTCGGATCGTTCGGGACGCTCGGCGTGATCGTCGAGGCGACGCTGAAGGTCCTTCCCCTTCCGGAGAAAACCGATGGGCTGATCGCGCGATTCGCAAGCCCTGGAGATGCGTTCGCCGCGGCGGACACGGTGGTCCGTGCGGCCGCGAGGGTCGAGGCGTGCGTCGTCCAGCGACTCGCGGAGGGGGCATGGCAGCTCGCGGTGCAAGCGCGGGGCGGCGGGCCGACCGTCGAGCGCGCACTGCGTGACGCCCGCCGCGAGATCACGGCACGTCACGGCGACGCCACGGCTCTTGGCGACGACCTCGGCCGGATGCGCGAGCTCCCCGCCCGGGCGATCGACGGCGCGCTCGTGCGAGTCTCGCTGCCCCTCGCCGCGTCGGTCGCGTTCGCGGAAAACGCGGTGCGCATTGACAGCTTCGCCGCGCTCGTCGTCGACGCCGCGAGCGGGATCGCGCGCGTACATCTCGTAAACGATGACGACGACGCCGTCATACGCGATGCGGAAGCCCTGGTGCTCTCCGCACGCATGGTCGGCGGCGCCGGCCGCATCGAGCGCCGCGCCGAGCACCTGCGGTCGCGCCTTCCGACGTGGCCGACAAGACCGAATGGCGACTTCCTCATGCGGCGGATCAAGGATGCGTTCGACCCGGCCGGCATCCTCGAGCCGGGGCGGTCGGCGTTCGCATGAGCGGACCCGTGCCCATGCCCTACCCCAACGCGGACGCTCCGACGCAGGAGATGATCGCGGCGTGCGTGCACTGCGGGTTCTGCCTGCCGACCTGTCCGACCTACGCCATCCTCGGCGTCGAGATGGACTCTCCGCGCGGGCGCATCCGCCTCATGAAGACGGTGTGGGAGCACCGCCTGGGCGCGGACTCGCCGGGGCTCGAGGATCACATCTCGAAATGCCTGGACTGCCGAGCCTGCGAGACCGCGTGCCCCTCCGGGGTCGAATACGGAAAGCTCGTCGAAGGAACGCGATCGCAGATCGTCGCCGCGCGTTCCCGATCGCCGATCGAACGCGTCGTGCGCGTCGCCGCGTTCGACTGGCTCCTTCCGCATCGGCAACTGCTCGGCGGGTTCGCGGCCTTTTCGATCGCGGCGAAGCGGCTCGGGCTGGGAACGCTGCTTCGTGCGACACGCCTCGGGCTCGCGCGCCGCATGGCGGATCTCCTCGACCTTCTGCCCGATCGCGCGAGCAGCGCCCCGCTCGCGGCGGCACCGGCGATCGGCGAGCGGCGCGGTCGCGTGGCGATGCTCCAGGGCTGCGTCATGGGGAGCGTCTTCGGTGAAACGAACGCCGCGACCGCACGGGTCCTCTCGCGCAACGGCGTCGAGGTCATCGCCACCGTCGGTCAAACATGCTGTGGTGCACTGCATGCCCACGCCGGCGAGCGCGAGCGCGCGCGGGAGCTCGCTCGTCGCAACATCGCCGCCTTCGAGCGCTCCGCCGCGGACGCCGTCATCGTGAATGCAGCGGGCTGCGGCGCCGCGATGAAGGAATACGGCTGGCTGCTGAAGGACGATCCCGCGTGGTCGGCCCGGGCTTCGGCTTTCGCCGCGAAGGTCCGCGACGCGACCGAGTACCTCGGCGACCTCGGGATGAGCGAGAAACCGGGCGCGCTTCGCGGACGTGTCGCCTGGGACGACCCGTGCCACCTGCTCCACGGTCAGAAGATCAAGGAGCAACCGCGCGCACTACTCGCAGCGATCCCGGGGCTCGATGTCGTTCCGCTCGCGGAGGCGGACTGGTGCTGCGGCAGCGCAGGCACGTACAACGTGACCGAACCCGACCTCGCGCGCTCGATTCTCGAGCGAAAGGTCGCGAACATCGTCCGCTCGGGTGCGGAAACCGTCGTTACCGCGAACCCAGGTTGTCTCATGCAGATCCAGAGCGGTCTGCGCCAGGCGGGAGCTAACGTCAGGGTCGTGCATCTCCTCGACCTCCTCGACGAGGCCTATCGGAGCCCGCGCTGACCGCATCCAAGACCGAATTCAAACGGCGGCTCGATCGCGCTCTCGGCTCCGATCGATTGCGCACCGCGCTCGGTCGCGCGCTCCCCGAGCTCAAGGAGCGGCGCGACGCGCGCATGCGCGAGATCGACTGGACAGGCCTGCGCACGGATCTCACGGAACGTAAGGCGAAGGCGGTCGACGACATGCCGGAGCTCGTCGAGCGCTTCACGCGCGAGGCCGAGGCTGTCGGCGCGAAGGTGTACCGCGCGGTCGATGCGGAGGAGGCGCGCCGGATCGTAACCGCGATCTGCCGCGCGAAGAAGGCCAAGCTCGTCGTGAAGTCGAAGTCCATGGCCACCGAGGAGATCGGCCTCACCGATCACCTCGAAGCGCAGGGAATCCACGCCGTCGAGACCGATCTCGGCGAGTGGATCATCCAGCTCGCCGGAGAGCGGCCCTCGCATCTCATCGCGCCCGCCATCCACAAGACCCGGGAGGAGATCGCGCAGCTCTTCAGCAAGGTCGTCGGACATCCGGTCGCCGACGACGTTGCCTCACTCGTCGCCGTCGCCCGCAAGGAGCTGCGGCAGAGCTTCATCGACGCCGATATCGGCATCACGGGCGGGAACGCGCTCATCGCGGACACCGGCACGCTCATGCTCGTCACGAACGAGGGCAACGCCGATCTCGCCACGACCCTGCCGGCGGTGCACATCGCGGTCGTGGGCATCGAGAAGGTCGTCCCGACGATCGACGACGCGATCGCCATCGTGAAGCTCCTCGCGCGAAGCGGCACCGGGCAGAAGATCACGTCGTACACCCAATTCATCACCGGCCCCTCGCGGTCGGCCGACATCGAGCTCAAGGCCCAGATCGGCGTGCACGGCCCCAAGGAGCTGCATTTCGTGCTCCTCGACAACGGTCGCATGGCCATGCGCGACGACCCGTTCGCGCGGGACGCGCTGCGGTGCATCCGCTGCGGTGCGTGCAGCAACGTGTGCCCCAGCTATCAGGAGGTCGGCGGGCACGTCTTCGGCCACATCTACACGGGGCCGATCGGCCTCGTCGTCTCGCCGTGGCATCACGGCATCGAGAGCGTCGCGCAGGAGCAGGCGCTCTGCATGGGCTGCAACGCCTGCGACACCGTCTGCCCGGTGAGCATTCCCCTCGCGTCGCTCATAACCGATGTCCGCGCGCGGTCGGTCGAGCGGACGGGGATGTCGTGGGCGAAGCGCCTCTTCATGCGGCAGTGGTCGACTCCCGACCGGATCGACCGGCTTACCGGGTGGCTCGCGACTCTTCAGAACCCGCTCCGCCGCAACGGGAGCGTGCGCCTTCCGTTTGGGTCGCTCGCGCAGGAGAAGAGCCTGCCCGCGGTCGCGGATAACCCGCTCCATTACCGGGCCCGCGAGATCACGCAGACCAACCCTGCCTCACCGACGCTACGCGTCGCGATGTTCCCCTCGTGCATCGTCGACCACTTCCTGCCCGGTGCGGGCTACGCCGCGGCCCGCGTCCTCCAGTCGATGGGCGCTGAGGTCCACATCGTCGAAGGCCGCCGCTGCTGCGGCCTGCCGCAGCTCAACAGCGGCGATCGGCAGACCGCCATCGCGATGGCGAAGGCCGCGATCGAGTCGCTCGAGCGCATCGCGGCCGACAGCATCGTGATCCCGTCGTCGTCCTGCGCGATCACGATCGCGCAGGACTACGAGCGGATCCTGTCGGGCGATCCGACATGGTCGCAACGCGCGCGTAAGCTCGCCGAACGGGTCACCGCCTTCACGCCGTTCGTCGCTTCGATCTTGCGCGAGCGTCCGCTGCGCGGGCGCAGGCTCGGACTACGCGCGACGTACCACGACGCGTGTCAGTCGGCGAACGTCCTGGGCATCCATCAAGACCCGCGGACGCTGCTTCGTGAGGTGGCGGGTGTCGAGCTCGTGGAGATGGCCGAGTCGGCCGTGTGCTGCGGATTCGGCGGCTCGTTCAGCTTCGAGTACCCGGAGGTCGCGAACCGCGTCCTCGAGCGCAAGCTGTCGAACATCGATGCGACCGGGGTCGACCTGGTGATCTCGGACAATCCCGGATGTCTCACCCATCTGCGCGGCGCGATGGACGCGCGCGAGAAGACCACTCGGGTTCGCCATATCGCTGAGGTGCTGTGGGAGTCGCTGTCTAGCGCGACCTAGTCAACCGCCGCAGGCGCAGCCACCGCCGAGCGTCGGGTTGCGCACGAGGAACCCCGTTCCTTGGGGCCCGTCGACCCACTCGACTTTCGCGCCGCCGCAGTACGGGAGGCTCTGCGCGTCGATGGCGACCGCGAGGCCGGCCGCGTGCGTCACCGCGTCGGTGTCATCGGCGCTCTCGTCGAACGCGAGCCCGTACGTGAACGAGCAGCAGGAGCGACCCGAGACGTACAGACGGAGGAACGCGCGCTTCGGATCGTCCGCCCGAAGCTCGTGAAGCTTGGTCGCCGCTTCCGGTGTTACCTCGATCGTCGTAGCGCTTCCGTCGATTGCCATCGAAAGAAGTCTACCGGTCCTGGCGGAGCTGCGGCACTCGCGCCAGGATGGCGGCGAGGCCCGCGAACACGACCGCCGCGGCGCCCGCAACGGCGAGCGGCGCGCCGAAAATGATCGCGGCGCCGCCGAGGAGCGGGCCGTTCAGAACGCGCATCCCCTGTGTCCCGAAGGTGTACGCGCCCATGACGCGGCCGCGGATGTCGTTCGGCGCCGAGAGCTGGATCTTGGTGTTGGTGAGCGACTGCGTCAGCACGGCGGCACCGCCCACGACGATCAGCAGGAGGAACGAGAACGCGTAATTCGTCGAGAAGGCGAACACGAGGATCGCGAGCATCTCGGCCATCGCCGCGCCGACGATGAAGCGGCCGCTGTGACGGCGATCGCGCGCGTAGGCCAGGTAGAAGGCCGCAGCGACCGCGCCGATGCCGCTGCCGACGAGGAGGAACGAGTAGCCGAGGTCGTCGACGTGCAGCACGTCGTGCGCGAACAGCACGAGGAAGGAATTGAAGGTATGACCGAGGAAGATGACGCCGAGCATTTCGACTCCGATGAGCGCCGCGATGAACGGGCGCCCGCGCACGAAGCGCAGCCCGTCCCGGAGGGCCGCGCGAATCGGGGTCGTGGATCGGGCGCCAAGCGGCTTGACGCGGACGAGTCCGAGGAAGACGAGCAGTGGGACGAAGGTGAGCGCGTTGATCAGGAAGCCCCAACCCGGCCCGAACGCGACGACGATGAAGCCCGCGACCGCCGGCCCGATGACCTGCGAGAACTGACGCGCGGTCGAGTTCAGGCTGACCGCGGAGAGGAGCTTCGACGGGCCGACCATCGAGTGGATGAGCGTCTGCTGGGCTGGGCCCCCGATCGCGCCCGCGAACCCGTGCAGCAGGAGCAGGCCGAAGAGCCACCACGTGGTGACGATGCCGCCGATCGTCACCGCCGCGATGGCGACCGCAGCGGTCATGAGGAGAAGCTGCGCGACGATCTGCACTTTGCGGTTGTCGTAGCGGTCGGCGAGCACGCCGCCGTAGAGCGAGAAGAACGTGAACGGGACCCAGTGCGCGAACACCATCATGCCGAGCCAAAACGGAGCCGTCGGTCCGGCGAGCTGGTACACGAGCACGTTGCGGATCACGTTTTCCATGCCATCGCCCGTGGAGCTCACCCAGCTGAAGATCCAATACCAGCGAAACGTCGGGACGCCCAGAGCCTCGAATCGGATCGAGCTCGGCGCGACAGCGCCGGCGCCTGGTTCGACCTCAAGTGCATCAACTTTTCTCTCGCTCACGCCCGAAGACTACGAGACCAGGCGATCCGCGCGGGTCCTGTCCCGGCTTCGAGGATCGCTCGCTCCGCGCACCCTCCCCAGTTCGCCGCGACCGTCTCGCGGTCGCGGCACTGGGTCCCCGGGGCACCCGCGCGTCGCGAGCGATCCCCTGCGCCGTGCCACCCGCGCGGCCGCGTCCGTTTTCAGGGCGTGAGGAAGAGTTGCGTCACCATTCGACCGTATGCGCTCCCACTAATCACGCCAATCCCGATTCGTGTGAATTCCGGTCGAAGGATGTTTTCTCTGTGTCCAGGTGAAACCATCAGGGCTTGGTGCGTGACGGCGACGGACTGTGCGTACGCGAGGTTCTCCCCCGCTCGTGAATACATCACGCCGGCCGCCTTCAATCTGTCAAAGGGTGAACCCGACACTGGCGATTCGTGGCTGAAGTACTTCAGCGTGAACATCTCCTCCGAGTGAGACCGCGCCACCGGGACGAGGCGCGTGTCCCAAACGAGAGCGTCGAACCCGCGCTGCGTGCGCTCCTCGTTCACAAGGTCGAAGAGCTGGCGCTCCGCGACCGGATCTCCGTCCAGTGCGATCCCATCCGGAAGATCGAGGCGCTCGGTCTGGTCCTCGCCGACACGCGTGACGAGCAGCGACGAGCCCCCAAGCTGCCCGGTGAAGGACTCGATTTGCGGCTGGAACGCGACGATCTCGGCGTTGACGATGCGGCCCGTTCGGCTCGCCTCGACCGCGGCCTTCGCGTCGCTGCCGACCGGAAGCGCCTCGATCGCCAGGATGGCCACCGCCACGACGAACAGCGAACGGATCGCGGCCGGCACGGTTCCGAGAATCCGGTCCGCGAAATCGAGGGGGCTTCGACGGACGAGCGCGACGATCGGCCGGATCGCGAGGTAGCCGGCGGCGGAGAAGACCGCCTCCGCGGCGACGATGGTCACGACGAACGCGATCGTCGTCGCGAGTGGTCGTGGCAGCCCCGCGAACATCTGAACAACCGCGGTCGCCGGACCCGCGAAAGCCAGCGCGGCCGCGACCGCGAGGACCCAAGACGCGAGGCTGTAGGCGGTGGCGACGAAGCCTGCGCGGTAGCCGAACCAGGCGGCGACGCCGATCAGCACGAGGACGGCGGCATCGACAGGGTTGAAGGCCAGATCCGTCACGCGCTCTCGATGCTAGCGACTACGCGATGCCGCGCACCTCACCTGTCGCGAGCAGCTCTCTGAGATAGCGGCCGGTGAACGATCGCCGCACCCGCGCCACCGCCTCCGGGGTGCCCTCGGCGATCACCTCGCCCCCCGCCTTGCCGCCTTCAGGACCGAGGTCGATGACGTGATCGGCCGTCTTGACGACATCGAGGTTGTGCTCGATGACGACGACCGTGTTGCCGGCATCCACGAGGCGGTGGAGGACGTCGAGGAGCCGCTCGACGTCCGCAAAGTGAAGGCCGGTGGTCGGCTCGTCGAGGATGTAGAGGGTCCGCCCGGTCGCCCGACGACTGAGCTCCGTCGCGAGCTTGATGCGCTGCGCTTCACCGCCGGAGAGGGTGGTCGCCGGCTGGCCGAGATGGATGTAACCGAGCCCGACGTCGTTGAGGGTCCGCAGCTTCGACTCGGCGATCGGGACGTTCTTGAAGAATTCGAGGCCCTCTTCCACGGTCATCTCGAGAACATCGGCGATGGACTTTCCCTTGTAGTGGATCTCGAGCGCCTCGCGGTTGTAGCGCTTGCCGCCGCACACCTCGCACGGGACGTACACGTCGGGAAGGAACTGCATCTCGATCTTGATGATCCCGTCGCCGGCGCAGGCTTCGCAGCGCCCGCCCTTGACGTTGAACGAGAAGCGGCCCGCGGTGTAGCCCCGGAGCCGCGCCTCGGGGACGGCCGCGAACAGCTCGCGGATCGGGGTGAAGAGGCCGGTGTACGTCGCCGGGTTCGAGCGTGGAGTACGACCGATCGGCGATTGGTCGATATCGATGACCTTGTCGATGTACTCAACGCCCTCGATCCGGTCGTGGGCTCCGGGACGCTCCTTCGCGCGGGAGATGATCTGGGCGAGCCGCCGATAGAGGATCTCGTTGACGAGCGTGCTCTTCCCCGACCCCGACACGCCGGTGACGGCCACGAACTGCCCGAGCGGGATTCGCACGTCGATGTCCTTCAGGTTGTGCTCGCGCGCGCCGCGCACGACGATCGCCTCCGGCTTCGGCTTGCGGCGCCGGTTCGGCACCGGGATGCGCCGCCGCCCCGAGAGGTACGCGCCCGTGATCGAGCGTGGCGCCTTGAGGATGTCGTCGATCGTGCCTTCCGCGACGACTTCGCCCCCGTGCTCGCCGGCGCCCGGTCCGATGTCCACGATCCAGTCGGCGGTCCGGATCGTCTCTTCGTCGTGTTCGACGACGAGGATCGTGTTGCCGAGGTCGCGCATCCCGAGGAGCGTGCGGATCAGCCGCGCGTTGTCGCGCTGATGCAGCCCGATCGACGGCTCGTCGAGGATGTAGAGGACGCCCATGAGGCCCGACCCGATCTGCGTGGCGAGCCGGATGCGCTGCGCCTCGCCGCCCGAGAGCGTCGTGGCGGACCGGTCGACGGTGAGGTAGTCGAGCCCGACGTCCATCAGGAACCCGAGCCGGGTCCGGATCTCCTTGAGCACCTGCTTCGCGATCTTGCGCTCGCGGACCCCGAGACCTCCACGCTCCTTTTCGAGCGACGTGGTCCAGTCGAGAGACTCTCCGACCGTGAGGGCGGTGACGTCGGCGATGTTGCGACCTCCGATCGTCACAGCGAGCGCCTCCGGCTTCAGACGTTTGCCCTTGCAGACCGGGCACGGTCGCTCGCTCATGTACCGCTCGATATCCGCGCGGATGTACTCGGACGTGGTCTCGCGGTACTGGCGCTCGAGCCACGGCAGCACGCCCTCCCACTCGTACTCGTACGAGCGCCGCTGCCCGCTCCGGTTCTCGTACGTCAGCTTGAGCGGCTCCTCGGTTCCGTTCAGGATCGCGTCGATCGCCTTCTTCGGCAGCGATTTGATCGGCGTGTCGAGCGAGAACTTGAACTTCCGCGAGAGCCCCTCGAGGATCGCCATGCGGTACTGGGCGGTGCCGCTCGACTTCTGCCACGGCAGGACCGCGCCGTCTTTCAGCGAGAGGTCCGGATTGCCGAGGACGAGCTCGGGGTCAGGCTCGAGCTTCGTGCCGAGACCGGTGCATGCCGGGCACGCCCCGTGTGGCGAGTTGAAGGAGAACGTGCGCGGCTCGATCTCGCCGATGGAGAAGTCGCCCTCGGGGCACGCAAGCCGCTCGGAGAAGAGGCGCTCGGGGCCCTTTCCATCGGCGTCGGCCACCAGCGCGAGGCCCTCGCCCAATCGCAACGCGGTCTCGACCGAGTCGGTGAGCCGCGACCGCTCTGCTTCGGCCTCCGCGCCGCGTCGGACGATCAGACGGTCGACGACGACCTCGACGGAGTGCTTCTTCATCTTGTCGAGGGTGATGTCCTCGGAGAGATCGCGCACGAATCCGTCGACACGGACGCGCGCGAAGCCGCCGCGACGGGCCGTCGCGAAGAGCTGCTGGTGCTCGCCCTTGCGGTCGCGGACGAGCGGGCCGAGAACGAGGATGCGCGACCCCTCGGGCATCGCGCTGATCTGATCGACGATCTCCTGCACCGTCTGCGCGACGATCGGAATCCCGTGATTCGGACAGTGCGGCACGCCGACGCGCGCGAAGAGGAGACGCAGGTGGTCGTAGATCTCGGT
>VBIZ01000160.1 GCA_005880575.1 Chloroflexota bacterium | reverse complement strand
CGTGTGCTGCAGCGCTGGCCCGAGTGGGCGCGAGCGGGATTGATCGATCTGCTCTGCCCGATGGCCTACCGTCGCGAGACCGGCGAGGTCGCGCGCCTTCTGAGGAAAGCGCGGGCGGCCGCGCCAAAGACACGCATATGGGGAGGGCTCATGGCGTACGCGGGCGAGCGCGCGCTACTCCGCGAGCAAGTCCGCGCCGCACAGGATGCAGGATGCGAAGGCGCGATCCTGTTCGCGTACGACACGACGCAACGCGATCTGCTGGATATCTTCGCTGCCGCCTGACCCGTAATTCCGAGCGTTTCGCTCGCAACGAAATGCCGTTCTAGGATGTGCGCTCCATGCCCGAACAGCCGACACCAACCCCGGTTGCACCGCCCCCCGAAGAGCCCCAGCGCGCGGACCCGCTCGCCTCGGCGGTGGCCGAGGCCGTGGGCAAGCTCCGTCGCACGGCGGGACTCTCCGAGCGAGCCGCGGCGCGCCGGCTCGGCACGTCACAGACGCAGCTCCGGCGCATGGAGGACCCGCGCTACTTGCCCTCTCTCCGCTCGCTCGCCCGCGTGGCTGCGGCGTACGGCTACCGCTTGTCGGTCGAGTTCCAGCCGCAGGAAGCGCCCAAGCAGAAGCCGCCCGCGAAGCCACCGAAACGAGCGCCCGTCACAAGGTCCGCGTCACCTTCGCGAGGCCGGCGGGCCGCTCCGGGTCGCGCCCGTGCCGGCGCGCGAGTGCGACGGCGAGCTGCTGCCCCGCGACGACGAAGCTGATCGGGACGAGCGTCTCCGAGAGCGGCGCGCGCAACAGCACGGCATCCCGAGCCTTTTCCGCTAGCCGCTCGTCGTTTGTGATCGCGTAGACCCGCGCGCCTTTTTCGGCGAGCGACCTCACGAGAAGGCGCGCCTCCGCCTCCGTGGCCCCACGCGACGTCAGGACGAGCACAGGCGTGCGGGGGCGGAGCAGCGTCCGCGGACCGTGGGCGAAGTCGGCGCTCGAGTAGGGCTCGGCCCAGACGCGAGCGAGCTCCTTGATCTTGAGCGCGGTCTCGAGCGCCGCGGGGTAGAGGTACCCGCGGCCGAGCACGATCACCGTGGGGGCGCGCCCGATCGCGCGCGCCAGGCGCTCCGCGTCGCGCTGCGCATCGACCGCCTCCTGCACGGCGTCCTCGAGGCCCGCGAGAGAAAGCGCGCTGCGGCCGCGCGCCTCCGCGGTCGTCGCAGCCAGGAGGGCGAGGCCGACGCACGTCGCCGTATACGTCTTCGTGGCGGCAACTTCGCGCTCGGCACCGGCACGCAGAGCGAAGACATGCTCGGCGGCGCGACCGAGCTTCGACTGCGGCCGATTCGTGAACGCGATCGTCACCGCGCCGGCGCGCCGGCCCTCCGCGACGACCCGAGCGACGTCGGGTGACGCGCCGGACTGCGAGATGCCGATGACCGCACCGCGCGCGTACGACGGCGGCGCTCCATAACGCGTCACGAGCGACGGAGCCGCGAGCGCCGTGACGACTCCGGCGACACTCTCGAGCAGGTATTTCCCGTACGTCGCAGCGTTGTCGGATGAGCCACGCGCGGCGATGGTGATGTGCTCGACCCCCGCGAGCGCCCGCCCGAGCGTCCGCGCCTCGGGCCACCCTTCGTCCAGGAGCCTGCGGACGACCCGCGGCTGGTCGGCGATCTCGGTCCGGAGGGACATGCCTGCGGATGATGCCCGAGCGGTACTACCAAGCAGGACCATCGGCCCCCTCGCCGCAGCCGACCGGTAGCGAGAGCCTGCACCACGGTGAGGGTGCTGGGCAGCGTTCCGCCCGCTAAGCGACAGTGGCGCCGCACGCTTCGCGCCGGGCTTTTCTGGACGGCGCTCGGGCTGGGGACCGCGACGATCTCATACGCGCTCAGCCTCGACATGGCCGCGCGCTCGCTCGGCTTCGAGAGACGCTACGCCGAGCTCTTCTTCGCGCTCATCCCGATCCCGCCCCTCGCGCTCGGTGTGCACGGATTGGCCCTCGCGCTGCGTCTCCGCGCCGCGTCGGCGCTCGCCGACCGCGCCGCGGCATACCTCTCGGAACACCTGCCGGACGGCTACGTCGTCGTTCCGCATTACGCGCCCCACGACGGTTCTGACGAGGAAGTGCCGATGGTCGTCATTGGTCCGCCCGGCGTGCTCGTGGTCGAGCCGCGTGACGAGGCCGGCGAAGTCCTCTGCTACGACGACAACTGGTACACCACGCAAAAGTACGGCGTCGGGCGCCGCTTCCACGGCCCGTCGCCGTCCCAGCGCGCGCGATGGAACGCCGCCCGCGTGCGTGACGATATCTCGACCGACCCCGCGCGTATGCGCGTCGAGGCTGTGGTCGTATTCATGAGCGCGCACATCGCCGACGTGTCGCGATCGTCGGTCGCCGCGCTCGAGGGTCTCCCCGCGATCGTCGACCGGCTCGTGCGCACACCGATCCATCGCATCGTCGCGTAGCTCGCGGCAAAGAACGCACCGAACTTTCACAAGTTCGCGCGACGGCCCCCGTAGCATTCGTTCCGTGACCGCACGCATCGTGGTGGTCGAGGACGATCCCTCTGTGGCGGAGCTTGTCACGCTCTACCTGCGGAACGCCGAGTTCATCGTCGCGCATGCACGGACCGCCGCGGAGGCGCGGGTGAAGTTCGATCAGGAGAAGCCCGCCCTCGTCATCCTCGACCTGGGCCTACCTGACGCGAACGGCCTCGACCTGCTGCGCGAGATACGGAAGCACGCCGACACACCGGTGCTCGCGCTCACCGCGCGTGCCGAGGATGTGCAGAAGATCGAAGCCCTCGAGTCGGGCATGGACGACTACATGACGAAGCCGTTCAACCCGAAAGAGCTCGTGGCTCGCGTGCGCGCGATCCTGCGGCGGACGGCCGGTATGCCGGGGAGCGGTCGCGCCATCGTGGTCGGGAACGTGCGGATCGACCCGGCGCGCCACGAAGTGCACGTGAGCGAGCGCCCGGTGTCTCTACGCGCGAAGGAGTTCGAGCTGCTGGAGGCGTTCTGCCGGCAGCCGGGGATCGTCCTCACCCGCGACCGCCTTCTCGAGGATGTCTGGGGATTCGCGTATCCAGGTGAGACACGCACGGTCGACGTCCACGTGAAGCAGCTGCGCGACAAGCTAGCGGACGCCGACGCCAAGATCGAGACCGTCTGGGGCGTGGGATACAAGCTCGTGGGGCCGACCTAGGTGCCGCGCAGCATCGCGACGCGACTCTTTCTGTCCTACCTCGCGGTCGTCGTCGTTGCTCTGGCGGTCGCCACGATCACCATCTCGGGTCTACTCGTCCGATACGAGGACGACCAGACGCGCCTTCACCTCGGGGAGCTTTCCGCGCCGTTCTTGACGGCGATCCAGACGGGCATTCGGGCCGGGCAGCAGCCGCGCGAGATCGTGGATGCCCTGACCGAGCAGGCGCAGGCAGCAGATGCGCGCCTCATCGTCACGACGCCGCAGCGACGCGTGGTCGTCGATAGCGACGGCAAGCTCGTCAACACGATCCTTCCGCAGGCCAACGCCGCGAACTTCGGCGAGTTCACTGAAGGCGGCGAGCGCTGGATCTTCACCAGGCAGCAGCTCGCGCGAGCCGCGGTCGGAGCGGGCGGCCTCGGCTTCATCGTCGTCGCGCGGCCGCAGGCCGTCTTCACGGATACGCTGCGCTCGCTTCTGCCATCACTCGCGCTGAGCGGGCTCGTCGCGCTCGGGTTCGCCGTCGTGGTCGCGGCATTGCTCTCGCGGACGATCACGCGACCACTGCGCGAACTCGTCGCCGGGGTACGGCGATTCGCGGGCGGCGACTACGGCACGCGCGTGCCGCTCGCGGGACCGAGCGAGGTCGCCGAGATGGGCACCGCATTCAACGAGATGGCGGGCGAGATCCAGCGCGCGCGGGGGAGCGAGCAGGCGTTCCTCGCCGACATCTCGCACGAGCTGCGCACGCCGCTCACCTCGATCCAGGGATTCGCGCAGGCGATCGTCGACGGCGAGGCGCGCGGCGATGCCGTCTCGCACGTCGCGGAGATCATCCACCGCGAGTCCCGCCGGCTGGTACGGATGGTCGAAGGACTTCTCCAGGTGGCGCGGCTCGAGTCGGGCGCGCAGTCGATGGCGAGCGAGGACGTTGCGCCGGCGCGTCTCCTCGAGGGCGCGGTCGCAGCACTCGAGACGCAAGCGAAAGATGCCGGCGTGACGTTCGACGTCGTCGGCGCTGACACGTTGCCTTCCGTGCGCGGAGACCCAGACAAGCTC
>VBIZ01000159.1 GCA_005880575.1 Chloroflexota bacterium | reverse complement strand
TCGCGCGCAGCTTCCGGGCAGCGTTGCGCTCGATCTCACCGACGGCGCAGCGACCGCTCGAGTGATCCGGGACGCGCGACCAGACGTGATCGTCGTTGCCGCGGCCAACGCCTTCGTCGAGGAGTGCGAACGCGAGCCCGTCGCGACGCGCGTCATCAACGTCGACGCGGTGCACGGCGTGGCGGTTGCGGCTCCGAACGCGGTGCTCGTCGTGTTCTCGAGCGAGTACGTCTTCGACGGAAGCGCAGGAGCTTACACCGAGGATGATCCCGTGGCGCCGATAAACGAATACGGCCGGCAGAAAGTCGCGGTCGAAGCGATCGCCCGTGATCGCACGGCGCACCTCGTGTGCCGCGTGTCGGGCGTGTACGGGTGGTCGGCCGCGCGAACGAGCTTCGTCTGCCAGCTCGTCGACCGCCTTCGCACGGGGCAGCGCATGCGGGTCCCGTCCGACCAGCTGATCACGCCCACGCCGGCGCCTGATCTGGCGCGTGCGATCGTCCAGCTGGTCGACAGCGGTGCGCGCGGAACGTTCCACGCGGCGGGCCCCGAGATCCTTCCGCGGCCCGAGTTCGCGCGTGCCGTCGCGGAGTCGTTCGGACTCGATCCGGCGCTTCTCGAGGTGCGGGCGACCGCTGAGCTCGGTCTCTCCGCACGGCGACCGCCTCGCGCAGGCCTCCGGACGGACAAGCTCCGCGCGTTCCTCGGACACGGCCTCTCGCGCTCGCGCGACGCCCTCGCGGCCATGCGCGACACGGAGCCGCGCGCCTGAGCGAGCCCGCTTGCCTCGTTTGCGGCGCGGCCGATCGGCCTCGGATCCGTGCGGGCGTGCGCGACTACGTCACCGGCGAGCGCTTCCAGATCCTGCAGTGCCGCCGCTGCGGATTCGGGATGACCGACCCGGTTCCGCTCTCGATGGACCCGTACTACCCGCCTCGGTACCGGCGCTTCAACGCGCTCGCAGCGTTCGTGCTTCGCCGGCTCTACCTGCGGCGCGTCGATGGTTGGCACGCCCGTCTTCCAAAGGCCGGCGTCGCGCTCGAGCTCGGGAGTGGCACCGGCTGGATGCTCCGCGCGCTGCGCGAGCGCGGCTGGCTAGCGGTCGGCAGCGAGCGCACCGTCACGGCGGCCGCGGCCGCGCGCGATGCCGCAGGCTCGCCGATGTTCGTAGGCGACCTCTCCGCGATCCGCGACCAGCCGGTGCTCGACCTCGTGATCATGTTCCATGTTCTGGAGCACCTGGCCGACCCGCAGGCCGCGCTCGCGGCGATCGCCCGACGCGTCAAGCCAGGCGGGACGCTCATCCTTGGTATCCCAAACATCGCGAGCTGGCAGTCTCGATTCGCCGGATCTTCGTGGATGCATCTCGAGGTGCCGAGGCACCTCTGTCATTTCTCGCCGGACGCGATCGAGCGTGCACTCGGCGCGTCGGGATTTCGGATGAGTCGCATCGATTTCCGATCGTTCGAGCACGACCCGTTCGGTTGGGTGCAGAGCACGCTCGACCGGCTCGGTTTCGAGCAGTCCCTGCTCGTGAAGGTGCTGGCGCGGATGAGCGACCGGCGCTCGGGGTTTCTGACGACGCTCGCCGCGGTCCTCCTTGCGATCCCGCTCGGCGCGATCGGCCTGGTCCTCGCGCTCGCGAGCTGGCGCGCAGGGGCGGGTGCCGTCATGGAGGTGTGGGCCACACGCGACGAGCGTCCCGCCGGCTAGAGGTACGTCCTGTTCTTGTCGACGACGAAGACCGGCCGCGCGACGCCGTTCTTGTAGGCGCGCGCGAGGTAGAGCGCGATCGTGGACAGGGCAATCAGCGCGAAATAAAAGGTCGCGACCGACGCGAGGCTCGCGATGGCCGCGGTGCCGAGGCCTGCGACGAACACCACGAGCGGGAACAGGAAGCCGACGACCACCGCGAGGTAGAGGATCAGGCGCAGCGGGAAGGTCGAGCTCGCGAGGAATCCCGCGACCGCGAAGCGCGTCATGTTGAAGAAGTTGTAGTGGCTCTTTCCGGATGTGCGCACACCCCGGACGTACGGGATCCCGACCCGAACGAAGCCGACGTAACCGAGCTCCGCCCGCAGAAAAACATAGGTGGTGTGCGGCGCGACGATCGCGTCACGGACCTGCCGCGTGATCATGGCGAACTCCGCCATCCAGAGGACGATGTCGCTGTCGGCGATCCCCTTGTTGAGGTAATAGAAGATCCGGCGGAAGAACGTGACGAGCGCGGGCTCGACGCGGTTCGAACGGATGCCATACGCGACGTCGGCGCCGCCCTCGAGCGCGGCATGGAAGTCTCGGAGCAGCTCCGGCGGATCTTCGCAGTCGACGTCGATCATCGCGTAGCGATCGGCCGACACGAGCGAGAGTCCGGCGAGCAGGACCGCGTGATAGCCGAAGTCCCTCGACAGCGAAATGACTTTGACGCGGTCATCCTTCGCGCGCAGCTCGCAGATGCGTTCGAGACTGCCATCGTCGCTGCCGTCGTTCACGAAGACCATCTGCCAGGAGATCGCGGGCAGAGATTCGAGGACCGGACGCGCTCGCTCGTAAAACGGCGCGATGTTGCCGAGCTCGTTATGTACAGGGACGATGATCGCAAGCTGCCGGTTGGTCATCGGCGTCACAGATTACGTGACCGTCCGCGAAATTAACGTTGCGGGCGAGGATCATGGGCGCTCGACCCGCCTTCCGCCGATAATCGATTCGTGGATCCGATCACCCTGGCCATCCACGCCACCCCGGCGTTCGTGGCGAGCGCGGTGGAGTTCGTCGAGGCGACGACGATCGTTCTCGCTGTCGGGGTCACGCGGGGATGGCGCGCGCCTCTGCTTGGCACGGTAGTGGCCACTGCCGCGCTAGCGATCATCATCGGAACGCTCGGCGTGGCCCTGGTCACGGTCGTTCCCGAACACCTCCTCAAGGGAGTGGTCGGTGCCCTCCTTCTTCTCTTCGGTCTCCGCTGGCTGCGCAAGGCGGTCCTTCGATTCGCGGGCATCGTCGCAATCCATGACGAGGAGCTCATCTACCTGCGCGAGCTCGCCGAGCTTCGGCAGCAGGGCCTTCGAAAGAATGAGTTCGACTGGGTCGGCTTTCTCGTCGCGTTCAAGGCCGTCCTGCTGGAGGGGACTGAGGTCGCTTTCATTGTGATCGCGTTCGGCGCGGCAGGTGGAGTAGCCCTGACGTCGGCGGTCGTTGGGGCGATCGTGGCAGGCATCTTCGTGATCGGGCTCGGCATCGCGCTGCAGAAGCCGCTGACGATGGTGCCGGAGAACTGGCTCAAGTTTGGAGTCGGCGCGATGCTCTGCAGCTTCGGAGTGTTTTGGTTCGCCGAGGCCCTCGGCATGACGTGGCCCGGCGACGCGCTCTCGATCCCGCTGATCGTCGTCGCGTTCCTCGCGGTGAGCTGGCTCGCGGTGCGGATACTGAAGGCGCTCCTTCCGCAGGGCGCCCAGATCGAAGCGCGAAATTTTTAGAAGCGTCTGGTCAACGCTCGTCGGTCTGCTGATCGAGGACGGCCAGATGGCCATCGGCGCGCTCATCGCTCTTGCGATCAGCTGGCTCCTCGCGGTCGCGGGTGGCGACCGGACTCAGCAGATCGTCGGGTGGGCGCTGCTCGCGATGGTCCTCGTGCTGATCGTCGCGAACCTCTACCGGGCGGGCCTCGTCGCGCGTGCCCGGATGAGCTCGGCGCGCCGGTAGCACCCGCGTTCGTGATCGTTTCGTATGCCGACAGCCTGCATGAACGACTCGACGATGGTCGGCCCGACGAACCGGAAGCCGCGCTTTTTGAGATCCTTCGAGAGCGCGTCTTTGTCGTCGAATCCCCACACGTAGCGGTCGAACGACCCAAATTCCTTCTGCAACACGGCCAACGCCTTCGCGTTCCCAATGGCCGCGTCGATCTTTGCGCGATTTCGGATGATCGCCTCATCCTTCATCAGCCGGGTCACGTCCTTTGAGGTGAAGCGAGCGACCTTGATCGGATCGAACCGCGCGAACGCGCGACGAAATGCATCGCGCTTGCGAAGAACCGTTTCCCACGACAGGCCAGCCTGCATCCCCTCGAGAACCAGAAATTCAAACAGGAGTCGATCGTCGTGCACCGGCGTGCCCCACTCGAGATCGTGGTAGCTGAGAAGCGGCTCGCGCGGAGCCCACGCGCATCGGTGGCGCCGGGCCGCCGAGGGAGTGGTTCGCCGACGCGGCGCCGAAACCCTCTCTACGCGGCGGCGGACCCCCCGGCCTCCGGCCGGTGCCCCACCGCGCGGGGGCCCTCGGCGCCGCGTCGGCTCCGTTTCTATGCTCCGCCCCATTTCTGCAGCAGCTCAGGGAGCTCCGCGAGTTGGGTGATCTCAGCGGTGGGCACGGCGATCGACGATGGGAAGCCTGCGTCGTTCTTTCTCCAGATGGCACGCATGCCGGCCTCGAGCGCTCCGGAGACGTCGTCGACCATGCGGTCTCCGATCATGACGCACTCGTCGGTACTTACGTCGAGTCGTCGCGCGACTTCTGCAAACACGCTTCGATGCGGCTTGGAGTGGGGCAGGTCGGACGTGTAGACGATCACGTCGAGTAGGGATGCGAGGCCATGGGCGGCAAGGTCGGCGTTGTGCCAGTCCGCGGCCCACCAC
>VBIZ01000084.1 GCA_005880575.1 Chloroflexota bacterium | reverse complement strand
GGACCGGGGGCCCACAACTATTTCAAGTCCGGGTACCTGGAGCGCGTGGACGACGCGGCAATCGAGACGCTCCTTCGCTGGCACGCGCGCGTCGAGTCGCCACATTCAGAGATCCACCTTCATCACTTCGGCGGTGCGATGGCGCGTGTCGCCGAGGGCGAGACCGCATTCGCTCACCGAAGCGCGCCCTACCTTCTGAACGTCCTCGCCCGCTGGTCCGATCCGGTGCACTCCCAGACAAACATCGACTGGGCCCGCAACCTATACAGGTCGATGACGCCGTTCGGGACAGGGGCCGCGTACGTAAACTTCCTCGGCGAGGAAGGCGACGACCGCGTCAGGGCCGCGTATGGGAAAGACACCTACGAGCGGTTGGTCCAGCTGAAGAGCACCTACGACCCGAGCAACCTCTTTCGGATCAACCAAAACATACCGCCGGACGCATCGAGCGGTCGCGACGACGTAGGTGCGCAAAGCGGTCGATGAGCGATCTGCCGTTGCTCATAACCACGCATCGTCGTGATCGCGCTTAGGGGCGACTTCGCATCTTCAACGAAGTAGGGCCGCTCCCTCGAGGAAGCCGCTGATGCTCACGGCGGCACTGCGACCAGTCGCGACCTCGATGAGCGTGAGCTCGGTCCGGACTGATCCCGAGGCGGCGATGACCGCGGCGCTGCCATCGACCCGGAACGATTCGCCCAGCAAGGACTTTCCTTTGTGAGATGATCGGAGCGTGAGCGCATCGACACGGATCCTCGACCCGATCTGCGACATGGTCGTGGACCTCGCCGATGCGCGCGACCAGGGTCTCACGATCGAGCGGTCCGAGCGGGAGTACGCCTTCTGCTCGCAGGGATGCCTGGTGAAGTTCGCGAAATCTCCACCGAGCTACGTCGGGAAGGTCAGTGCGTGGCTCGATGCGGATACGCGCACCGAGCACGCGCACCCACCGACGGCAGCCGGCGCAGTCCCAGCGATCGATGCCGGTATGCGCGATTGGTACAACTCCTGCCGCTGTTGCCTCAGCGACGCGCACCCTGAGGTTGTCAAGATCCTCGACGCGGAGAAAGCCACGCCGACCGGGCCGTAGCCGCGTCAGGCCGAGGGCGTAGTACGCAGCAACACAATTCGCACGCAGAGCACAGCCAAGGGACAGCGAGAGAACCCTTCGACCAGCACGCCGGGCATTCGGTCGCGATGTTCCGGGACCGTTTCTACGTCTCGCTCGTTCTCACGATTCCGGTGGTCCTCTACTCCGGCATCCTGAGGACGCTCTTTGGATTCGAGCCGCCGGCGTTCCCGGGATCGAACTTTGTCCCACTAGTCATCTCGACGTTCGTCTTCTTCTACGGCGGACTCGTCTTCCTGCGCGGTGCCGTCAGCGAGCTCGCGGCGCGGCTGCCGGGGATGATGACGCTCATCTCGCTCGCGATCACGGTCGCGTTCGTCTACAGCGTGATCTCGCAGGTCGTCTTCGGCGGAGACACCTTGTTCTGGGAGCTCACGACCCTCATCACGGTGATGCTGCTCGGTCACTGGCTGGAGATGCGGTCGACCGATCGCGCGCAAGGTGCGCTGCAGGAGCTCGCCAAGCTCCTTCCCGACGACGCAGAGCGGATCAATGCCAACGGAACCGAACGCGTCTCGGTCTCCGAGCTCCGCGAGGGCGATCTCATTCTCGTGCGCCCGGGTGCGAGGGTCCCGGCCGACGGCGAGGTCATCGAGGGAGCCTCGTCGGTCAACGAGTCGGTAATCACCGGCGAGTCGCGCCCGGTGGAGAAGGCGATCGGCGCGAAGGTGATCGCCGGTACCGTCAACGGCGACGGATCGCTCAAGGTCAGGGTGACTGCGATCGGTGAAAGCACCGCGCTCGCCGGGATCATGCGGCTCGTCGCCGAAGCGCAGGCGAGCCGCTCGCGTGCCCAGGTCCTCGCGGACCGCGCGGCGTTTGTCCTGACGATCGTCGCGATCACCGCGGGTGTCATCACGTTCATCGCGTGGGTCGCCGTCGGCAAGAGCCTCGGCTTCAGCATCGAGCGGACCGTCGCGGTGCTTGTCATCGCGTGCCCGCACGCTCTCGGGCTGGCGATCCCGCTGGTCGTCGCGATATCGACAACGATCGCAGCCCGCAATGGTCTTCTCGTCCGCGACCGGAGAGCGCTCGAGGCCGCGCGGGCGATCGACGTTGTCCTCTTCGACAAGACCGGGACCCTGACGCGGGGTGAGCCTGCAGTCAGGGAGGTGATTTCCCTCGATGGAGTGAGCGAACGCGAGCTCCTCACGCTTGCCGCCTCGGTCGAAGCCGAATCGGAGCACGCCTTGAGCCGTGCCATTGTTGCCAGGGCCAAGGAGGCGGGCCTCTTGCCGCGAAGGGTTGACCACTTCGCCGCGGTCCCAGGCAAGGGAGTGCGTGGTGAGATCGAGGGGGAGCTCGTGGAAGTGGCCAACCGCGGCTACTTCGCCGGAAAGCTCGACGGCAACGTCTCCGAGAAGGTCAAGCGAGCCGAAGCGGCCGAGACCGTCGTCTTCGTCGCAAGGCGCGGTGAGATCGTCGGTGCGATCTCCCTGGCCGACGAGATCCGCCATGAATCAAAGGAGGCGATCGCCGAGCTGCGGCGGCTCGGAGTGAGAGTCGCGATGGTGACCGGCGACAATCAGGCGGTGGCCGACGCCGTTGCCGAAGAGCTCGGCATCGAGAAGGTGTTCGCCGAGGTCTTGCCCGAGCACAAGGCCGAGATCGTCAAGAGGCTGCAGCGTGACGGTAGCCGCGTCGCGATGGTCGGCGATGGCGTGAACGACGCTCCGGCGCTGACCCAGGCGGACGTGGGGATCGCGATCGGTGCGGGGACCGACGTCGCGATCCAGTCGGCCGGAATCATCCTGGTGCGGAACGATCCGCGGGACGTCCTCAGGATCATCCGTCTGTCGCGGGCGACGTACTCGAAAATGATCCAGAACCTCTTCTGGGCCGTGGGATACAACGTCGTCGCGATCCCGCTCGCGGCCGGCATCCTCGCCTCGCAGGGGATCCTGCTTGCCCCAGCCGTCGGCGCGATCTTCATGTCTGCGAGCACGATCATCGTCGCCGCGAACGCGCAGCTTCTGCGCGGACTCAAGCTTTAGGAGGTCCGCGGTCGACAAGCGCTTGATCTGGGCGGAATCGGACAGCCGGAACACCTAACTGCCTCTCAGCCCTGAGGCCCGGCTCCTTCGCGACGGTCCAATAACGAAGCACCGCGCGTGAGGATGACGACGCGAAATCCACGTAACGTCCACTAAGTGGATAAGTCGTCGTCTCCTGGTTACGCCGTGCTGCGAATGCGCTCCTCAACTTCGTCGCGCAGGTCGGCATACGGTCTGGGCTGGGTCTCGAGCCATTCGTGGGCGACACGCTCACCGGCAGGGCAGTACGCCCAGTCCCCTTCAATAAAGGTGAGAGTGTTCGGTGCCCATGTCGCTGCTGAATCGAACAGGACCAGCTGCTGGTGTCCCTTTGCCACGCAGATCCGGTGAACGAGTCGGTCCATCCCGCGCTCCCCATGCGGCCTCTTGGCCGCGTTTCCCCGAGCGGATAGAAACCCATTTCCGACCGTCACCGCAAGGTCTATAACGTCGGCTTCGGGCGCGCGTCCGGTCTCCGGCGTGGAGCGCTCGCCAGGCAAGCGGCTGGTCCAACGAGCTACGTTTCGCGAAGACGCCCGCCGAGGCAGTGGGCCTCACGCCAGTCGCGCCGGGAGGAGACTGGAATGACGGTCCAGCCCGAGCTCAGGAGTTGATTGACGTGAAGACCAAGACCAGTACCAAGAAAACCGCCGCGAAGAAGACCACACCGAAGAAGACCGCTCCAAAGCGGGCGACGGCGGCGAAGACCAAGGGACCCACGGAAAAAAATCTCGATATCTACGGTGCGGCGCCGCTCCCGTGGTCGCGCGCTCTCAAGCAGCTCGAGGCGGGTACCGCTGGGTCGTACTGGCTGTCGACGACGAAACCCGACGGCCGCCCGCACGTTGCTGCCGTCGGCGCGCTCTGGGTCGACGGCAAGATCTACTTCACGAGCAGTACCCGCACCCGCAAGGGCCGGAACCTGGCTGCGAACCCCGACTGTGTGTTCTCGGTCTCGCTCACCGGCATCGACCTCGTCGTTGAGGGCACCGCGATACGCATCACCGATCGGCCCACGCTCCTGCGCCTCGCCAATCGGTACGCGGACCAGGGCTGGCCCGCGAGCGTCAGTGGCGAGGCTCTCACCGCCGAATACAGCGCGCCGAGCGCCGGACCGCCCCCGTGGAACCTCTACGTGGTCAGGCCGATCACCGCATTCGGCGTCGCCACTGCTGAGCCATCGGGCGCGACCCGGTGGCGATTCGACAACACGCGGGAGACTTAGCTAGGTCGGAAACCACCCCTCGGCATAACGAGGACTCCGCGATACGCTCAGGGCATGACCACGCGGCGCGCGAACCTTCGCGTCGGTGCCGGTATCTCGACGCGGCGCTCCGGCCTCGCGGCGACAGAGGATGCACTCGGCGCAGCGCTTGCCCCTCTTCAGGGCGCGATTCCCGATCTCGCATTTCTCTTTGTAGCGCCGCAATTCGAGGACGAGCTCGACTCCATCGTCGAAAGCGCGAACGCGAGCCTCGGCGGTGGAACGCTGCTCGGCTGCGTCGCAGGTGGTGTCATCGGAGGCGCGCGCGAAGTCGAGGACTCGCCGGCCGTCTCCGCGTGGGCGGCGACACTCCCTGGAGTCACGGTGCGACCCTTCATGCTCACGTATGCCGAGGAAGAGGAGCACGGCGTCTTTGACGGGCTCGAAGAGGTGCCCACGCGCGCGCCGGACAGCGTCTTGGTCATGCTCGCCGATCCGTACACGTTCCCGGCGCATCTTCTTCTCGACCATCTGAACGAGCACGCGGCTGGCTTACCGATCGTCGGGGGTATGGCCTCAGGCGGGATCGTCGCCGGGCGCACGCGCCTCATCGCGGACGACGAGATCATCACCGAGGGCGCGATCGGCGCGATCCTCGAGGGCGCGCACGGTGCGACCGCTGTCGTGTCGCAAGGTTGCCGTCCGGTCGGCGAGACATTCGCGATCACGCGAGCGGAGCGCAACATCGTGTTCGAGCTTGGTGGTCAGCCGGCCCTCAAGCGCGTCGAGGAGCTGTACACGACCGCCACGGAGCGCGATCAGCTGCTCATGCGCCGCGGGTTGCACGTCGGCCAGGCCACGACCGAGCTCAAGCCCGAGCTCGGCCGCGGCGACTTCGTGATCCGCAACCTCGTCGGCGTCGATCGCGACACCGGCGCGATCGCGATCAGCGACATGGCCGAGGTGGGGCAGACCGTGCAATTCCAGGTGCGCGATGCGGAGTCAGCACGAGAGGACCTGCGCGCGATGCTCGAGCCGGAGCGGACGGCCCCGGTGGCCGGCGCCCTGCTTTTTTCATGCAATGGCCGCGGTCAGGGATTGTTCGGCCAGCCGGACCATGACGTGAACGCGGTGCGGCGGGCGTTCGGCGACATTCCCGTCGCGGGGTTCTTCGCGGCGGGGGAGCTCGGTCCGGTCGCAGGCCGCAACTTCGTGCACGGCTTCACCGCATCGATCCTTCTCTTCCGGAACGGAGGCGGGCCGAAGCTATAATTCGGTCGTTCGGAGATTCCTCCGACGAATGCGGAAGTGGCTCAGTTGGTAGAGCATCACCTTGCCAAGGTGAGGGTCGCGGGTTCGAGTCCCGTCTTCCGCTCAGGTTGAACCCGCCCGCACGGTGAGGATGAGCGGTGTCGGCCTCATCCAGGTTCGCGCGAGGTAGAGATCGGGATCGGCTTCGCCCGAATCGGCGATCAGTAGTTGACGGATGCGATGCTGAAGAACGCCTCTCCGTCGGTCGCGCGGCGGAGCTCCGTTTCGCCGCTCCCGTCGCGCTTCCAGACACGAAGTGCCGAGCCGAAGCTCGAACCCGGGCTCGTCGCGAGGTAGGCGACGGCCGATCCGTCCCAGGTCCAGGTCGCCTCGTACGCCGAGATCGGGAGTCGCGTGTCCTTTCCTGTCGCGATGTTGAGCACATGGGTCTCCTCCGCTCCGCCTCCGGGGCTGCTGTCAAGACCGGAATACCGCGCTGCGACGTACAGGAGCTCGTCGGCGGCGGCCGGATTCCAGCGCGGGTCGCGGAGGTAAACCTTGCCTGGCTCGGCCACATCGACGAGGGTCTTCACGCTACCGGCGCCCTCATCGATGGCGACGATCCCCGCGTACCCAGCGATCGCGAGCTCGGGCGAGCCGGCGCGCCAGTGCGCGAACGACGGGATGCCCCCTCCGCCCGGCGTGCCAATCCGTCCGCTCGCGACCTCCATCGTGGCATCTGCGAATCCGCCCGCCAGGCGGTAGTTGTGACTGAAGAAAATCCGCGAACCGTCCGGCGACCACTCGACGGAATGCCGCACGGTACCCACGATCGTCAGCTCCCTGGGACTCCCTCCCGCCGCCGGCACGACGCCGATCGCCTCGACGACGTCGTCATGGCCCGGTTTCATGAGTGGGTCGGCCTTCTCGAACACGAACGCGATCAAAGATCCGTCCCGGCTCCAGGACGGGTAGAAGCCTTGGACCCCGAGCGGCGTGGCCCGGCCGGTCACGAGGTCGATCACGACCAGCTGCCCATCGATAGAGAAGACCATCCGACGACCATCTGGTGAGAACTGCCGGCGCAGGTACGGCGTGGTGTCGGAGATCCCGTTCGGGTTTGCTGGGATCGCCGCGTCAAACGCGACAACGGTCTTCGCCCCGCCCCCGCCCACGGGGACCGCCACGATCTGAACCTCGATCCGGTTGCGCTCGGGCCGCGGGACCCGCACGCCATAGAAGAGCCAGTTGCCGGTGACCTGACTGAGCGGAATCGTTTGGACGCCCGGCAGGGGCTCGGCGGCGGGCGACGCTGACGCGGAGGGCGCGGGGCTCGATACCGCGACCGTGGGGGCCGGGCTCGCAGACAACGAAGCTGCCTCGGATGGGCTCGGTCTCTCCGACGGACCCACCGTGCATGCGACGAGGAGGAGCGCGATGGCCGCGAATTGCAGACCGAAATGCCGCCTCATGCCGGATACGGTAGCCGCGCGATTGGGGGGCGGGGTAGGGGACGATGCCGCGACTCCGTCCGCGATTTGAGGTGACCTCGCCTACTACGCCGCGCGACTTCTACACCCTCGCCTACGCCCTCCGAAGGATCAAGCTGTCGCGCTCGGTGCGCGCCAGGCGCGCGGGGGGATTTGTGCGGAGTAGTCCCGTCTTCCACTCAGGACGCCCTTCATCTGGTGACCTCTCGGCGCACCTCGACGTGCACCCGCCTGCGAGAGCCGCCATTAGTGTTTGGTACGCCGCCCTACGCTGCGCGACGTAACCAGCCTTTGGCGCGACGGCGAGTTCCTGAAGTTCTGGGTCGGCCAGACCATCTCCGACTTCGGCGACCAGATCACGCTCCTGGCTCTCCCGCTCACCGCCGTGATCACGCTTCAAGCCGGACCAATCGAGATGGGCGTGCTCGGGGCGGTCGCGGCCGCGCCGACGGCGCTTTTCAGTCTGTTCGCCGGGGTCTGGGTCGACCGACTACCACGCCGGCGGATCCTCATCGTCGCCGATCTCGGTCGCGCCAGCCTCCTTATTACCATCCCGGTCGCGTTTGTGCTTGGTCTGCTGAGCATGGCTCAGCTCTACGTCGTCGGATTCGCCGTCGGGACGTTGAGCGTGTTCTTCGTCGTCGCCTACCAGGCGTACCTTCCCGGCCTCGTGGGCCGACCGCGGCTCGTGGACGCGAACGGCAAGATGAACGCGAGCGGCTCGCTCGCCCAGCTCGCCGGTCCGGGCGTCGCGGGCGTGCTCGTGCAGCTCTTCACCGCGCCGATGCCCGTCCTCGTCGACGCGCTCTCGTTCCTGGCATCGGTGACCGGGCTGTCACTGATCCGGCGCGCGGAGCCGCCGGTCGTCCCCCGGCCCCGCGATATGCGCGCTGAGATCCGCGAGGGTCTGTCCGCGCTTCTCCACCATCCCGTTTTGCGCACGCTCGTTGCGGTCGCCGGGATTTTCGTGCTGTTGCTCAGCGCGCAAACGGCGATCTTCATTCTCTACCTTGCCCGTGACCTCGGGCTCGATCCCGCGGTGCTCGGGCTCATCCTCGGGGTCGGGGCGGTCGGCGCGCTCCTCGGCGCCCTTCTCGCCTCCGATGTCGCTCGCCGTCTTGGCATCGGGCCGTCGTTCATCCTGGGGGCGGTCCTCGGGACGATCGGCCTCACGTCGCGCGCGATCCTCTTCGAATCGCCGGAAGCTACTGTCGCGACGATCGCGGCCATGCAGTTCGTGCTGTTCTTCGGCGCCTCGCTTTTCAATGTGAACGGCCCGAGCCTGCGCCAGGCCCTGACCCCGAGCCATCTGCTCGGGCGGGTGAACGCGAGCTACCGCTTCCTGGTGTGGGGCACTGGGCCGTTCGGCGCTCTCCTCGGCGGGACGCTCGGGGCCGCGCTCGGCTTGCGCGTCGCGCTCCTTGTCACCGGACTCGCCACCCTCGCGGTCTTCCCGATCCTCCTGCTCTCATCGCTCCCGCACATCCGCGAGGTGCCGAGTCCGGAGCCGGCGCCGGTCACGTCCTAAGAGCGCGAGGGGGTCCCGGTCAACTAGCTCGCCAGTCGCAGCCATCCTCGCTCGTCACGAAGGAGTCGGGTTGTTTCAACATCTGGGACGTAGAGTCCCGTCTTCCGCTCAGGTTGAACCCCGCACGGTCCGTAGGACTGGTGACGGCCGCATTGGGGAAGAGAATCTGCCCGAGTCCTGTGATGTTTGAAAACTCCTCGCAGCCATCTTCCCTGAGCGCGATCGCCTTGCGCCACCCGAGCCGGCCCTAGGACTGGCCCGCCTCATAGAGGACGTTCTGGCGCGTCAACACCACGCCGTCGGTGCGCTCGGACTCCGCGGTCAGGACGAGAAGCGCGAATCCAGCCGCGTCGAGCATCCGCTCCAGTCGCTCGGTGTTGGGGACGCTGCAGACTGCTGCACTGTCGCGCTGGTGCCGGTGTAAGCCACAGGATGGTACGGTCCCCGGGTGATGAGCCTCTCCAGAAACGCATCGGCGCTTGCCGTAGCGTTGGTGGTGAACGTCTTGCTAGTTATCCTGTTGACTCCACTCGGCTTTGAGACCCGTCCATCAGCCGATTTGAAGACCGTTGGCTACATAGCGATCGGTACCATTTTTGCGGCTCTCATCCTGGACGTGGCGTCATTCGCCCTCCTCTTCAGGAGAGTCAGATTGGCTTCGAGTCTGGCGATTGTCGGCTCGATCCTCTTGTTCTTTCCCATTTTCGGAGACCAAACCGGGTCCTTCTTCTCGCTGCCTATCCCGCCTGTAGTTCAGACCCTCGAATACATCTTCATTCCCGTTCTACTCGTAACTCTCTTCCTGGCCTCGAAGGTCTACAGAGATAGTCGTCCCTCTCCAAGTTGACGAATTCTCGGACGTCCACCCCGCAGGCCGACGAGGAGCACGTCGTGTGTGGGCATCACCCCGAGATCGAGCTCGGGACCTGTTGGATAAGGACCAAAGCGAGGATTGAGCAAAGGGCGGATCAGCCTCTCAACTCCCTGACTCGCGAAGGCGTCTGACTCCTTTGAGTGTGTGACTTGAGATCCAACTAATTCGGGCTTACCACCGCATGACCCCCGAGCCGACGCTGCGAGGATCTCGCAACGCGTGAAGGTTTGAGGCCCAGCGCTCAAGTCCCGGCCCCTCGACAGAGTTCTATTATCTGAACTGGCCAACGAAAAGCCTGGTTGTTGACGTGACCCGTCATCGCTCGAATCTGATACTCGCGCTGCTTTGCGCGGCGCAGTTCATGCTGATCCTGGACGTCGCGATCGTGAACGTCGCGCTGCCCTCGATGCAGCGGACTCTGAGTTTGTCGGCTGAGAACGTCCAATGGGTGGTCAGCGGCTATGCCCTCACCTTTGGCGGCTTTCTCATGTTGGGCGGACGCCTCGCTGACGTCGTCGGCCGGCGACGCATGTTCGTGACGGGTTTGGTCCTCTTCATCGGGGCATCCATGTTGGGCGGATTCAGCCAGTCCGGCGGAATACTGATCGCCGCTCGCTTGATCCAGGGCTTTGCCGGCGCCTTGGTCTCGCCAGCGGCACTGTCGCTTCTGACAACGACCTTCAAGGAAGGCCCAGAGCGTAATCGTGCGCTGGGGATTTGGAGCGCTATGGCTGCCGGCGGTGCATCGGCTGGCTTGATTCTGGGAGGCCTGCTCACCGAGGCATTGAGCTGGCGTTTCACGCTCTTCGTAAATGTGCCATTGGGTCTCGCCGCCGTTCTGCTATCTCCAGTGCTGGCGGCAGATGCTGCTCGCCAGGAGGCGAAGGTTAGCCTCGACGTCCCCGGGGCGGTGAGCCTGACCGGCGGAATTGTCGCCCTCGCGTACGGCGTGACCGAGGCGACCGGGCAAGGCTTTGCCTCTACGAAAGTGCTCATTGCTCTGGCTCTCTCTGCCGCGCTCTTGATCGCATTCGTCGTAGTCGAGAAAAGCAGCAGCCAACCCCTTCTGCCGACTCGGATGCTGAGGCTGAGATCCGTGGTGGCGGGCAACTCCGTGGCGGCGCTCGTCTCGGTCGTGATGATCGGCGCCGTCTTCTTCAACTCGCTGTATCTGCAGGAGATCCTTGGATATTCACCGATCCAGGCAGGTCTAGCCTGGTTGCCCCAAACGGTACTGATCATGGTCGTTTCCAGTGTCGGGGCCCGCATTGCCACCAAGCTTGGCGAGAGAACCCTGATCGCGCTCGGAACTCTCCTGCTGGCGGCGGGGATGCTCCTGTTCCTGAGAACCGCCCCAGAAAGCGACTACGTCACCGTCCTCATCCCCGCCATGCTGGTTTCGGGCATCGGCGTAGGGCTTACGTTCGTAAGCGTAACCATGGCCGCGACTGCTGGCGTCCCCGATCGGGATCAGGGAACCGCTTCCGGTCTCATCGGCACGGCGCAGCAGGTTGGAACGGCCGTGGGACTGGCGATTCTGGTCAACATCGCTGGGTCGGTCACCAGGGTGTACCTGCCGCAAGGTGCAGATGCCGTTCTTGCCGGATACCACCAGGCGTTTCTGATCGCCGCCGCGATCAGCTTCGTGGCGGCGATCCTCGCGCTCATTGTGATCAAGCGGCCTTTGGCGCTGCCGGCAGTTGGTGTGGTGGTGTTGCCGCGCCCGATTCAGCCACTCAGCGCCGCCGCGCAGAGCCAGCTGCTCCTCGCAAGGTGCGGACCTTTAATTCCACGCGACTGAAATCGAGAATAGGTGGCGGGAAGCTAGTTTGGGGCAGCCTCGTCAACACCCGGAACGGATGGTTCCGAACCGTGCAAATTGCTTTCATGGATCGGCTTCCGCCTTTAGCCGAGACGCGATTTTACAGCTAACGGGCACTCCGGAAGTAGTTCCAATTTGGACGATGAGTCGGCTCGCTTCCTTGCGGGCGCCGACGCGATCGGCCGCCGAGTAGAAGATCGTCAAGCTGCGTGAGGACATCGAGTCGCACCCGCGATCTCTCCACACTTATCGCATCCGTATCTTTGAGCCCCGTCTTCGCTCAGAGACTGTTTCTTGGTCGCATTTTTTCGGGTCGTGTCGCCAACTGAACGGAGCATCTTTTCGACCTCACGTTCTACGCCGACGCGGTCCCTCGCCGTCCTGAAGCGCCCTTAATAGACTCGATCATGCCTAAGTGGCGATTGGCGTGAACGAGAATGCTCACGATCCAGGATCCGATCGTCGCATCCTTCATTTCATTCGTCTTTCCACTCTTCAGAGGCGTATCGAATGATTCCGCGTCGAGGCCGGCGACGCATGTGTCCAGTGCACTCAGGCTCGCTCGGGCGTAGCGCTCGATCTCGCTCCTTGCTGGTAGCGGAAGCTGCGCTGAGACTCCCTCGTCCATTCCCATCCCAGTCTCCCAGGCGCCAAGTTTCGCCGAGTCCCAGCCCCAGCGGCTAGGTAGACCTTCGCGCTCCCATATCGAGCGCTCGTCCAGGCCACGCGTCCCCGCGATCTGTGCCTGCAGCCAGTCCGCCCAGCGAGCGATGTGCCACAAGTTGAAACCGACGGAATTAGAGCGGCCGCTGCGTTCGCGAAGAGCGGCGTCGTCCAGGTCCTCGATCACGTGGAACAGTCGCTCGTGCGTCAGCGCCGAGTACCCCGCGACAGCTTGGGCAGTCGACCGATTCACGACTTCACGGCGAAGGGAGCCTGCGGATCGAGCAGATCTCGTCTCTCCCAGCGTGTTCGACCCCAGTCGACGAGCGCGTGTATCCACGTGCCCAGACTCCACCCCCCGTCCATCCACCGCGGGCCACGCATGGAGGTCACGTCCGGGATCGCCTCAAGCGTGCCAGTCGAAGGTCGCGAAGTGTCCGTTGTTTCGACCGGTCTCGTCGTCCCAATTGAGACCGAAAGCGTGAATGTGGCTGCGCGTCGCCCTGGCCAGAGCGAGCTTGCTACTCACGGGGTGACCGGTGTTGTCGAGGTACATCGGCTCTGATTGGTTTCCACCTGGAACCCCCTCGATTGCCTGATTGACCATGTCCCCGACGGTAGCGGACCGGCTCATGCCGCTCATCTGAAATTTGATGGGCTTGGACTCCACGCCCAGGAACTTGCTGATGAGGGGCCCGAGGGCTGACATCGGACCTCCTGCTTGACCACTGGCGATCGCAACGACCGCATCCCTCTGTTCAGGCTTGGCGCGCTCGTCGGTGACGATGCCAACGGACCAGTTGCCCTTGTCCATCGCCTCCGGCGTGCGTCCGATCACGGCGAAGAGCACACCATTGAGGCTGACGTCGCCGTACTTTCCATCGTCGATGCGATGCACGAACGCGAAGGTGCATGAGCCCTTCGTAGGCCGCGCGCTCAGGTTGCTGGTCGGGCACGGACACAGGTAATCGCAGCTGCACGTCTCGAAGTACTCACCCTTGACACGCCAACTCACTTTGTCATTTGTCTTGGCCACCGAACCCTCCTTTTTGACGTGAACGATTCACATGGGCGATGACATCGTGGTGCCGCGGAGCATCGCGGCCAGATCCGGATCGATCGCGACCGCAAGACCGAGTACGACAAAGCCGGCCCCGACGAGTCGCGCAGCAAAGTCGCCGCGAGGGACAAGCTTCTCGACGAAGACGATAGCCGCGATCAGCAGCACCCAAGGCAGGCTCATGGCCCCCGCGGCGACCAAGATGACCATGAGCGCGCCACAACAGCCAATGCAGTAGGCCGCGTGCGTACCCGCGAGTTTGAGCGTCCCCGCGTAGCCGCTCTCCCAACGAGCCATGAGAAATGAGAGGGGGGTGCGGCAGTAGCGCAAACAGGATTGCTTTAGAGCAGTGAACTGGTACGCGCCGGCCGCGATCAGGACCGCCGCGAGTCCGTAGGGAAACCATGCCGAGAGGATTGGAATGGCGTCGGCCAGACGATTCAGTGCCGCGCCTCCGATGTAGACGACCAGGCCGAAGCCCAGCCAGATCGCGAGATAGACCGACGCAAAGACCGCGGTAGCGACAACGTGACGGCCGCCCTGGGAGAGACCGCGACCTAATTTGTCGTACAGGGCGATCATCGGCGTCGCGCTCGGCAGCATCATCGCCGCCATCATCACGCCCCACGCACCGAGGAAGGCCGAGGCTCCCGAAAGCGAGACCGAACCCTTCGTGTCGGTCGAACCTGGCTGCATGCCCATGCCCTGGAGCACGACGCCGTACCAGGCCGCACCCGCGATCACGATCAGCGCTGCGCCGGTAACGAGCGTGCCCGAGTCACGCAAGGTGGAAGCCCTTAAGCGGATCGCGATCTCCTGCTCATGCGTTTGCACAAGCCAGCCTCCCGAGCGTGGTCGATGCCCGGCGGCGAACAGTACACCCACACTCGGCGTTGACTCCCTCGCGCCCGAGCATGCGTCGCTGCACGACTCAAAGCGCGAGGCTTGCCAGAGCCAGTAGTCAATGAACTGATGGCGGCCATCGATGTCGACTCCATTCGCCCCAGTTCGCGAAGCCATCAGGCGGTTGGCCAACCGGCTCACTTCCGTCGAGCTCAGCCGCGGTAGGGATGTCGAACTTCACGGCGAACTCAGCGAGCTCTTTGTCGGAGATCGGCCATGTCTCATGAGGAGCCTCGGCCAAGCGCTGATCGAGACGGCTCCGTTGTTCGTCGGGATCGAGTTCGAAGTAGCACATCACGACCGAGGCCCCGACGTCGGCGGCCGCTTGCCTGAGGGCTGATCGTTCGTCGCGACTCCAGAGACCGAAATCGAGCACAACGTTGGTCCCGAGC
>VBIZ01000083.1 GCA_005880575.1 Chloroflexota bacterium | reverse complement strand
CCGCAGCTTCAGCTCACAGGAAAGGTGCCGTCGTTCGCGGTGCAGCCGGGACGCAACTTGCAGATCGTGCTCAACGGCGCGGTCGTCACAACGACTCCGCTCGACCCGAGCGGCGCATTCAGCACGACGCTCGCGCTCAAGGAAGGGTCGAACTCCATCGGAGTCGCGCTCGTCGCCGATCGCGATGTGGTCGCATCGTCCACGTACAGCGTCGTGCTCGACCGCACGCCACCGACGCTCACGGTCGCGCAGCCTGCTGCCGGCGCAACCGTGGACGCGAAGAACATCGTCGTCGCCGGAACGGTCGAGGTCGGCTCGACGCTGACCGTCAACGGACGCACGATCGTCCCTGCTCCGGACGGCGCGTTCACTGAGTCCATCACCGCATCGCAGGGGTCGGTGCAGATCGCCATCGTGGCCCGCGATCGCGCCGGAAACGAAACGACCCAGAAGCTCACGGTCGTCGCGCAGCAGGTGACGCAGACAACCACGACCGCGACCGTGACTGTCACCCTCGACAAGGCCACGGCGCGTGCTGGTCAGGGCGTCCTGGCGACGGTCTACGTCGTCGGCACAACCGGACCACGCGTGGGCGTGCCGCTGACGCTGTCGGTCGGCGTCGTCCAGATCGGGACCGCGGTGACCGACGGCACGGGGACCGCGCGCATCACCTTCGTGGCGCCGCCCGTCGAGGGCGATGTGAGCGTCGTCGTACTCGGCGCCGGCTCATCCGGAAGGGCCTCACTCACCATCACCGCGCGCTGAGGCCGATACTCGGGCGAACGTGAGCGACGCGAACCTCGTCCTGTTTTCCCTGCTCGGCGGCACCGCGCTCCTTCTCTATGGAGTGCGGTTCGTCGGCGACGGCCTGCAGCGCGCCGCAGGCACCCGCTTACGGCACATCCTCTCGACGCTTACCGGCAATCGCCTGAAGTCGCTTCTCGTCGGCGCCGGCGTGACGGCGGTGCTGCAATCCTCGAGCGCGACCACGGTGATGCTCGTGGGTTTCGCCTCCGCCGGCCTGCTGACCCTTCGGCAGACGATCGGGGTGATCCTCGGAGCCGACATCGGCACGACCGTCACCGTGCAGCTCCTTGCCTTCGACCTGCTGCAGCTCTCGCCGCTCATCGTCTTCGTGGGCTGGGTCCTCTACGTCACCGGCCGCGGGACCGTCCGCTACGTCGGGCAGGCGATCCTCGGGTTCGGCTTCCTCTTCCTGGGGATGAAGATCATCCACGATGGGACCGCACCGCTCGCCACGAACGGGCTCTTCGCCGATCTGCTGGGCGCGCTCACCGACCAGCCGCTCCTGCTCCTGCTGATCTCGGCGGTCTTTACCGCGCTCGTGCGATCGAGCGCGGCGGTCATCGGTCTGGCCCTCTCGCTCGCGTCCGCGGGCCTCATGCCTCTGGTCGGCGCGATTCCGATCATCTTCGGCGCGAATGTCGGGACGGCGGCCACCGCCGTGATCGCGGCGATCGGCCAGAACGCCGAGGCGCGCCGGGTGGCCGCGGCGCACGCCGCCTTCAAGATCGTCGGGGTCGCGATCTTCTTCCCGTTCATCGGGCCGTTCGCCGACCTTGTCCGCGCAACTTCGCCGGATGTGCAACGCCAGATCGCGAACGCGCACACGATCTTCAACGTCGCCCTCGCGCTCGTCTTTCTCCCGTTCTCGGGTGTCGCCGCGGACTTCGTCACCCGGCTCATCCCCGAGGTGCGACGTACCGGGACCGGACCGATGTATCTGAACCCGGCGGTGCTCGACACGCCCGCGGTCGCGCTGGGCCAGGCACTCCGCGAAGTTCTCCACATGGGCGACGTCGTCATGCAGTCGCTGCGCGAGACGCGGGTCGTGCTCGAGCGCGACGACGTCGCGCTGATGCGCGAGATCATCGCGCGCGACGATGTCATCGATCGGCTCGAGGAGGACATCAAGCAGTACCTGGTGAAGCTCCGCGAGAATTCGCTCACCGAGGAGCAGGCGGAGCGCGAGACCGCGCTCATCTTCGTCATCGTCAATCTCGAGGAGATCGGCGACGTGATCGACAAGAACCTCATGGAGCTCGCCGAGAAGAAGATCCGGGGCAACCACGTCTTCTCGGCGCAGGGCTGGCGCGAGATCGCGGATCTACACGCGAAGGTCGTGGAGAACCTCGAGCTCGCCATGGGCGCGCTCGCGTCCGGCGATCGCGAGGTCGCCGAGAAAGTGATCCGCCACAAGTCGGTCGTGAACACGATGGAGCGCCAGCTTCGCGCCGCGCACATCCAGCGGCTGCACGAGGGGCTGCGCGAATCCATCGACACGTCGAGCATCCATCTCGACCTGCTCGCGTCGTTCAAGCGCGCGAACTCGCTCGTGACGGGCATCGCCTACGCGGTGCTCGGTCAGCATGATGCCTAAGGGCAAATCCTTCGTCGGCACCTCGGGCTGGTCGTACACGTCCTGGAAGCCGGTCTTCTATCCGCAGGAGGTGAAGTCGAAGGACTTCCTTCGCTACTACGCCACGCGGCTCAAAACGCTCGAGATCAACTACACCTTCAACCACCTGCCGACGGAGAAGAACATCGCAAGCTGGCGCGAGGCGACCCCGCCCGAGTTCCTCTTCGCGCTCAAGGCATCGCAGCACATCACGCACGTCCGTCAGCTGCAGGAGCCGGCGGAGACACTCCCCATCTTTTTCGATCGCGCGCGACCGCTCGGCGATCGGCTCGGACCGGTGCTGTTCCAAACGCCGCCGTGGCTCAAGCGCGATGACGACCGCCTCGCGGGCTTTCTCGCGTCGCTGCCCCGCGACTTGCGCGCTGCGCTCGAGGTCCGCGACCCGTCGTGGTACGTGAACGATGTCTTTGAGCTGCTGGCCACGGCCGGCGTCGCCCTGGTGCACGCTGAGGGCGAGAAGGCACCCTCGCCCGTCGAGACGCTCGGCGCCACCGCGCCATTCGCCTACGCGCGCCTGCGTAGGCGCGAGGGCTACACCAATGACGATGTCGCCGCGTGGTCCGGGCGCTTCCGTCCGCTGTTGGAGATGGGGAAGGACGTGTACGCGTACTTCAGGCACGATGACACCGGCGCGAACGCGCTCTCCGCCGAGCGCCTGCGCGATCTGCTCGCGGCCTAGCATCGCCGCGTGAACACAAGATGGCTCGCGATCTCGGTCGCGCTCGGCAATCTCCTGGTGCCGCTGAACTCGACGATGATCGTGGTCGCCCTGCCGCAGGTCGCCCGCGACCTCGGGGTCGAGGTCGCCGAGACGAGCTGGATCGTCACGTCGTACCTCATCGCGATGGCCGCGCTCCAGCCGATCGCCGGGCGGGTGGGGGACCGTCTCGGTCGCCGTAACGTCATGCTCGCCGCTCTTGTCTATTTCGCGCTCGCGTCGGCCGGTGCCGCCGCGGCCGGCTCGATCCTTCTCCTCGCGGTCTTCCGGATCAATCAGGCGATCGCGGCAGCGGCGCTCGTCCCGAACGGCCTCGGACTCTTGCGCGAGGCGATCCCGAGCGGCCGGCGCGGCGCCGAGTTCGGCATCGTGAGCGCGGCCACGGCCGTGGGCGCGACGGTCGGACCGCTCTTAGGGGGATTGCTCGCGGCGATCGATTGGCGCTGGATCTTCCTCGTGAACGTGCCGCTCTGCGCCGCCGCGTTCGCGCTCTCGTGGCGCGTCCTTCCACCACGCGCCGCCCGCGAGACGGCGCGCTTCGACCTGATAGGTGCCGTCGGTCTTGGCCTGGTTCTGCTCGCGGCGGCGTGGGTCCTGGTCTCGCTCGGCCGCGCGGTCGATCCGGTCACCGTGGCGATCGGCGTCGCTGTGCTGCCGGCCGCCGTCGCGCTGCTGCGCTACGAGTCGCGTCAACCCGATCCGGCGCTCCCGCCGTCGCTCTTTCGGATCCGCGCCTTCGCCGCGGCATGCGCGACCGTCGCCTTCCAGAACCTCGCGATGTACGGGACGCTCCTGGCGCTCCCCATCGCGCTCGCGGGCGCGAGCGTCCGCAGCGGGATCGCGCTGGCAGCGTTCTCGGGCGGCTCGATAATCCTCGCGCCGCTCGGTGGGCGCGCCGCAGATCGGTACGGGCCGCGTCTCCCGACCTTCGTAGGCGCGTTACTGCTCGGCGCCGGGATCGCGCCGCTCGCCATCAGCGCGGGCCAGCTCCCGCTCGAGCTTCTCGCGGCGACGCTCGCGTTCGCCGGCGTCGGGCTCGCGCTGACCTTCCCTTCGATGCGCCTCGCCGCGGTCGAGGTCGTGCCGGAGCGCTACGCTGCGCTCGCCTCGGGCGTGTTCTCGACGAGTCGCTACCTCGGCGGGATGCTCGGGTCGATCGCCATCGCGATCGCGCTCGGCGGGTCCGTCACGACCGGCTCGCTCCGCACTCTCTTCTGGCTGTTCACGGCCGCGGCCTTCGCGGCCGCGATCCCGAGCCTCGCGCTGCCCGGCAAGGGAATGGCGCATGAAGAGCCGATCGCGGAAGAGGTCGCGGGCTAGGACGAAAGGCGCCTGACCATCCCGGCGGATCCGTCGACCTCGAGCAGCTCGCCGTCGACGAGGGTCGAGAGCGCGACGGACGTGCCCACGACGGCGGGAATGCCGAACTCACGCGCGACGACCGCCGCATGCGACAGTGGGCCACCGACTTCGGTGACGATCGCGGCGGCGCTCGTGAACAGCGGGATCCACGATACGTTCGACGATTGGCACACCAGCACGTCGCCGCGCTGGAATTTCGCGAACTCCTCGAGGTTGCGCACGAGGCGCGCCGGACCGCGTGCGATGCCGGCCGAGGCGGGTGCGCCGCGAAGGGCGCGCGCTGGGTCGTCCTGCGCTTCGCGGTAGAGGAGGTGCCAGATCGGAGTCGATCTCGACGGTCCGGCCGCGTCCGGTTGCCCGATGGTCTCCGGCGCTTCCATGCGGCGCCACTCAGCCTGCTCGTTCTCTCGTTCCACGATCAGCGTCGAGAGATCTCGTGGTGCGCGGAGCGCGTCGCGGACTTCATCCAGATAGAGAAGGAAGATCTCCTCGCGGTTCTTGATGACACCGTCACTCACCAGGCGTGCGCCGAACGTTCGCGCGGCCCTGCCGACGTTGGCGTGATTGCGGCGGTCGAGCCAGTAGTTGTGCTCCTCGGTCAATGGACCGGCCCCGCGCGCGGCCGCGAAGACCTCCTCGAATCGCGCGAGATCGTCGGGCCGATCGGCCAGAGTCTTCCGTGCGTGCGCTGCGATCTCACCCGCCCGCGCGCGAAGCCCGGCTTGCCGGACCCGTGGATCCTCCCCGGACATCCGCAGCCGTTGCGCGACAGCACGGATGAGCAAGGTGGGATCGTCCGCCCACGAGACCGACCCGAAATGATCGCCGGACGCGCCGGCTTCGCCGTGCACGCGGAGGAATTCCCGCACCGCGTCGTCGAACGATGGGTCGCGCGATCGAAGCTCTTCGAAAGAAGCGCCGCGGGCCATCGCTTCGGCGACCGCCGCTGAGGTGCGCGCTGCTGTGGTCAGGTCGTGGAGATCATTCTCGAGCTGCTGCAGCGTCCGGGCGAGGCCCTGCGTGAGCGCGAAAGCATCCGCCTGCGACCCGCCGACGAGCGCTTCATAGACCTCCGCGAGCTCGTCCATCACCGTGTACGCACCTGCCGTGACGAGCATGTGGATCCGCCACGCGCGACGATGCCGACGCCAGAGGTCGTCCCACGCGGACGCGGCTTCCGGCCCGCTCGATCGATCCAATGAAAGCGCGCGCATCCACACGTAGTGCTCGTTCAGCTCCGGCAGGTAGCGCTCATCCCAATCGCGGGGCACGCGGCGTGCGAGGCTCCGGCGCTTCGCCAACGCTTCCCTTTGATGTACCGCGATCTCGTCCGGAGGTCGGAGCGCCTGACTCCCCGAGTAGTTCCGGCCGTTGAAGCTCTCCAGGCGCATCAGCACGGGCGACCCGAGCTCTTCGTCGCGGCGTCTCATGCCGTAGTTGGCGCCGTGCCGCGTGTATTCGATCGCCAGCGGCGTGATGACCTGAGTGACGTGCGCGTCGTCGCGGCGCCATAGCAGCTTCGCGTCTTCGGAGTTCCTCCAGGTGATCGGAAACAGCCGGCGCACTGTTCCGGCGGAGCCATCGACCTCGAGAGGTTCGCCGTCGGTGACGGTCGTTGTGACTCCGCCGGTCGCGACGACGCATGGAACGCCGAACTCGCGCGCCACGACCGCGGCGTGCGTCAGCGAGCCGCCGAACTCCGTTACGACGGCGGCCGAAATCGTGAAGAGCGGCACCCACGAGACAGTCGAAGTTCGACAGACGAGGACATCGCCCGGCCGCATCGTCGCGAAGTCAGCGTCGCCCGTGATGATCCGCGCGGGTCCTCGCGCGACACCGGGCGACGCGGCTACACCGCGGAGCGTGTACCGGTCGCTCTGTGTCACCGAGTAGTCGAAGCTCACCCGCTCAACGGACACTCCAGGGGTGATCGGCTCCGGCCCTGACGCCGGCGCGCCGATCGTCTTGGGAGCCGTGTAGCGCCGCCATCGTGCGACCTCTTTACGGCGACGAGAGACGAGCTCGGCGAGAGGTGCCGATAACTCGAAGGCCTCAGTTATCTCAGGCAGATACAGGAAGAAGATGTCTTCAGGCGTCGCGAGCACGCCCTCACGTACCAGGCGCACCCCGACCGCCAGGACCATCCGGCGGACGTGCGCGTAGCTCATTCGGTCGATCCAGTAGTTGTGTTCCTCGGTGAGCGGGCCGGCGCTCTGTGCCGCCGCGAGAATCTCCTCGAAGCGCTCGAGGTCCTCATGTCGTTCCGCGAGGTGGGTGCGCGCGCGAGCCACGATCACTCGCGCGCGCTCGCGGACGCGCGCGTAACGCTCGTCGGGGTGCTCGCCGGCGAAGCGAAGACGCTGCGCCAAGATCTCCACGAGCTTTGCAGGATCGTCCCGCCACGGTGGCGTCACGAGATCGAAGTTTTCCTGGCCGACGTCGCCATGAGTCTCGAGGAACGTACCGATCTCACGCAGGAACGCGGCCCCGCCGTCGAGCTTCCCGAGGCTCGGCAGGGATCGCTCGCCTGCGCCGATCGCGGCGGCAACGGTCGGCCGCGCCCGCAGGGACTCCGCCAGCGCGTGCAGATCGCGCTCGAGCCGCTGCAGTGTGGGAGCGTCGCCTTGCGTGATCGCGAGCGCGTCTCCGCCGCTTCCGCCGACGAGCTGCTCGTAGGCCTGCGCAAGCTCCTCCATGACCGGGTACGCCGAGCCGGTGACGATGAAGTGGATCTCCCAGACGCGTCGAACCCGCTCCCACATCTCGAGCCACAACAGACTCGCGCGGTCGCGTGGCGCGTTGACGAAGTCTGCCCCGCGCATCCACTCGTAGTGACGTCTGACCTCGGGCAGGAGCTCCTCGTCCCATCGCCGTCGGATCGTCCTCGCGCGCGAGCGCCGCACCGCTGCCGCCTTTGTCATCTCCTGGCCGATGCGCTCCTCGGGCACCAGTCGCCGCTCGCTGTCAAAGAAACGACCGTTGAAGGGAACGCTGCGCACCGCGAAGGGGAAACCGACCGCCGCGAGCAGCGTTCGGATGCCGTGGTGCCCGGTGTTGATCATTTCGATGCTGAGCGGGGGATAGACCTGGTCGAAGTGCGCGTCGTCGCGTGTCCACGTTACGTTGGCATCGTCCGGATCGTCCCACGTGACCGGGAACTCTTCGGCGAGCGTCGTGATCGGCCGGCATTGCAGGAGGTGGAGCTCGCCGTCGCGCAGCGCCGACTCGACGTCGACGGGCCCGCCCATGATCGTCTCGAGCTGGATCGCGAGGCGTGCGATTGCGACGATGTCGCCGTCGGAGACCGCGCCGCCATCGGCGCACACGCGCGACGTGATGACGAGGTCTCGCTTGCGGACCGTGTAGCTGTCGGGGGTGATCGTGCCGGACGCGATGGCGTCGCCGAGACCGCGCGCGGCGTTCACGACGACCACGTCGCGCGCACCACTCACCGGGTCGGCGCTGAAGGCGATGGCCGAAGCGTCGGCCGGAACCATGAGCTGCACGAGCACCGCGATCCGCGGCGTTCCCGCGATGCCGCGCTGCTTGCGGTAGGCGGTCGCGCGCGCGGAGTAGACCGACCGCCAGCACTCGAGCAGCGCGTCGACGATGGCGTCGACTCCGCCGCGTAGGAGGCCGCGACGAGCTCGCGGAGCCGTGCTCTCGCGGGAGCGTCGCCGTCGAGCGCCTGACGCAGCTGATCGAAGGCCGACGCGTCGAGACAGAACCCCGGCGGCACGCGGAACGACGTCGCGAGGCGCCCGAGATTGGCGGTCTTGCCGCCAACCGTCGCGGCGTCGAGGGACCCGGGCTCACCCAGCCAGGCGATAGCCATGGCGCGCGAGTCTAGTGCGCAGACGGAGTATTGGGACATGAATCCTTCGCTGGTGACGATCGTCTCGATCGGCAGCATCGTTACCTTCATGGTCGTCGCGCAGGTCTCGCGCGCGCGCGGCCTGGTCCGTCGCGGCGAGACGGTCGCGCGCTCGGGCGGGTTGGCCCACTACGTCGCCTACTTCTTCTTTGTCCCGTACATCGTGATCGCGGTGCGGCCCGGGCCCGAGCTCGACATGCCCGATCTGCTCCGCTGGATCGGCTTGGCTCTGATCGTCGCGGGCGTCGGCTTTTCGCTGTGGGCGATCGCGACACTTGGACGGCACTACGACCTCGAGCTCGAGATCCACCGCGACCACGAGCTGGTGCGACGGGGTCCCTATCGCTTCGTGCGTCACCCGGTCTACACCGGCCTCGGTCTCCACTTTTTGGGCGCATGTCTCGCGACCGGGAATCTCCTGTTGATCGCGGGCACACTCCTCGTGACCTTCCCTGCGCTCTATCTCCGTGCGAAGACCGAGGAGCGTCTCCTCCGCGAGCGCTTCGGCGCCGCGTACGACGAGTACGCGCGCCGGGTCGGGATGCTTGTGCCCCTGCTCTAGCCTGTGCGCGGCACACCTAGCTCGCGTTGGAGGAGGGACACGTGAACTGGATTGCGATCATCGTCGCGACCGTCGCCGCAATGGTCATCGGGTTCCTTTGGTACGGACCCGTCTTTGGCAAATCGTGGATGGCGCTCACCGGTCGAGGTATGGGAACCGGCGCGTCGGCCGGTCCGCTATACGCGCTCACCGCGCTCGCCGCGTTCGTCGAAGCGATCGCGCTCAACTGGTTCATCAACGAGACCGGCTGGACCACCGGGTCGGGAGGAGCGCTCATCGGCCTGTACGCATCCCTCGGATTCACCGCGACAGCGTTCTTTTCGCAGGTGCTCTTCGCCGGCCGCCCGCCGCGCCTCTACGCGATCGATGCGGGGTATCAGGTGTTCCAGGCGGTCGTGATGGGAGCGATCATCGGATTCCTCGGCGGCGGCAGGCTCTAGACCGGCTCGCTCTGGCCGCACCAAAAACACCTCCCGCGCGATGCTCTCCGCTTGCTCGTTCGAGTAAGGTGACGGAAGGCATCGCGCGGGAGGCGTCTCGGGCGTGGGGACGGCACAAGAGCGTTTTCTCGATCTTTCGCTCCGACTGTTTCGGCTGGACTGGCCATGGCCGGTGCGTTATGGCCTCGCTGTCGTTTTCACACTCGCGATCGCGGGGCTGAAGCTCGCGATCCCCGCGTTCGGCGCGCCTGGCCCGGACCTCTTTCTCACGATTCCGGTGGCGGCCAGTGCCGTGCTCGCGGGCTTCGGTCCGGCCCTTCTCGCCACGGTCGGGACCACTCTTGCCGCCGCCTACTTCACGCCGCCGACCGGCTTCGACCTCGCTCTCGGCGCGAACGGCCTCGACGTCGTCGGATTCTTTTTCGAAGGGCTCGTGCTTGCGATCCTCGGCGCGGCCGCCCGCGGAGCCTTCGCCCGCACCGCGGAGAGCCTTCGACGGCTCGAGCAGCTCGAGGAGGAGCGCACCGCGCTCATCGCAACGGTCAACCACGAGCTCCGGAACCCGCTGGCGTCTCTCTCGGGTCATCTGCAGCTCGCGGCTCGGTACGCCGCGCGAGAGGACATGCGCGACCGCGTGCGGTCATCGATCGCAGCGGCGACGCAACAGGTGGCCCGCCTCATTCGGCTCGCGGACGACCTTCAGGTGATCTCGACCAGAGTCGACGATTTCCGGGTCGAGCCCGAGCCGTTCGATCTCGTTGCCGCCACGCAGGCCGCCGCGCAACGCGTGGAAGCGCTGGAGCCGGGCCGCCCGCTCACCCTGAATGGACCTGCCGCGCCGATCATGGTGTGGGCGGATCCCGCCCGTCTCGATCAGATCTTCGACAACCTTCTGAAGAACGCCATGGCCTACAGCCCGCGCGCGTCGGCGATCGAGATCGCGGTCACCGCCGAAGCTGGCCACGCCGCCATTCGCGTGCGCGACCACGGTCGCGGCATCGGCGCCGCGGATCGAGAGCGGATCTTCGAACGTTTCGCGCGCGGCGCTGCCGCCGCGAATCAGCCGGGCATGGGGATCGGGCTGTACGTGAGCAGGGCGATCGCCACGCGCATGGGCGGCCGCCTTTTCGTAGAGGAGAGCTCCTCGGATGGGTCCGTCTTTACGGTGGAGCTGCCGCTCGCCGAGCGATCAGGCGCTGACGCGAACGGCGATGGCTCCGTCCGGCGAGGCGACGGTATCCGGATGGAAGATCGAGGCGAGAAGCTCGACGCCATCGACGAGGCGGGGACCGGGACGGCTGAAGAACGCCGCGCCGTCGACTCCGAGGACGCGCGCGTCGCGGAGTGATCCGAGGCGGGTCGCTTCGCTCGCGGCGCGCTCCGCATCCCACCCGCACGGCATCGCGATGACGATCGCGGGGCGAGCCGCGACCACATCGCCCCAGCCGATCTCCCGCGACCTGGCGCCCGCCGCCCCGAGCACGTCCTCGCCGCCCGCGATGCGGACCTGCTCGGGAACCCAGTGGCCGGCGTTGAACAGCGGATCGAGCCATTCGAGACAGGCCACCCGCGGCCGGGGAAGTCCGGCGACGAGCGCCTCGACCTCGGCCAGTCGCGATCGAAGATGTTCGATCAGCCGGTCGGCGTCCCGATCGCGCGCGAGCGCCGCGCCGACGCGGCGGACGTCCTCGAACATGCCCTCGATGCTCGACGCGTCGAGAGGAACGATCTCGGGCGTCCGCGGGAAGTGCGCGGGGATCCGATCGAGCGTGATCGCGCAGACCGCACAAAGGGTCTGCCCGAGGATCAGGTCCGGCCGCGCATCGCGCAGCGCGTCCTCGTCGAGGTGAAAGGTGCTCTCGCCGCGCGAACCCGCCTCGCGGACCTGACGATCGATCTCGCGGGCGCTCGCGCCGTGCGGGATGGTCGAGCGGGTCACCGACGGGAGCGTGCGGACGGCCGGCGGATAGTCGTCGTCGTGCGTGACCGCGACGAGCTCGTCAATCGCCCCGATCGCGTAGACGATCTCCGTCGCCGCGGGGACGAGCGAGACCACACGCACCATCCATAGGGTAGGCCGATGGACGATCTCATCGAGGAGGTCGCGCGCGAGACAGTGAGCTCCTGGCCCGACCTCGCTGTCGGAACGCGGACCGAGCGGCCGAAGGCGTGGGGAGCGCTCGCGGGATACGGTGTCGTCGCGCTTCGCGAGCGCCTCGGCCGCGCGCCCTCGGACGCCGAGCGTCGCGCGCTCTGGTCAGCCCTGTGGGATGCGGCGCGGAAACAGCCGGGCGCCGACGGCTGAAACCGCGATGGTGATCGCCGCCGCGCCGAGCGCCGCGCTGAACTGACCCGCGCTCACGACGCCCGCTGCGCTCCCAAGACCGACCACCACGAAGCTGAACTCGCCGATCTGACCGAGGCCGACGGCGAGCTGCGGACGGCGGGCGGGCACGCGGAAGATTGCCGCGAAGCCCCAGACCGCGAACACCTTGAGCACGACGAGCGCGAGGATCACCGCGAGCCAGAGCGGCTCGCGCAGGATCGCGGAGGGGTCGACGAGGCTTCCGATCGCCACGAAGAAGAGCACGGCGAAGAGATCGCGGAACGGAAGAACCTCGCGTCGCGCCTCCTGCGCCTCGGCACGGACCGACAGGAAGAGACCCGCGATGAACGCGCCGAGCGCGAGCGGCACGCCGAACATCGCGGCGCCGACGCCCGCGGTGGCGAGCGCGGCGGAGACCGCGACGATGAGGAAGGTGTCCTGCTCTCCCCGCACCGCGCGCAGCAGCCGCGGCACCACCAGGTCCTGCACCAACGCGGCGACGGCCACGAAGGCGACGGCCTTGCCGAACGCCAGCGGCGCAGCAGTCGCCTCGCCAGGAGCCAGGAGCACGGCGAGGATCGTGGCCGCGACCAGGGTCACGACATCCTGCAGGACCGACCACACCAGGAGCGCCCGTGCCGTCAGCTCGTCTGCGGTCCGCTTGCGGCTCCGCGTGATGTTCACCACTACGATCGAGCTCGAGAGCGCGACGGCGAGGCCGAGCGTGACCGCGCCGAGCACTCCGCTGCCGAGCGCGACGAAAGCGGCGGTGCCGGCGAGCGTGACGAATCCCACCTGGGCTGGGACCGCGATGACAATTCCAAGCGGCTCGCGCCGCAGCGCGCGGAGATCGAGCTCGATCCCCACCTCGAAGAGGAGCAAGACGACGCCGAAGTCGGCGAGCACTTGAATCTGGTGCCGGTCCGCCACGTATCCCGGAGTGAACGGACCGATGAGCAGCCCGACGAGGAGGTAGCCGACGACCGCGGGCAGGCCCACTCTGCGAAAGCCGTAACCGACAAGTGCCGCCCCGAGGAGGATGGCGCCGATCTCGAGGATGGGGATCGCCTCGGCCACGCGGAGAGCCTATCGCCGGTCTAGTTCGAGTAGACCTGCCAGTCCATCGGCAGCACGTGGACCCACGTCTGGCCGGGCGAGAGGTACATCTTGTGCCCGTACTGGTTCGTGAAGGTGAACGGGTCGACGAGGTTCGCCCGCGACCACGTCCCGTCCTGTCGGAGGCCATCGCGGAAGATGGAGGCTGGTCCCGAGCCGACCAGGCGCATGTCGAGGCTCGGCGCGCCGCCCGCATCGTCGACGACGTTGGTGACCCACACGTCCGTCCGGATGATCACGATGTTCTTCGGCATGATCCAGGCGCCGTTCGCCGCGTCCACCTCGAGCACCATGCGTGCGCCGTTCGATTGGTAGCGGAGGTACACGTTCGCGTTCGCGTCGTAGTCGTAGCGAACGAGCGCGTCGGCGCGATAGGGCACCGTCAATGACCTCGCGGGGACGCTGCCCAGGAAACCCCCGATCATCGCCGGATGATTCGCCTGCGCGAGGAAGTCCCAGCGCGGCACGTCGACCGCACCGCCTCCGCCGACGTCGCTCGTCGCGGAGCGGAGCGCCTGCGACGACGTGAAGAGGTTGTGCGGTGCGACCTTCCCGTCCACGCCCGATCGGTAGAAGGCGTTGCCCTGACCGAGCTGCGGCGAGACGCCGACGTACGACCCCGCAGCGATGTCGCCGCGCACGAGACTCTCCATAAGCTGGGAGGCGCCTGAGAAGACGAGCGAACCGCGGACCATCGGCGTTGTGTAGCGATCCGAGAACCGGACGCTGCGGACGGCGCCGATCGTCTCCGGGTCCTGCGAATGGTAGTAGGTGGCGAGGCGGGTGATGAAGCCCTCGACGAGGAGCTCCCACACCATATCGGCCTGGCTGATCCCGTAATGCGGGCGGGCTGCGGGGGCGTTGTCGATCTTCACGGCGAGCGGGCGGCGGTGCGGGTTCGGCTGACCGGCGAGGAGCGGCATTCCGTTGAGGGGCCAGCAGCTCGCGCAGCCGAGCGCCCGAACCTCGGTCGTGGGCGTCGTCCACGCGTCCGCGTCGTAGTGGAGCGCGCGGCCGAGGCTCGTGAGCAGGCCGACGTGCGTCACGCCGTCCTGGCCCGCGGTCACCGTCGCGACGTCGGCCTTGCCGTCCTTGTTCCAGTCGCCCGCGACGATCTGGGTCGAAAGCCAGGGCATCGCGCCGACCGGCCAGGCGACGCCGATCACGTCGCGGAGCGCGTGCCCATCCGCGGCGAGCATGAGGTGGACACGCGACGACCCGTCGGGATAGTCGTAGAGATCGACGATGTCGGTCATCTTGTCGCCGTCGATGTCGGCGGCGACGAAGCGCGCCTTGGTGATGTCGAAGAAGTTCGGCGGTGAGGTCCAGTGCCCCCCGAATCCGCCGCCCTGCGGCGCGAGGCTCCCGCCGGAGTCGAGCTCGAAGATGTGGATCTTGATCGAACCGTTGTCGTACTGGTAGATCATCGCGACCTGGTCGGTTCCGGTCGTGCGCGTGAAGCGGCCCGCGACGAAGCGCGCCTGCGTCGGCCAGATCTGATTCGGCCCCGAGTCGTAGAGGCCGCGATCACCGGGATAGCGAATGCCCTGCGCTGTCGCTTCGAGATAGAGGAGCTTGAGATCGAAGTTGTCCTGCGCGTAGGGGATGAGGATCCCCGGCAGGCCGCTTCCGGTGAACTTGCCGGTGAGCAGATCGCCGGCGCGCTGCCAATCGAAGCTCGAGTGGCGCCAGATGGCGCCGAGATATGTGAACGCGCTTCCGGTCGAGACCCACGCGACCAGGCGCACGGTGAAGTTGCCGTCGTTGTAGAGAACCGCGAGATCGGTCTTGCCGTCGCCATTCAGGTCGAGCGCCGCGACCTTCATCCGCCCGAGGTCGAAGCTATTGCCACCGGTCACGAACCATTGCGTCGCGACCATCTTGAGATCGGCGGTCGTGCGATCGAGCACGACGATCCGCAGGCCGAGGTCGTCGTTCGCGTCGTAGAGCGTCGCGATCTGCTGGTAGCCCGCGCCCTTGAAGTCGCCGGCGATCGAGTAGCCCTGCCCGAGTGTCTGCGCGTCCGCGACGCTCGCCGGCGTGGCGGTCGGGATGAGCCAGGTGGTGGAAATGACGAAAGTGAGGAGGAACGTCGCGATGCGGCGGGATCCCATCCGCCAGCACTCTACCGGACGACGCCCGTCTTGCCGACCCTTCACTCGGAATTAGGAACGCTCGCTAGACCGTTCTGTAACGCTAGCGGCGGAGCGCCTTCTTCACGAGACCGGGGATTTCGCTCGGTGCGTTCGCGACGGGAATCCCCGCCTCCGCGAATGCGCGCACTTTTGATTCAGCCGTGCCTTGATTCCCCGAGACGATCGCGCCGGCGTGGCCCATGCGTTTGCCGGGCGGCGCTGACCGGCCCGCGATGAACGCGACGGCGGGTTTTTTCCCCTCGGCGCGCATGTACTCGGCCGCACGCTCCTCGGCGGCTCCGCCGATCTCGCCGACGATGACGATCGCCTCGGTCTCGGGATCCTCGTTCAAGAGGCGCACGGCATCAGGGGTGGGTAGGCCGACGACGGGATCGCCGCCGACTCCGATGCAGGTGGACTGACCCAGTCCCGCGCGCGTGAGAAGGTCGGCGATCTCGTAGGTCAGCGTCCCACTTCGGGAAACGAAGCCGACGCCGCCGGGCGAGAAGTTTTCCGCCGGCATGATCCCGATCTTGCTCTGCCCGGGTGTGATCGCGCCCGGCCCGTTCGGTCCGACGAGCGTCGTCGCCGCGGTCTCGAGGACGGCCGCGACCTTGAGCATGTCGGCGATCGGAATTCCCTCGGTGATCGCGATGACGAGATCGATCTGTGCGTCGATCGCCTCGAGGAGCGCGTCCATCGCGGCCGGTGCGGGGACGAACACGATCGAGGCATTGGCGCCTGTCGCGTCAACCGCCTGCGCGACGGTGTCGAACATCGGGATCCCATCGATCTTCGTCCCGCCGGCGCCGGGCTTCGTTCCGCCGACCACCTTGGTGCCGTACTCCTTCATGCGCTCGGCATGGAAGCGGCCCTCGCGTCCGAGCCCCTGGACGATGACGCGCGTGTCCTTCCCCAAGAGCACGCTCATGCGCGCGCAGGCTCCTTCGCGAGACGAACCGCCTCTGCGGCGGCGTCATCCATCGTCGCGCGCGATTCGAGCGGCGCTTTCTCGAGGAGCCTCCGGCCCGCTTGGGCTTCGGTTCCGGACAGCCGCACCACCAGAGGCACGCGCGGCGGATGCGCCTCGATCACGTCGAGGATGCCCTTCGCGACCTCGTCGCCGCGCGTGATGCCGCCGAAGATGTTGATGAGGACACTCCGGACGCGGGAGTTCGAGAGCACGATCTCTAGGGCGGCCTTCACGACAGCTTCCTTCGCTCCGCCGCCGACGTCGAGGAAGTTCGCCGCGCGACCGCCCGCGCGCTGGACCGCGTCGAGCGTCGCCATCACGAGACCGGCGCCGTTTCCGATGATCCCGACGTCGCCGTCGAGCTGCACGTAGCTGAACCCGAGCGCGCGCGCCTTCTCCTCGGCTTCCTCGTCCGCCGACACTTCCTTGAGCTTCGCGAGCTCAGGGAGCCGGAAGAGCGCGTTGTCGTCGATGTCGAGCTTCGCGTCGCCGGCGAGGACCGACCCATCCTTCTCAACGAACAGCGGGTTGATCTCGACGAGCGTCGCGTCGGTCTCGCCGTAGACGCGATACAGACGCCGCGCGATGTCCGCCACCGCCTCGCGCTGCGCGGGCGCCACGCCGGCCGCGAACACGAGGGCACGCGCCTCGAACGGGAGGAGGCCGAGGAGTGGGCTGGGCCAGCCGCGCGCGATCGCCTCGGGACGCGACGCGGCCACCTCCTCTATGTCCATGCCCCCGACCGTGGAAAGCATCACCACCGGTCGGCGGCGATCGCGGTCGAGGGTGATCCCGAGGTAGAGCTCGCTCGCGACGTCCGCGGCGCGCTCGACGTAGACCTTCTCGACGCGCAGACCTTTTATGTCCATGCCCAGGATCGCCCCGGCGGCGGTCCTCGCTTCAGCGGGCGACTTCGCGACCTTGATGCCGCCGGCCTTTCCGCGCCCGCCCGCGTGCACCTGCGCCTTCACGGCCACCGGCGCCGAGATGGCCTTTGCCGCGGCCTCGGCCTCCTCCGGTGACGTCGCGAGGCGACCGTCCGGAATGGGGATGCCCGCACGCGCGAGGATCTGCTTCGCTTGGTATTCGTGGAGTTTCACGGGGCTCGCCGAACATAGCACCGCCGAAGGTCAGCGCGCTTTCGACCTCGCGGTGAGGTCTTCGCCCATACGCTCGACGCGCTGTTGGAGATCGCGGAAACCGGACCCGGCCACAAGTCCGCGCACCTCGGCGATCAATCGATGCGCTTCGTCGCGGCGTCCGTCGGCAAGTTCGACCGACGCCATCGCGAGAAGAGCGGCGCCTCGTGCTTCAACGTGCCTTCGTGGCGCGAGATGGATCGCCGTTGCCGCGGAGTCACGCGCGAGCGATCGGTTCCCGCGCGCGAGGGCGACCTCGCTGCGTCTCGTCTCGAGCCGAGTGATGACCTCACGCTGTACGGTCATCTTCGCGGGATCGAGCTGCGTGAATGTCTCGTCGAGGACTCTTTGCGCGGCCTCGAGGTCGCCGCTCTGCTGCCGCGCTCGGCTCGCGAGCTCTGCGGTCTCCGCGAGCGCCCCAGGTCCACCGACCTCTCGCGCGCTCTCGAGCGCGGCCTCCGCCGCGGCGGGGGCTTCCGGATCCTGGTCCGCGAGCAGGGTCGTCGCGAGCGCCGACGCCGCGCGCCAGCGGTCCATCCGCCGGCCGGACCTTCGAGCAGCGGCCACGGCTTCGTCGGCGACCTCTCTCGCGCGCCGCCGATCGCCTCGGGCGATCGCGTTGAGGCAGATCTCCGCGAGGCACCCGACCTCGTACAGGGAGCCGCTCGCGCGGATCTGCTCGAGAGCGGCTCCAAGCTGATGGGCCTGCTCTTCGAGTCGGCCGGTGAGGCCCAGCGGCTCCGCCGACGCCCACACGGCGTAGGCAAGGATCTCGCGATCGCCCGTTCGTGTCGCGATGTCCACCGCCTCCTGGAAGAGGCGCTCGGATTCCTCGATGTCGTCATAGATCGTGACCGACGAGGCGCGCCACACGAGCAGTCGCACCAGCTCCGTGCTCGGGCCAAGCCGGCGTGCCTCGGCGATGGCACCCTCGAGCTCGTTCACGGCAGCCGAGTCGGAGTCGAGCCGGAGATTGAGGATGGCCGCGAGTGATCGCACCGAGGACTGCTCCGATTGCGGCACGCCGGCGGCGCCCGCGACGCGGAGCGCGCGATCGTTCAGCTCGCGCGCGGCGCGAAACTCGCCACGCGCGGACGCGGCTCCAGCCGTCCGCGCCAGCTCGCTGAACGCCCGTCGTCCGAGAGACGCCGCGCTCGCGGGCTCGACCTCGTGCGCCAGATCGAAGGCACGCTCGGCGTGGTACGCGACGATCTCGGAGTACTCCTGCGCCCGTTCACCCGCGGCCGCTTCCAGCCAGCGTGAGTAGTGATCGTGCACACGGAACCGCTCAGCCTTCGAGAGCGAGGCGTATGCGACGTCGCGTATGAGCCCGTGCCTGAATACGAACGTCGGGCTTCCGGTCGGTCCCTTGCGCGCCCGACGTGCGATGAGTCCACGGCGCTCGGCCTCGTCGACCTCGCGTGTTCCCGGCGCCGTCGGGAGTGCGTCGAGCCAAAACGCCCGGCCGATCACGCTCGCCTCCTGCACGAGGTGTTTCACCGGAGCGCTCGTCCCGTCGAGGCGCGCGGCGATGACGCCCTGTAGCGTCGGGGGGACGACCGCATGCGCTCCCTTCTCGGCGAGCATTCGCGCGTACTCCTCGACGAAGAGCGGGTTGCCCTCGGTCCGCTCCGCGATCTCGTCCACGCGCGAACCGCTCTCTTCGCCGAGAAGTGAGCGGGCCAGAAGCTTCGTGTCTTCCGATCCGAGCGATTCGAGCGAGATCGCGATCGCGTTGATGTGACCCGACCCCCACGTCGGCCTGCGCTCGAGAAGATCGGGACGAGCGAGACAGAGCAGAAGGAGGGGAGCCCGCAGATGGCCGAGCAGCTCCTCCAGCAGCGCGAGGAACGGCTCCTCGGCCCAGTGCAGGTCCTCAAGAACGATGGTCCCCGTCGCGCCGCCGAGCCTCGCCTCGAGGTATCGGGTCATTCCGAGCGCGAGCTCGCGGCGACGCTCATCCGAGGCGAGCTCGCCGGCCGGACTGCTCTCGTCGGCGAGCGCGAGGGTGGTCAGCTCACGCGCGATCGCGCGCGCCTCTTGTTCATCCAGACCGGCCATTCGCGAGACCCGGGTCTCGATCTTCGATCGCGCGGCGTCTCGCCCGTCCGTCGCGGCGATCTGCGCCTCGCCCCGAATGAGCTCCTGCAGCGGCCCGTATGTGATCGCGTGTCCATAGGGGAGGCAGGTCGCTCGCGCCATCGGTTCGTTCGGATCGAGCGTCCTCAGGAACGCGGTCGCGATTCGTGATTTTCCGATCCCGGCCTCGCCGTAGATCGTCACGAGGTGGGGCCGGCCAGTCTTGCCGACGCGGGTGTGGATCTGCGCGAGGAGATTCATCTCCGCGTCCCGCCCGACGAAGAGGGTCTCCTGCGAGGCGTCCTCCGACGGGGCAGCCATCATGTCGAGTGCGGCCGCGGCCTCGATCAGGCCGAGGCCCTTGCCTTCGACGAGGCGTGGCGCGTCGTAGACGATCCGCCCACGGGTGATCTGACGGGTGATCGGGCCGACGAGGATCTCGCCATGACGTGCGTTCTCTTCGAGACGCTTCGCGACGATCACCGGCGTCCCCGTCACGAGATTCTCGGCCCCCTCCACGGGACCGGTCACGACCTCCCCGGTATTGATCCCGATGCGAAGGGTGATGGCCGGCTTGCCGACCTCGCCCACAGATGAGACCTCTGAGCGCAGACCGAACGCGGCGCGCACCGCCCGCTCGGCGTCGTCCTCGTGCGCGATGGGAGCGCCGAACACCGCCATGACGGCGTCGCCGATGAACTTCTCGACGGTCGCGCCGTGCGCGACAAGGATCTCTCGCGTCCGGCTGAACGTGTGCGCGAGCGCCTCGCGGACGACTTCAGGGTCATACGAGCGGGTCGTGCCGCTCGAATTGACGATGTCCGCGAACAGGACGGTCACGATCTTCCGCTCCTGCGGCACGTGCCGAGTCTAGAAGTGACGTGCTAGTTCACTTGACGACCTGCGCAATATCCCTTCGACGCCCTAGAGAGGCGGTAGGGGGAAAGACAATGTCGCGGCACCGTTACATCAACATCGACGTCGGTTTGGACTTGTCACCTAGCCCCGGCGGGGGCGGAATGAAGGGCGGGACTCCAAAGCTCGCGCCATACGAGGAGGCCAAAGCGGCGGCCGACGCCGTGCGGGAGCTTCTGAGCGCGCAGATGAGGAGTAATTCTGTCTTGCGTCGATATGTCCTGAAGGAAGTCCTGCCGACGATCGCGCACGGGGGCAAGGGGCCTGGAGAAAAGCAAACGCAGGCGTGACGCCCGGTCAGATTCGCACCGGCCCTTCGGGCTGAAACGCATCTCGGTTGTCGGATCGACCGGCTCCGGGAAGACCACGTTCGCGCGTGAATTAGCGCGTCGGCTCAACGTGGAGCACGTCGAGCTCGACGCGCTCGCGTGGGGTCCGAACTGGACGCTCGTGCCGGTCGAAGTCTTCCAGGAGCGCGTCGCTCGCGCGGTCGAAGGCGACGCCTGGGTGATCGACGGCAACTACGGCGGACGCGGCGCGCAGAGTCTGGTGCTCCCACGCGCCGACACGGTGATCTGGCTCGACCCCCCGCTCGCCGTCATATTCCAGCGTCTGTTCGCGCGTGCGTTACAGCGCATCCGAAGCGGAGAGGAGCTCTGGGGCTTGACCGGTAATCGCGAGACCCTTCGCAACCAGTTCTTTTCGCGCGACAGCCTGTTCCTGTGGGCTCTCAAGACACATTACCGGCGCAGGCGCGCGTTGCCGTTGATCTACTCGCGCCCAGAGCACGCGTACCTGGTCGTTCACCGTTTTCGTCGACCCGCGGAAGCGGCGGCCTGGCTGTCGTCGATCGGCGGGCCCGCGACCGCAGGCCGCTAGAGCACCGGTCAGTTCTCGAAGTCGAGGCTCCTGCGGATCTCGTAGCCGCTTCGAAGGCAGTCGCGCTCCGAGCGCAGGGTGTTGGCCACGTAGTCCCGCGGCACGATCACGTAATTGAATTGCCAGATCGGGCTGTACTTCTTCATGCCCGGGATGGAGTCGTAGATGTTGAATTGCCCGCGCACTCGCTCGGCGCCGATGAGCTTCCGCTTCCGATCGAGACGAGCGGAGTACACGATCTGGTATTCCTGCGCGACCTTGATCTTCTTTGGATCGACTTCTAGGTCGCCCTGCTCGGTCGCGAACACGACATGCCCATCGAACCAGACCCGCTCGATCTTGTAGCCATACGGATTGTTGTAGTTAAGGTCTTCGACCGAGCCGATCCTGCGGCGCGATCTCTTCGGCCGAGGTTTGCCGCGATGGATCTCCCAGACGCCCTCGGTCGGCTCCACTTTTTGGGCCACGGGCGTGAGCCTACGCCGGTGGCCGCTGAATTGCGGTCCGTACGATCGTGACATTTCGTGGCGACGCGCCTCTCGATCCGTCGCAGGTCGACGACCAGCGGGGCCGCGGCGGCTTCGGCGGCGCCGGCGGACCGGTGATCGTCGGCGGAGGCGGCATCGGCCTCGTTCTGCTGATCGTCGCGCTCTTGCTCGGCGTGAATCCGCTCTCCGACTACACGGCGACGAATCCTTCGGTCGACGGCGCGCCCTCGGTGCAGGACTGCCAGACCGGCGCGGATGCCAACAAGCGCGACGACTGCCGCATCGTCGGGTTCGTCGACAGCATCCAGAAGTACTGGGGCGACGAGTTCGCGCGGCGCGGCGACACGTATCTTCCCGCTAAGACGGTCCTCTACACCGGCGCGACGCAGGGCGCGTGCGGTTTCGCCGAGGCCGCGATGGGACCGTTCTACTGCCCCGAGGATGAAAAGGTCTACCTCGACCTGAGCTTCTTCCAGGACCTGACGCAGCGCTTCGGCGCGAAGGGTGGACCGTTCGCGCAGGGGTACGTTGTCGCTCACGAATACGGGCACCACGTTCAAAACCAGCTCGGCCTTCTCACCCAGACCGGATCGAACGCGCAATCCGTGCGCGTCGAGCTTCAGGCTGACTGCCTCGCCGGGGTCTGGGCGCGGCATGCCGCGGACACCGGTTTTTTGGAGCCGCCCACCGACGCGCAGATCGCGCAGGCGCTCGATGCGGCAGCCGCCGTCGGCGACGATCGCATCCAGCGCGAGACGCAGGGTCGCGTTCAGCCGGAGAAATGGACGCATGGCTCGGCCGCGCAGCGCCAGCAATGGTTTCGCACCGGCTATCAGACCGGCGATCTCGATAAATGCGATACATCAGGAGTCAGCTGAGCGGATCGCGGAATCTTGAGCGCTTGCCCGCTGTTGTCCGAGTCATGGACGCTTACTTCTGGCGAACCAACGAAAACATCGTTCACCACATGCGAGGCGAGTCGGTTGCGGACGTTCGTGAACGCATTGCGGCCACCCACGGCGATGCGATGGCGCGCCGGGCGATCATCACCTCACTCCACTCGCCTCGCGCCGATAAGTCGCGGCCGGCAGAGTCAAAGTCCGCCGCGGCCTGAGGCCGCCGTCCCGAACGCGCGAGCCGCTA
>VBIZ01000158.1 GCA_005880575.1 Chloroflexota bacterium | reverse complement strand
AGCACCATGAGCCCGCGGAGCTCGACGACCTCGTCGCGAAGCAATGCGGCCTTCTCGAACTCAAGGTCCTTCGCAGCGCGCTTCATCTGGCCCTCGAGGTCCTTGATGAGACGCAGGAGCTCGTCCTTGGGCAGCGACCCGGCGGCGATCGGCCGTTTGGCCTTCTCGTTGACCCCTTCGACGTCGGCGACGTCGCGTAGACGCAGGCCTATGTCGCGGATCGCCTTGACGATGGTCTGCGGATCGATGCCGTGCTCCGTGTTGTATGCGACCTGGATCTCGCGGCGGCGATCCGTCTCGTCCATCGCGGCTTTCATCGACGCGGTGACGCGATCCGCGTACATGATCACCCGCCCTTCGACGTGCCGTGCGGCTCGGCCGATCACCTGGATCAGCGAGCCCTCCGATCGCAGGTAGCCTTCCTTGTCCGCATCGAGGATCGCGACGAGGGTCACCTCCGGAAGGTCGATCCCTTCGCGGAGGAGGTTCACGCCCACGACCACGTCGTACACGCCGAGGCGCAGGTCACGGAGGATCTCGACGCGTTGCAGCGTTTCGATCTCCGAGTGGAGGTATTGCACCTTGACGCCCATCTCCCTGAGGTAGTCGGCGAGATCCTCGGCCATCTTTTTCGTGAGCGTTGTGACGATGGCCCGCTGGCCGCGCTCGACCCGCAAATTGAGCTCCGCGAGGAGGTCGTCGATCTGACCCTCGGTCTTGCGCACCTCGATCTGCGGATCGATGAGACCGGTCGGCCGGATGATCTGCTCGACGACGTGGGTCGAGTGCTCGAGCTCGTACGGGCCGGGCGTCGCCGAAACGTAGATGGCCTGGTCGAGGCGCTGCTCGAACTCGGCGAACGTGAGCGGCCGGTTGTCGAGCGCGCTCGGCAGCCGGAAGCCGTAGTCGACCAGGATCTCCTTCCGGGAGCGGTCGCCGAAGTACATGCCGCGCACCTGCGGCATCGAGATGTGCGACTCATCGATGAACGCGAGGAAGTCCGGCGGGAAGTAGTCGAGGAGCGTCCACGGGCGGCTCCCGGCGGGACGCCGCGCGAGATGGCGCGAGTAGTTCTCGACTCCGGCGCACGTCCCGGTCTCGCGGAGCATCTCGAGGTCGAAGTTGGTGCGTTGCCGCAGACGCTGCGCCTCGAGCAGACGGCCGGCGTCCTCGAGCTCTTTCACGCGATCTGTGAGCTCGACCTCGATGTCCTTGATCGCCTCGAGCAGCTTCTCGCGGGGGGTGACGAAGTGCCGCGCCGGATAGATGTCCATCTTGTCGCGCTCCGCGAGGACCTCGCCGGTGAGCGGGTCGAGCTCGGTGATCCGCTCCACGTCGTCACCGAAGAACTCGATGCGCACCGCGAGCTCTTCGTATGCCGGCTGGATCTCGAGCGTGTCGCCGCGGACGCGGAACTTCCCCCGCATGAGATCGGTGTTGGTGCGCTCGTACTGGATGTCGACGAGATGCCGAAGGACCGTGTCGCGCCGCACGCGCTCGCCCTTGTTCAGCCGAACGGTCACGGCTCCGTAGTCCACCGGAGCGCCCAGACCGTAGATGCATGAGACCGACGCGACGATGATCACGTCGCGCCGCTCGAAGAGCGACCGCGTCGCGGAGTGCCTCATGCGATCGATCTCCTCGTTGCGCGAGCTGTCCTTCTCGATGTAGGTGTCACTCCGTGCTATGTACGCCTCGGGCTGGTAGTAGTCGTAGTACGAGACGAAGTACTGGACCGCGTTCTCGGGGAAGAACTCCTTGAACTCTCCGTAGAGCTGCGCGGCGAGCGTCTTGTTGTGCGCGAGGACGAGGGTGGGCCGGCCCGCGTCGGCGATGACCTTCGCCATCGTGACGGTCTTCCCGGAACCGGTGACGCCCCGCAAAGTCACATGTCGTTCGCCCGCCGCGAGCGCCTTTTGGAGCCCGACCGTCGCCGCGGGCTGATCGCCGGCGAGATCCCACGGCAAAGCAAGCCGGAAGGGAGCCTTCGCGGCTGGCCGATCGAGTGGAACCTGGAGTGTCTCCCCGTGGGGCATGGGCGCCCTCATTCTAGAACAGACGTTCTGCTACTAAATCGCCGCCCGCAGACCCTCCCATTGTCGCGCATCAACACCCGTTTGAGTCCCGTTCAGATGTAGGCCGTTGCTACAGTTCGCCGCCGACACCCGCTGAGAACGTCCGAAGAGGGAAGGATAAGAGTGGAAGATCGATCGCGACGCCGCGCCCGACTGGTGCTGATTGTTGGACTTCTGTTCGCCGTCGGGGCCGGAGCGACGACCTTCTTCGTCGCGAACACGGCCAAGTCGGAGGCTCCGGCGCCGGTCCCGACTTCGAACATCATCGTCGCCGCCCGAGAGATCCCGCCCAAGACGCAGATCACCGCGGCCGACCTAAAGCTCGTCAAGATGAACTCCGAGGTCGTTCCTCCCGCCGCCCTCACGAGGCCCGAGGATGCCGTCGGCAAGATCACGATCACCGGGATCTCCGTCGGTGAGCCGATCCTCCCGACCAAGCTCGGCGGCCCCAACGGCGCCGTCTTCGTCGTCATCCCCGCCTCAGCCCTCGGTACGGACGGCAACCCGCTGCCCAATTCGCCGAACTACCGGGCGATGTCGATCACCATTCCCGACGGTCAGGCTGCCGGCGGCAGCATCCTGCCGGGCGACATCGTCGACGTCCTCTTCAGCTTCACCTTCGACCCGGTGAAGCTCCTTGAGCGCCCGACCCCGAAGAACGGTTCCGATGTCTCGGCCCGCATCGTCCTCGAGCGCGTGCCGATCCTCGCGCGGACCCTCGCCGTCTACACGATCCGCACCGACGCGACGACGGCCGAGCGTATCGGCTACCTCCAGGCGTCGGGCGGCTCGATGCAGCTGCTGCTCCGCGGGCCGAAGGACGAGCGCGCGACCGGCACGACCGGCGCGACCTTTAAGTCGATCCAACCGGTAGTGAAGTTCGAAGTGCCGGAGAAGATCACGCCCTAGGGCGGCGAAGCTCTCCCCAGGCGTCACGCACGCGCTCGCGGGTTCCCTCGCGGTCGCCGTCGTTCACGATGACGGCGTCCGCCGCTGCCCGGAACTCATCTTCGGTGAGCTGCTGCGCGAGGCGGAGCTCCGCCTCGCGCCGGCCGATCCCGCGTGCGCCGAGCCGCTCGATCATGGTCGGTCGCGGTGCGACGACCACCCAGATCCGATCGCAGATCTTGCGGAGCTCGCCGTCGAGCAGCTTGATCGCCTCCACGACGAGGACCGCGTCACTCGCCAGCATCGAGCGAGCTTCGAGCACGCGAGCGATCACGCGCGGATGGAGGATCTGCTCGAGGCGACGGAGCTTGGCGGGATCCCCGAACACTTCGGCGGCGAGCTTCGACCGGTCGATCTCTTTGTCCTCGCCGAGCACCTTCGTCCCGAACGTCTGAACGATCGCGCTGTAGCCCACGGTTCCGCGCAGCTCCTCGTCATGCACGATCGCGTCGGCGTCGAGCACCTTCGCCCCGAGCTCCCGCAGCATTCCGGCGACCGTCGACTTCCCCGCGCCCATCGGCCCCGTGAGTCCTACGACGAACGCCGTCACTCGCTCTTCTCGCTCTCCTTCGCCC
>VBIZ01000082.1 GCA_005880575.1 Chloroflexota bacterium | reverse complement strand
AGGCCCTTGGCGAACGCGTCGACGATCGGAGCGCACCCGCCGGCTTGCGCCGCCACGAAACGCGGCTTCTTCTGGTCGAGCCAACCGATGGCGCGGAGCTCTTCGAACGCCTTCCACATGCCGATGAGGCCGACGCCCCCACCGGTCGGATAGACGATCACGTCGGGCACGCGCCATCCGAGCTGCTCGGCGAGCTCGAATCCCATCGTCTTTTTCCCTTCGATGCGGTACGGCTCGCGCAGCGTCGACGCGTCGTACCAGCCGCGATCGGCGCAGACCCTCTTCACGAGGACGCCGGCGTCCGCGATCGAACCGGCGACGGTATAGACCTCGCCGCCGTACGCCGAGGCTTCGCGCACGATCACCTTCGGGGTGCGGTCGGGCATGACGACGATCACGCGAACGCCGGCCCGTGCTCCGTAGGCCGCCCACGCGGAGCCGGCATTGCCGGCGCTCGGGAGCGCGAGCGTCTCGACGCCGAGCTCCGCGGCGCGTGTCATGCCCACGGCTGCACCACGCGCTTTGAACGTTCCGGTCGGCAGCAAGCCCTCGTCCTTCACTCGCAGCTTTGGAATCCCTATCTCTTCGCCGAGCGACGCGGTCTCGAGGAGCGGGGTGTTGAGCTCTCCGAGCGTCACCGCGTTCTCCGGATCCTGGTGCGGGAGAAGCTCCCGGTACCGCCAGAGCGTCTCCCCTCGATCGCGGAGCGCCTCCTTCGTGACGGAATCGCGGACGCGGCGCAGGTCATAGCGCACCAGGAGCGGGCCCCCGTCGGACTTGCACACCTGCTGGATCTGGTCGAGGGGAAAGTCTTCCTGGCATCGCGAGCACTCGAGGTGCGTCGCGAAGGAGGTCACGCCGCGCGTTCGATCTTGGCCCCGAGCGCGCGGAGCCGCGTGTCGAGCTCTTCGTAGCCGCGATCGATCTGCTCGACACCATTGATCACGCTGGTCCCTTTGGCGCACAGCGTTGCCGCAAGAAGCGCCATCCCTGCTCGAATGTCAGGACTCCTGAGCTCGGCGGCGTAGAGCTGGCTCGGTCCGATCACGACCGCCCGATGCGGATCCGAGAGGATGATTCGCGCGCCCATTTCGCGCGAGAGCGCGTCCGCGAAGTAGAGCCGCCCCTCGAACATCCACTCATGGATGACCACCGTCCCTTCCGACTGCGTCGCCATCGCGGTCGCGATGCTGGTCAGATCGGAAGGAAAGCCCGGCCAGATCTGCGACTGCACACGAGGTATCGCACCACCGAGATCGTGCTCGATGAGGAAATGCTCCTGCGCCGGGACGTGGATCGAGTCTCCTTCGACCGTTGTTTCTACGCCGAGCCGCTTGAAGACAAGGCGTGTCATCCGCATGTGATCGGGGACCGCGTTGCGGATCACCGCATCGCCGTGCGTCATTGCAATCGCGCCGATGAGTGAGCCGACCTCCATGTGGTCAGACAGGATCGTGTGCTCGAGGCCCTTGAGGCGCTCGACTCCATCGATCGTGATCGTGTTGGTGCCGACGCCGACAACGCGTGCCCCCATCTTCATTAGAGCGATGCCCAGCTGCTGCACGTGAGGCTCGCTTGCGGCGTTCCGGATCACGGTGCGCCCCTTTGCGAGCACCGCGGCCATGAGAGCGTTCTCGGTCGCGGTAACAGAAGGCTCGTCGAGGAGGATCTCGGTGCCGGCGAGACCCGCCGTGTGCATCCCGTACCCGCCGCTCGACAGATCGAGCTCGGCGCCGAGAGCGCGGAGCGCGAGGAAATGCGTGTCGTTTCGCCGCCGGCCGATGACATCACCCCCAGGGCGACCGAGGCGCACCTTCTTGTAGCGCCCGAGCAACGGGCCGGCGAACAGGAGGGAGGCGCGGATCTCCTTCGCGAGCGCGGTGGGAACCTCAGTGCCTTTGAGCGCGCCGGTCACGCGAACGCTGTGGCCGTCGAGCTCCTCGACCTTCGCGCCGAGCGCGCTGGCGATCTCGAGCATGCCCCGGACATCGCGAATCCGCGGCACGTTGTGCAGGGTCACGGGTTCGTCGGTGAGCAGGCTCGCGGCGATCAGCGGAAGCGCCTCGTTCTTGTTCCCTGCCGGGGTTATCTCGCCACGTAACGGCGTCCCGCCTTCAACAACGAATCGCGCCATCCGGCAAGAGCCTAGCGGTCACACAACTCTCACGAAGTTCCCAGGTGGCTACTAGGCGGCTCTCATGCCGACAGGGCGATGAGAACGCAGGGTGGGATAGCCCGATAGGGCGAAAGAAAGGAGAACGAAATGGACACACGGAAAGCTGTCATCGCCGCGCTCGCTGGAGGTTCGATGCTCACCGGGGTCGCCCTCGGCGCCGCGTTCTCGGCCGGCACGGGCTCCAGCGCGAATGCCGCGACGACACCGACCAGCGCATCGAACACGCGCGCCGACGCGTCCGCATCGCCTGGCGTCTTCGTCTCGAACGAGGACCCGGCTCACGAGGCCACCGAGAGCCCGGAGCGCGAAGCGCAGGAGAACGCGGGCCAGCGCCCGACCGTTCCGTAGCCAACACGGATCGCGCTCGGGCTAGAACCCGAGCGCGATCCCGATCTTCGTCCCTTCCACGCCGCCGCGAAGCTCCTGCCCGCCGATCTGGATAGCGCTCGGCCGTGCGAAATTCGTGGACAGAACGTCCTCGATCTTCACTTCGATGTCGTGGCCCATCGCGGCCAGGCCGGCGCGGACGTCTTCCGAAATACGCGAGTCGACCTGCAGCCGCTCGCCCTCATCATGGATGCGCGGCCGGCTCGTCGCGCTCTGCGGCCCGTCGCCGTAGTCGACGGCATTCACGATGGTTTGCACGACCGCGCTCATGATCTTGCGCCCCCCGGGTGCGCCGCAGACGAGGAAGGGCTCCCCGCTCCGCAGCACGATGGTGGGGGCGCCGGCCCAGAGGACCCGCTTGCCGGGCGCGATCGAGTTCGGTCGTCCCGGCCGCGGATCGAACCAATAGGTCCCATTCGTGATGACGATCCCGGTCCCTTTGATCATCACGGCCGAACCGAAGCCGCCACCAAGTGTCGCGGTCAGAGCGACGCACATGCGGTCGCGATCGATGACGTTGAGGTGCGTGGTGTTGGGCATGTCGGCCATCGATTCGAGTCGCTCGGCGAACGCCGCGCGCAACGCGACCGCGATGCGGTGAAGGCTCTCCGCACTCAGTTGTCGATGTTTCGGTAGGTCTTCGCGGGCGAGTCGTTCGAGCGCTCGGGCGACGGTCGGCCCCCCTGTCAAGCCCGGGAGCGTGGCCACGCGATGCCCGCGGTAATGGAGTGTCTGCGGGGGCGGCTCGCCCGCCTCGTAGGACGTGAAATCGTCGCGAGTCAGGATTCCGCCGAGTGCGCGAATGTCATCGGCGATCGCCGCGGCGATGTCCCCCTGATAGAAGGCCCTGGCCCCGCCGCGCGCGATGGCCTCGAGCGACCGAGCGAGATCGGGTTGGATCAGGCGCTCAGGGGGCTCGAACCCTGTCGGCGGCCGGTACGGCGCGCCGCCCTCGCCGAAGTACACCCGCTTTGCCTCCGCGTTCTGGTGCAGCCTCGCGGCATACGCACCGAAGATGAGGGTGCCGTACCAATCCATGGCGAAGCCGTCGCGCGCGAGCCGGATCGCGGGCTCGAAGAGTCGTGCCCACGGCAGCTTCCCGAGGCGGCGATGCGCGAGCTCGTACGCGGCGACGGCTCCTGGGACCGTGACCGAGAGCGGTCCCTCGACGTTCGCGTCGTTCTTCACCGCGGGCCACCCGTACATGCCCGATCGGGCGTCGCCGCCCAGAAGCTCGAACATGCCGGGCCGCGATGCGAGTGGCGCTCGTGTCGCTCCGTCGAAGGAGCTCATCTTGCCTTCGTGCCATACCACGAGACCCGCGATCCCACCGAGACCGCTGCCGATCGGCGAGGTGACACCGAGAGCGAATGCGGTCGCGAGGGCGGCATCGAGCGCATTCCCACCATCGCGGAGGATCTCGACCCCGGCCTCCGCGGCGAGCGGATCCGCCGTGACCATGCCGTTCGTCGCGACGGCCTCGGTCTTGGAGAAGATCCATTGGCTACGGGCGGCGTCGGTCATCGCGCCAACCGAGCTGCTTCACGCATGCCGTGCCTCCCCTTATCTGCGGCTAAGTCTCGTGCGCCGATAGGCTAATTGGATGGCGTACGTGGCGGTCGGCTTCGACCTCCTCACCGCACTCCTCGACACGTGGACGCTCTGGTCCGACGTGGCGGGGGATCGAACGCTCGGAATGCGGTGGCATGCGGCATCGCAGGAGCGTCTGCGCGGAAAGCGGTACCGGCCGTTCGAGGACATCGTCCGCGAGAGCGCGAGTGACGTCGGCGTGGACGCCGGGCGCGCCGGCGAGCTGCTCCGCCGGTGGGGCGAATTCGAGCCCTGGCCGGACGTGCCGCCGGTGCTCGAGCGCCTGGACGGCGTGAGGCGGTTCGTCGTGACGAACTGCTCCCGAAAGCTCGGACGCCTCGCCGCGTTCCGCGCGGGGCGCTTCGAGCTGGTGGTCACCGCGGAGGAGGCCGGTACATACAAGCCCGATCCGCTTCCCTATCGGATGGCCCTTGAGCGCCTCGCCCTCGATCCCGCGGAGGTTCTCTTCGTGGCCGGCTCGGCACACGACGTCGGCGGTGCGGCGCGCGTCGGAATGGACGTTTACTGGGCGAATCGCGGCGGCGCGCCGGCGCCGACGGACGGCACAGCGCTTCGCGAGGAGCCGGACTTCCGCGGCCTTCTCGAGACGGTCGGCACTCGATGATCGGCCGCGCCGCGATCACCCAGCGCGACGACGGAGCGCTGGTCGACCCCCGAACGGATGCCGACTGGCTCGCGTGGGTCGCCGCGGGCGAAATCCGAAACTGGTGCAAGGACGACCTTCTCGCCGACTGGCTGGCGGAATATGGCGAGCAACACGGCTTCCGCCGCGACGATCAGCTGCCGACCTACAACCGGGTATTCGACCTGGCGCGTTACCTGATGGAGCAGGGCCGGCGCTTCGAGCAGGCCGTGATCGTCGACCTCCAGCAGCGCTGGCCCGTCACACGAGTCGCGACGCGACCGGATGAGGCGCGGTCCCTCGCGGCGGCGGAGGCGACGTGGGATGCCATGAAGAACGGCGCGCCGCTGATCGCATCGGGCGTACTCCGCGATCCAGAGCGGCGCACGTTCGGTGTCGCGGATCTTCTCGTGCGGTCAGACGTCCTTGCGGAGCTCTGCCCCGATGCGTTCGTGGGAGATCAGCTCGAGCTTCCGGTTGCCGCGATGAGGCACGGCCGTCATTACCGCATCGTCGACATCAAGTTCTCGACACTGCACCTCCTGAAGGACGGCGGGCTCGGTGCGGACTCGCTCGCGGTCATGACGCAGGCCTGGATCTACAACGAGGCGCTCGGGCGGATCCAGGGCTTCACTCCGCCCGCCGCGTACGTCGCCGGCCGCGCCTGGCGGCAAGGCGGCGCTCGGGGGGACCGCTGCTGGGAGAAGCTCGCCCGCGTCCCCCGCGAGGCCTTCGTGCGTTCCCGCGATGAGGACTTGGGGGCTGTTGTCGCGCGCGCGATCGGCTGGATCAGGCGCCTACGCACCGAGGGTGCGGAGTGGCGCGTCCTGCCGATCCCGTCCGTTGCCGACCTCTGGCCGAACATGAAGGCGGGCAGCGACTTCCCATGGCACAGCGCGAAGGCCGAGATCGCCGCGAAGCTCGGCGAGCTCACCATCCTTCCGCGCGTCAATGTCGAGCTGCGCACCGCTGCACACGCGATCGGGCTGACGCGGTGGGACGACGCTCGCACGTCCGCCACGGTGCTCGGTCTCGATGGGGAGCACGGACGGACGCTCGATGCGGTCATCGCGGTGAATCGTGACGACGGCGAGGTGTTGCGTCCCGGCCGCGTCAACGCGGACGAGGAACGGTGGCGCGTGCCGCCCCCAGCCGAAGCGTTCGTCGACTTCGAGTTCGTGCACGACATGGACGACGACTTCAGCACGTTCCCGCGGAAGGGGGGCCAGGCGCTGATCTTCCAGATCGGTTCCGGCACCTATCGCGACCGCAATTGGTCGTTCCGCCAGTTCACCGTGGACGATCTGGGCGTCGACGCGGAGGCGAGGATGATCGATGACTGGCTCGCTCACCTCGCGGACGTCGCACGCCAAGCGGGATGTGCATCGGCGAGCGACGTGCGTCTTGTGCACTGGTCGCTTGCGGAGGAGTCTAACTTCGAGCGCGCGTACGAATCCGCGCGGTCGCGCCATCCTGATCGCAGCTGGCCGCTTCTCGCGTGGTACGACATCCTCGGCCGCGTCTTTCGGGCTCAGCCGATCGTCGTGAAGGGCGCGTTCTCTTTCGGCTTGAAGTCGATCGCACGCGCGATGCACGCGCACGGGCTCATCGAGACACAGTGGGGAGAGGGGCTCGCCGACGGCGCCGGGGCGATGGCGGGAGCCTGGAGCGCGGCGGCCGACTCCCGCGCTCGAGGAAGATCCTTAACGGAGTCTCCCGTCATGCAGGAGATCGGCCGCTACAACGAGGTCGATTGCCGTGTGATGGCGGAGATCCTTGACTACCTGCGACGCAAGCGCTAACGCATAGGAACGGAACGGCGAGGACGACCGAGCCCGGTCGCCTCGCCGCGAGTTCTGCGTTAACGGCCGCTAGGCGCGCCGGGCAAAGGCACTCCCAGCACAGAGATTTTCCCGCCGTTCGGTGCGGTCCCGAGCGCAAGATTCGCTATGTAGACCCCGCGCTCGTGGAAGATCGGGCTCGCCGGGAAGTCGAGCGGATCGTCGCCTGGGTTGTGGCCGTAGCGCGCGATCAGCGCGCCGCTCGGCGAGAGCACCTGGATCTCGTTCGCCTGGTTCGCGCAAACGTAGAGGTTCCCCTGGACGTCGAACTGGATCCCGTCAGCACCGTCGAGCGCACGCGCTCCGAGCGTCGCGCCGTCCGCGAAGATCGAGATCGCGCCGGCACTGCCGTCCTTGTTGACGGCGATGCGGAGGATCCGATCGTCGGCCGTGTTCGCGACGTAGAGGAAGCTCTGTGTTCGGTCGAACGCGACGCCATTGGCGCCGAATGGCGGATTGCCGTGCGGCTGAAGGAGCAAATCGGCCTTCCACAGCGTCTTTCCGCCGCCGCTCGGGCTGACCGTGTAGATCGCGCCCGCGAACGAATCCGAGACGTAGAGAGTCCCGTGGTGATCTTGGGCTATCGCGTTCGGCGCGGCGAATCCTTCGGCGAGAACGACGAACCCACCGGTCGCTGGATCGACCCGGATGAGGCGACCACCGCTGAACCCAGGGTTGTTGTCCGCGACGTAGATCCCCTCAGGCGTGTAAAGCTCGCCGAGGAGCGCATGGTTCGGCGCGACCACCAGGTGACCCACCTCCACCCCGCTCAGCGTGTAAATGCAGATGTTGCCGGAGAGGCCCGCCGCGTAGAGCAGGCCGTTCGGCGAGGCGGTGATGCCTTCAGGGTTGTGACACCGCGCGTTGTTCGCGTCGGCGAGATCCCGCACAACCCCTTGGGCGGGCTGAGAAGCAAGCGCGGGCTGTGCAACGAGAAGCATGACAATCGCGAGAGCGGGTATCCACCAGCGGTGCATGGGCATCCTCCCCAAAACGACCCGGATCGGCCGCTCGAAATGCTACCGCCGGGCACCAGAGCGCACGACCCCCCGGGTCCGAGCGCTACGCCCGCACGAGCGGGAACACCTCCGACGAAAACCGCGCCATCTCTTCGCGTTGCGGGCTCGATTGCAGCAGCAGCAGATCGATGCCGATGCGCTCGAGCTCGCGCACGCGCTCGGTGACCTGCTCGGGCGTGCCGACCAGACCGGTGCGCAGCCCGCGATTCGAGACGCTGTAGTCCTCGAGAGACACTTTCGTGTCCAGCTGCGAGCCCTTGATGAAGTCCTGATAGCTCGCGTAGCCTCGCGCGCTCGCGCGCACGTCGGTGATGCGATCGACTTCCTTTTTCACCTCGGCGTCGCTGTGGCGCACGATCGCGTAGCCTGCGACCCCGAACCGCAGCGGTGGAAGCTCGGGATGCTTCGCTCGGCGCGCGCGCATGTCATCGATCTTCGCGGCAAGCGCCTCAGGCGGGTCGCCGTGCATCAGGTAGGCATCGCATTCGCGCGCGATCAGGTCCTTCGCCGCGGGTGATTCGCCACCCGCGTACAGCGTCGGCCAGGGCTTTTGCATGGGCTTGGGGGCAAGGCGCGCATCTTTGATCGTGTAATAGCGGCCCTCGAGGGAGAACCTCTCCTTCGTCCACATTCCTTTTAGCACCGCGAGGAACTCCTCGGTCCGCGCGTAGCGCTCGTCGTGTTGAACCCATGCCCCGCCGTACTGGTCGCTCTCCGATTGCCACCACGCGCTCACGACGTTGAGCGTGAAGCGGCCGTTTGAGATCCGATCGATCGTCGCGGCCTCCTTCGCGACGAGCGCCGGGAGTCGGAAGTTCGGGCGGACCGCGGCCATGAGCTCCAGGCGCTCCGTGAGCGGCGCCAGCGCTGCCGCGGTGGTCCACGCCTCGAGGCAGTCGGCCTCGGGCCCCTTGATGTCGTTCAGGTTGAGCTCGGCGATGAGAGTGACGTCCCAGCCGTCGCGGTCGGCCTGCTGCGCGAGCTCGCGCTGATAGGCGAACGTCGCGGGCATGCCCTCGTCCTCGACGTTGCGCAGCCATCCGCCGAACACCGGCATCCAAAAACCGAAGCGCATCCTCCGAATGATCGCTCAGGCCGGGGCGCGACCGGCTCGCGGGAGGAGCGCGCGAAAGTCCATGACAGCCAGGACAGCGGCTGCTGCCATCAAGGCGAGCGAGAACGCCAGCAGCCCGGGATAACCGGGGAAGACGCAGTAGTAGGAGCTCGTGATCGGCGGATGGTCCGGAGGGCAAGGCGGATCGCTGACGTGGCCGACAGAGAGCAGGGCAATGGCAACAGCAACGGTCATCGTCGAAACCCACAAGCCCGCGAGAAGATGACCTTCCGCACGCGAGGTGCTCGCCGTGAGAAGGCCGATAGCCACGAGGCCGGCCCACACGAGGGCGTTCGGCTCGCGCAGTCCCGCGCTGGTGAACATCCCCAACGAGCCGTAGAGGACGATCAAGCCCAACACGAGCTGAAGAACCCGCCTCAGGGCGATCAGCACCCAGGGATTGAGCCGAGTGTCAATGGGCACATGGCCTTCGGCCGGCGCAGCCGCGCCCACTGCCTTGCTAGCAGGCACAGTAATACCGGCCCGCCGGTCCCTCGTTCAGGATCAGCTGCGCGAACGGACCCGGATCGTCGGGATCCCACACCGCGTTGACAACTTCGCCGGTCGCCGGAAAGAGCGGGCGCGACTCGGCGAGCAGCGCGTAGTCCCGTTCATAGATCCAGCGCAGGCCGTCGCGTGGCTCGCCGGCGCGGGCCGGCTGGCCGATGGCCTCGCTGTACGCGAGCCACGGGAGATCGACGCCACTCGCGATCGGTAGCCCGATCCACTTCCACACGCGTGGATTGACGTCGAGAAGGAGATGCTCCTTGCGCGTCGGGTCCCAAATGAACTCGACCTCGCTGATGCCGTGGTATCCGAACGCCTTCAGGATCGCGCTCCCACGTTCGGCGATCTCCGATACCTGCTCGCCGATCACGAGACATCCCGTGCCGAAGCCCTCCGGGTACTGCTCGAGCTTTCGCCCTACGAAGGCTCCGCGGACGTCGCCGTCGGGCGCGACGTACGAGCAGAACGAGTAGAACCCGCCCGCGGGGACGTCGACGATCTCCTGGGCGACGCACGCGAGATCCGCCGCCTCGCGTGCGAAGCGCACGAGCTCGGCGGCGTTCTCGGCACGGAACACCTTCACGCCGAAGCGGTCGTAGAAGCGTCGCTGTTCCGCGGGCTTCACGATCGCCGGGTAGCGGATGTCCTTCGCGGTCGCCTTCAGATCGTTGAGCGTGTAGGTCTTCGGGATCGGGATGCCGAGATGGTGCGCGTCGGCATACAAGCGGCGCTTGTCGAGGACCGCATCGATCACCGAGAGCTCGCTGAAGGGGATCCGGTAGCACGACTCGAGCTGTGACCGGTAGCGCGCCACCGTCAGCACCCATTCATCGTTCGTAGGGAACAGGACCGCGCCCTCCCAGCGCTTGGCGTTGTCGAGCAGGTACTGAACGAACCCACGCTCGTCCTCGAGCGGGTTCGGGCACGTGTGACGCTGCGCCACCGCTCGCGACGCCTGGCCCAGTCCGCGCGGATCCGGATCGAGCGCGATGACCTCAACGCCGTGCCCCGCGAGCGAACGTGCGACCGCGAGGCCCGTGATGTGGCAGTTGAAGACGAGGGCGCGCGGTAGCGGCTTAGACGCGGTCAAGGGCGCGGTCGATATCGGCGAGGATGTCCGCCTCGTCCTCGATGCCAACGGAGATGCGCAGGAAGCCATCCGTGATCCCGAGACGCCGCCGCTCCTCCGCCGGAAGCCGGCGGTGCGACGAGATCGGCGGGTACAGCACTTCGGTGAAAAGGTCGCCGATCGTCGTCGCGGAGGCCGCGAGCTCGAGCGCGTCGAGGAAACGGAAGGCCGCGGGTTTTGTGTCGTCGCGAAGGGCGAAGGACACGACGCCTCCGTAGAGTCCACCGAATTGGCGTGCCGCGAGGTCGTGCTGCGGGTGATCGGCCAGACCGGGATAGCGGACTCGGGTGACCTTGGGATGCTTCGCGAGGTGCCGCGCGAGCGCGAGCGCGCTCTCGCACTGGCGCCGGATGCGCAGCGACAGCGTGCGCATACCGCGGATCGCGAGCCAGGCCTCGTGCGGCGGCAAATACGCTCCGTCGAGGATCGTGCGGTCGCGCATCGCGCGGGCCAGCTCCTCGCTCCCACCGACGGACCCACCCATGACGTCCCCGTGGCCGTTCACGTATTTGGTGAGCGAGTGAATGACCATCGTCGCGCCGAGCGCAGCGGGACGGAAGAGCACCGGTGTCGCGAACGTGGCGTCGACCGCGAGGCTGGCGCCGTTATCGCGCGCGAGCCGCGCGAGCGCCGGCACGTCGTTCACCTTCAGGAGGGGATTTGCGATCGCCTCCGCATAGAGGAGCGCGGTCGGCTTCGCCACAAGTGCGGCTTCGACCGCGCGGTGATCGGTCGTATCGACGAAGACGATGTCCGCGGAGCGCTCGCGCGTCCATCTCTCGAAAAGAGCGCGCGTCTGGCCGTACGAGTCCTCCTGAGCCACGACCCGGCCGCCCCGCGAGATCGCACAGGCGTCCACGGCGGCGGAGATGGCGGCCATCCCGGTCACGAAGCAGGTGACCGCCGCGACACCGTCGAGCTCGGCGAGGGCGCTCTCAAGGGCGGCGGTCGTGGGAGTGCCGTAGCGGCCGTAGACGTAGCCGCGACGTTCGTTTCCGAATACCGCGTCCTGCTCCGCCGCCGAGCCGTAGTCGAAGGCAACGCTCTGCACGAGGGGCGGAACGACCGGCTGGCCTTCGCCCGAGGGGAGCGAGCGAGCAGCACGCACGAGGCGTGTCCCCGCTCCCAGCTCCCTTCGGTCCATCAAGGGACCACGTTACGCCGTCGCCGAACGGACTTATTCGGCGGGCGTCACTTCTTCCGGCTGCGTCTCTTCCTCGGGTGCGGCCTCGAGCGTCTTGGCGCGCTCGATGAGGTCGGCGACCTTCTGACCGCCCTTGCGGCCGATGCGCTCGAAGTGGCCCGCGCCGTACTTCGCGGTCACGGCGCGACCGCCCTTCTTGCCGATGCGCCCGAAGAACTCCGGTCCGTACTTGTTGGCGGTACTCGATCCGCCCTTCTTGCCGATCTTCTCGTAGAACTCTGGACCGTACTTCTCGCTAACCAATCGGCCACCCATTCGTCCTGCTTCGGCGACGGTCATCCCGCCGCCAGCTTTCCGCGCCATGGCCTGCTCCTTTTCCGAGTGACATATGTACGGGCAGGTGCCATGCCGAGCAGGCGTTCAAACGGCTATTTGGCGTAACAGTTAGGCAACGATGCGGCTCACATTCAGATCGCTGGCGCGATCTCGAGGTCGATGGGCTCCTCACGGACAAAGATCCAGACCACGAGAGCCGCCAGAACCGCCGCGACGAAACAGAACGTCCCGAGCGCCCAGAACCCTGGCCCGTCGATCAGGAGCCCGCCGATCGCGGCACCCGCCACGATGCTGCCGCTCGTTACCGATGCCGACAACGCGAGGAGCGTGCCGCGCGCCTCTGGGACCTGTTCCGTGAGAAGCGTGGTGTTCGACGCGAATCGCGCACCGATCACCGCCGACAGAAGAAGGTTGAGGAACGCCGTTGCGGCGAGCGGCAAGCCGATGTTCGTTTGGAGCAAGAGGAGCAGACCCGAAAGGAGGACGCTGCCGGCAACGATTGGTCTGTGGCCGATCCGTCCGCCGAGCCTGCCGCCGAGCTGACTCCCGAACAAGACGCCGAGTCCCTGCGTCAGCGCGAGGATCGAGGCCACGCCCTGCGAGAGGCCGAACACGTTCTCGAAGAAGACGACGATGTACGTCGCCCACGTGAACCAGTAGAGCGCTCCGAGGAAGCTCGAACCGATGGCGCCGAGCGCCGATCGGTTCGTGACGATGGAGTGGTACATGTCGCGGATCCGCGATTCGCTCAACGGTGTCTGAGCCGGGCGAAGCTTCCACATCAGGAGGAGTCCGGCGGCGATCGCCAGGACTCCGACGAGACCGACCGAGACACGCCAGCTGGTCGCGTCCGCCAGAACGCCGGCGAGTGGTACGCCGATGACGCCGGCCATGGTGTTGAGCCCGATGACCGTACTCATCGCGCTGCCGCGCTCGCGATAGGAGAAGTTGTCGCCGACGGTCGCGGTCGTGTTCGGGAAAATGAGCGAGCCGCCGATGCCGGCGATGATCCGCATCGCGACGAGAACGGCGAAGCTCGTGGCAAAGGCGCTGAGCAGGGTGAAGAAGCCCATGACCAACGATCCGATCACGAGGAATCGCTTTCGCCCGAAGCGGTCCGAGTACGGCCCCGCGACGACGGCGACGACGATACCGGGCGCCCCGTATGCGGCGACGACCAGGCCCGCCGTGCCGGTGCTGATGTTGAACTCGCTCGCGATCGCCGCCAGCACCGGCGCCATTACCACGCCGACATAGACCGCGTTGAAAGTGAGGAAGCCGAGGAGCCCGAGAAGACGCCGCCGCTCGCCTGGACTCAATCCAGGACGCGACCTGAAAACGCGTGCAGGAAGCGCCCGAACGCGCGGATATGGTCGACGTAGTCGGAGATGGCGATGTTCTCGTTCGGCGCGTGATTGGCGGAGGCGGCGTTGCCCGAGCCGAATCCCGCGACGGGGATATTGAGCGTGTCGCACACCTGTGCCATCGGGCCTGAGCCCGCGAGCAACGGGTAGACGACGGGCGCGGATCCGTACGCGCTACGGCAGGCCGCGACGGCGGCCGTGGCCGCCACCGAGTCGATGGGCCACCGCGAGGGCGACTCACCGTGTCCCGGCACGACCTCGACGTCGTCGAATCCGCGGCGATCGAGATGCGCGCGCAGGAGCGACACGACCTTGTCCGGTGTGAGATCGGGCACGAGACGGAAGTCGATCTTCGCGCTCGCCACCGCGGGCAGGACGGTCTTCGAACCCGCGCCGGTGTATCCAGAGACGATTCCGCAGATCGTGCAGGTCGGCTCGAGGAAATGCTTCTTCTTGAGCTCGTACCCGTGCAGGTCTCGCACGAAGCGCGTGATCCCGTGGATACGCAGCATGCCCTGCTCGTCGAAGGCCAGGTCCTCGAGAACGGCGCGCTCGGCCGCGGTGGGCGGGCGCACCAGGTCCATGAAACCGTCGATCGTGATCTCGTCCGCCGCGTTCTTCAGCGTCGCGAGCGCCCAGACCAGCCGCCATGCGGGGTTCGGCACGATTGTGGCGAGAGACGAATGCGCGTCTTTCTTTGCCCCGCGTACCTGCAGGTCGACGTACGCGATGCCCTTGAGACCACACGAGATCGTCGCCCGTCCGGCAGCGTCTTTGTAGCCCGCCTCCCAGACGCAGCCGTCGGCCCGGAGCCGCTCGCCGTGCCGCGCCACGAAGGCCGCGAGATGCGCAGACCCGCTCTCCTCCTCACCTTCGTAGAGCACGCGGATCCGAAGCGGGAGCTCGCCGATCGTCGCGCGGTAGGCCTCGATGGCCTGCAGCCGCGCCAGGAGATTTCCCTTGTTGTCGGAAACGCCGCGGCCGAAGAGGTAGCCGCCGCGCTCGGTTGGCTCGA
>VBIZ01000157.1 GCA_005880575.1 Chloroflexota bacterium | reverse complement strand
CGGTGGTGCCGGTGGGATCGGTGATGTTCGTCGACGCCGCGCTACTTCCCTAGCGGAACTCGGCGAGCAGGTCCTTCACGAGGTCGCGTTCCTTCTCGAGCTCGGCGATCGTCGCGGCGATCTTCCCCTTCGCGAACTCGTCCAGCGGAACGTTCGGCACGATCTCGAACGCGCCGTCGCCCCTGGAGTGGAGAGGGAACGAGCTGACGAGTCCTTTCGGCACCCCGTAGCTGCCGTCGCTGATGACCGCGGCGGAGAAGCAATCGCCTTTGGGCGTCGGCGTGATGAGCGAGCGCACGTGGTCGACGAGCGCCTGCGCCGCCGAGAACGCGCTCGATGCGCCGCGCGCCGCGATGACCGCCGCGCCGCGCTGCTGGACCTGCGGGATGAACTCGTTCTCGAGCCACTTCCGGTCGACGACCTGATCCGCAGGCTTGCCGTTTACCTCGGCATTCGTGAAGTCGGGGTAGAGGGTCGCCGAGTGGTTTCCCCAGATGGCGAGCTTCTTCACGTCGCGCACCCGCGCGCCGGCCTTCGTCGCGAGGAGCGAGCGTGCCCGGTTCTGGTCGAGGCGCGTCATCGCGCTCCAGCTTTGGTCAGGGATGGTGTGCGCATTCGCGCGCGCGATGAGGCAGTTGGTGTTGCAGGGATTCCCGACGACGACGACACGCACGCCGGACGACGCGTATCGCTGGACGGCCTTGCCCTCGTCGACGAAGATCGGTCCGTTCTTCCGGATGAGATCGCCGCGCTCCATCCCCGGACCGCGTGGCACCGATCCGACGAGCAGCACCCAGTCCGCGCGCTGGTGCGTCTCGGCGCGATCGGACGATGCGCTCACCCGCTCTAGTAGCGGATACGCGCCGTCCTCGAGCTCCATGAGCACGCCCTTGGCCTTGTCGATCATCTGGGGGATATCAGCGAGGCGAAGGTCGATCTCCGTATCGGGCCCGAACATCTCGCCGGACGCGATGCGCGGGAGGAGCGCGTACGCGACCTGACCGGTCGCGCCCGTGACGACGACCCTGACCGTGCTCATCTTGCGTTAGCTCCCTTTTCTCCGCTTCGGAGTGTCAACCGGTCGGCGCGGTGCTCGCCTTCTCGTCCGCACCGCCGTAGACGGCTTCGGCCTCGATCTCGACGAGGATCTTGGGATCGATGAAGTCCACCTTTACGATCGTCGACGCGGGACGAATATCGCGAAACGTCTCGCCGTGCACGACGGCCACGCTCTGGATGTCACTCGCGTTTTGCACGTAGACGCGGGTCATGATCACGTCGCTCATCTTGCAGCCGAGCTCGGCGAGGGCTTCCTTCATGGTCTGGAGGGCGGCGCGCAGCTGCTCGATGACGTCGTCGGACACGACGCTGCCGTCGGGCCCGATCCCTGCCGTGCCCGAGACGCGGACGACACTGCCGTGGCGGATCGCGCGCGAGAAACCGAACTGGAACTCGCCGCGGCTCCCGGTCGTGTGCCAGTAGCGCTTGGGGTTGTTGGGATCGGTGGTCGGCATCAGTTGCGCATCCGCTTTATGACCGCGTCCGCGAATTCCTTGGTTCCGACCGCCGAGGGATCGTCGCGGTTCGTCTTGAGGTCGTAGGTGACGTCCTTGCCCTCCGCGACCACCGAGGCGATCGCTCGCTCGAGCCGGTCGCCGGCCTCGCGCTCGCCGATGTGTCGGAGCATGAGGACCCCCGCGAGCATCAACGCCATCGGGTTCACCTTGTTCAGCCCGGCGTATTTCGGCGCGCTGCCGTGGATCGCCTCGAACATGGCGACCCCATTCGGGCCGATGTTCGCACCTGGCGCGACACCGAGGCCGCCGACCAAGCCCGCGACGAGATCGCTCACGATGTCACCGTAGAGGTTCGGCGCGACGAGGACGTCGTACAGATCGGGCTTTACGACGAGCTGCATGCACATGTTGTCGACGATCCGGTCCTCAAACTGGATCTCGGGGTAGTCCTTCGCGACCTCGCCCGCGACGCGTAGGAAGAGGCCATCCGCGAATTTCATGATGTTCGCCTTGTGTATCGCGGTGACTTTCTTGCGCTTGTTCGTGCGCGCGTAATCGAACGCGAACTTCACGATCCGGCGCGAGCCCTCCACACTGATCGCCTTGATCGCGAGCGCCGAATGCTCGCGGATCGTGGCCTTGCCGACCCGCTCGATCACCGCCTGCACCTCGCGCTCCTCGGCCGAATCGACGTCGAACTCGATCCCCGCGTAGAGGTCCTCAATGTTCTCGCGGACCACCACCAGATCGACGTCGCCCCGCGGCGCGGGAACTCCTGGATAGGTCTTCGCCGGCCGCAGGTTCGCGTAGAGATCGAATTCCTTCCGGAGCGCGACATTCACCGAGCGAAACCCGGTCCCCAGCTCCGTGGTCAGCGGTCCCTTGAGGGCGACGCGGTTGCGCCGCACCGACTCGAGGGCTTCCTTCGGGAATGGCGTGCCGCTCTTCGCCATCGCGGGAATGCCGATCTCGTGAACGTCCCACTCGATCTTGACGCCGGTCGCCTCGATCGCACGGCGCGTGGCTTCTACGATCTCCGGGCCCGTGCCGTCGCCCGGGATAAGCGTGATGGTGTGCGTCAGAGCGCCCTCCCCTTGATGGTTACGACATTCGCATCGTACTTCGCCATTTTGTAGCCCGCATGGTTCAGTCGCGGCCTACATTCTCGGTGCCGCCTCCAAATACGGTCGCGCGCGCTGATACCTGACGTCGCAGATTGCGCCCTCAAGTAGCGGCCGCTTGGCGCCGGGCCGGGATCGCGACTACCGTTCCGCCCGTAGGGGAGCGCCGGTGATCAAGACGCGACTAACTGAACTACTCGGCATTCGTCATCCGATCGTGCTCGGCGGAATGTCCGGCGCCACGACCGCAGAGCTTGTTGCCGCGGTCAGCGGTGCGGGCGGACTCGGTACGTTGGGCGTGAGCGCGATGCCCGCGGACGCCATTCGCGGAGCGGTCGAAAAGATTCGCTCGCTTACGGACCGGCCGTTCGGCCTGAATTTGTTGCTCTTCGGCGTGGACGAGGAGCAGGTCGACGCTGTGGTGGCGGCTCGGCCGCGTGTGGTCGCGACCGCGTGGCCTCGGCCCGAGTACGACCTGCGTGGGCTTGCCACGCGAGTCCACGAAGCGGGCGCGCTCTTCATGCACCAGGCCGACACGCTCGGTGAAGCGAAGCGGGCTGCCGAGGCTGGCGCCGACGTCGTCGTAGCGCAGGGAACCGAGGGCGGTGGACACGTCGGCGTCATGGCGACGCTACCGCTCGCGCGCATGGTTATTCGCGCGGTCCCGAAGATCCCGGTCCTCGTCGCCGGAGGCATCGCAGACGGCGCAGGTATCGCCGCGGTGATCGTCCTCGGTGCGGACGGCGCACTTCTCGGAACGCGATTTGTCGCGACGCAGGAGTCGCCGTTCCCGGAGGGCTACAAGCGCGCGATTGTCGAAAGCGATGGTCACGACACCCTCATCACAGAGATCCCGGACATCGTGAGGGGCAACGTCTGGCCCGGCGCGTACTCACGCGTTCGTCGCAACAGCTTCATCGAGCACTGGCTGGGTCGTGAAGGGGAGCTGCGCCGCCGATCGAGCGACGTGCTTCCGCAGCTGGACGCAGCCCGCGCGTCAGGCGACGTTGACCGCGGCGTGCTGTTCATGGGTGAGGACGCCGGACTCATCGATTCGATCGAGCCCGCGGGCGCGCTCGTCGAGCGTCTCGCTGCGGACGCCGAGAAGGCGCTCCGCGAACGCGGGCG
>VBIZ01000081.1 GCA_005880575.1 Chloroflexota bacterium | reverse complement strand
GACCAGCGCGAGATCATCGGGATGCGCGTGAGCCCCGCCGTGAAGGCCGCGCCTCGAATCCAAATTAGGGTCTGGGACGCGCTCGAGCACGCGAAGGTCTGACCCCGAGCACGTACACTTGCGCGAAGTGACGTCTCGTCGAGGGTCCACGTACCGAATCCCGCGATAGCCGGCGCGCCAATGCGCGCCGGCGACTCCGCCGCGCCTCAATATGACCCTCGGAGCTCAGCAATGAGACAGTCCAAGCTCTTCGGCCGCACCCTGCGTGAAGCGCCTGCCGAGGCCCAAACGCCCGGGCACCGCCTGGTGCTGCGCGCCGCGATCGCCAAGCCCCTCGCGGCAGGCCTCTACACGTGGCTGCCGCTCGGTTTCCGCGTGGCAAAGAAGGTCGAACGCATCATCCGGCAGGAGCAGAACCGGATCGGCGCGCAGGAGATGGAGATGCCCGTTCTGACGCCGGCTGAGCCCTGGAAGCAGACCGGGCGCTGGGACGCGCTCGAGCCGATCACGTTCCGCACGAAAGATCACAACGGCCGCGAGTTCATGGTGAGCTACACGCACGAGGAGTTCGTGCACCTGCACGCGATGCAGGAGACCCAGAGCTACAAGCAGATGCCGCAGATCGTCTATCACTTCCAGTCGAAGGGGCGGGACGAGGCACGGCCCCGAGCGGGACTTCTTCGCCTGCGCGAGTTCGTCATGAAGGACGCATACAGCTTCGACGTCGACCAGGCCGGTCTCGAGAAGAGCTATGCCGCCGAGCACGAGGCGTACGCGCGTACTTTCGAGCGGATGGGTCTCGACGCGATCAGCGTCGAGTCGGACACCGGGGCGATGGGCGGCGATATCGCCCACGAATTCCAGGTGCTCACCGAGGTGGGCGAGGACCGCATCGCCATCTGCTCGAACTGCGACTACCGCGCGAACCTGGAGAAGGCGACGCGATACATCGAAGGGGGCTCCGCGCGCGCCGACGGCGTGCCCGCACGGAGCGCGATCGCGACCCCCGGGACCGAGAGCATCGAGGCACTCGAGGCGTCGCTTGGGCAGCCCGGGGATGCATTCCTCAAGACGCTGCTATTCCGTGACCAGTCCAGAAAAGTCGTAGCGGTCGTGCTTCCCGGCGACCGCGACGTCAACGAGGCCAAACTGCGCAAAGCGCTCGCGACCGGAGAGGTGAAGTTTGCGAGCGATGCCGACTTCGTCGAGGCGGGCGCCGTTCCGGGCTACATCGGACCCATCGGCCTCAAGACACGCGTGCTGGTGGACCACGGCGTCGGGGCTCGCCCGTATATCGCCGGCGCGAACAAGAAGGACGTCCATTTTCGCGACGTCGTGCTGGGTCGCGACTTCGAGGGCGAGCGTGTCGATGCTTCGGACGTCCGTGAGGGCGACCTCTGCCCCAAGTGCAAAGTTGGAAGGCTCACGATCAAGCGCGGCGTCGAGGTTGGAAACATCTTCGCGTATGGGACCTACTACTCGGACAAGATGAATGCGACCTTCGTCGCCGAGGATGGCACGCGGAGACCCTTTTTCGGTGGAAGCTACGGCATCGGCCTCGAGCGGGCGGTGCAGACGATCATCGAGACGCATCACGACGACAAAGGGATCGTGTGGCCGCCGCAGGTTGCGCCGTACCACGCGCACGTCATCGCGCTCCCGATGAACGACGAGGACGTCAGGACCAAGGCTGAGGCGCTCGTCGCGAAGCTCGAAACGAGCGGTGTCGAGGTCCTGTACGACGACCGCGACGAGAGCGCCGGCGTGAAGTTCGCCGATGCCGACCTCATCGGCATCCCGCTGCGAGTCACGGTGAGCAAGCGCAATCTCAAGGAGAACGCGGTCGAGCTCAAGCTCCGGACGGCCGCCGAGTCGGAGATGGTCCCGCACGGGAGCGCCGTGGACCGCATCGCCGAGATCGTCGCGTCGTGGCCGCGCTGAAGAAGGCGGACCGCGCGCCGCGCGAAGCGGCGCCGACGGCCCTACCCGGCGAGGAGCGATCGCTTGAAGCCTCGCTGCGCCCGCAGCGCCTGTCGGACGACGAGTACATCAACCAGGACAAGGTCAAAGGTCAGCTCCGAATCGTCATCGAAGCCGCGAAGGCGCGACGCGAGTCGCTCGAGCACATCGCGCTCTACGGACCGCCGGGAGTGGGAAAGACCTCGCTCGCGGGCGTGATCGCGCACGAGCTCGAGGTTCCGATAAAGATCACGAGCGGGCCCGCCATCGAGCGTGCGGGCGATCTCGCGGCGATCCTGACGAACCTCGAAGACGGCGCGGTGCTCTTCATCGACGAGATCCACCGGCTGCCGCGCGTGGTCGAGGAGATCCTCTATCCCGCGATGGAGGAGTTCCACCTCGACATCATCCTTGGCAAGGGCCCCGGGGCTCGGACGCTGCGGCTTCCGCTGCCGCGCTTCACTCTCGTCGGGGCGACGACCCGCATCGGCCGTCTCTCTGCGCCGCTTCGCGATCGTTTCGGCGCGATCTATCACCTCGACCTTTTCAAGCCTGAGGCGCTCGAACAGGTCGTGCGGCGCTCCGCACGCATCCTGAAGGTCGAGATCGAACCCGCGGCCGGGCGCGAGATCGCCCTTCGCGCGCGCGGGACGCCGCGCGTGGCGAATCGCTGGCTCAAACGGGTGCGCGACTACGCGCAGGTGCGCCACGACGGCAACGTGACGCTCGCGGTCGCCCGCGAGGCACTCGCGTCCCTTGAGGTCGACGACGCGGGCCTCGACGACCGCGACAGGAGTCTTCTCCGCGCGATCACCGACAAGTTCGGCGGCGGCCCGGTCGGGCTCGAAACGCTCGCCGCCGCGGTCAGCGAGGACTCCGAAACGATCGAAGACGTGTACGAGCCCTACCTGCTGCAGGAGGGTTACCTCAAGCGCACCCCGCGCGGACGCGTCGCGACCGAACGCACGTATCGGCACCTCGGCCTCGACGTGCCGAAGAACGGAACGCTCTGGGACAGACAGGATTGAAGCGCTTCGAGCTGGAGCGCGCGATCAGCGAGAACGAGCTCGTCCTTCATTACCAGCCCATCGTCGAGGTCCCGAGCCGGCGGCTCACGGGCGTCGAGGCCCTTGTGCGGTGGCGACACCCCGAGCGCGGCCTTGTCTCGCCACTTGAGTTCATTCCTGAGGCGGAGACGACCGGGCTGATCCGCAGGCTTACGTTCTGGGTCCTTCGCGAGGCTCTGCTGCAGTCGAACGTTTGGCGGCGGGATGGCGCCCCCCTCACCGTCGCGGTGAACCTATCCGTCGACAACCTCCACGACCAGCACTTCAGCCGCTACATGGAGCTGACTCTCAAGGTGGCCGGAGGTCCCGAGCTGTTGATCATGGAGGCGAACTCTCGCGCGCTCGCGCGCGATCCGGACCCGCCGATCCCCGTCCTCGAGCTCATGCGCGCGCAGGGGATCCGCGTCACGCTCGACGACGCGACCGACGAAGACGCCCACCTCGTCGAGAAGCTTCCCATCGACATCGTCAAAGTGAGCCGCGGTCTCGTGACGCGCATGGGGCGTGACCACCGAGCGCTCGAATACGTTCGCGCTGTCGTCAGCGCCGCCCGTGGGCGCGAGATCGAGGCGACCGCCGTCGGGGTCGAGGACGAGGCCACGTGGAACCTGCTCGCCGGGATCGGATTCTCGAGCGCCCAGGGCTACCTCATCGCGGCGCCGATGCCGCCCTCTCAATTAAGTGAGTGGCGGGCGGCAAGGGTGTGACAAGCGGGATGGTGCGGCGGCGGGTGGCACGGGGGAGCGGGTTGCGCGCGAGCCGTTGACCGGCCGCGTCGCCGGTGGGCCGATCGCACCATCGGAGCAGCGGACCGGTAGGCGAGCGCGCGGCCCCGACCCCGGGACAGGACCCGCCGCCGCTCTTCTGCTTATGGCAGCCCTCCTGATCTCCTGCGTCGCGCAGCCATCGGCGAGCTCGTCGTCGCGGACCACGACGATCCCGATTCCGACGAGTGCGCCACCTTCGAGCGCCAGCCCGACGCCGACGGCATCGCCCCGGGTAGGCCCCGCGGTCGTCGAGAACGTCCAGCCCGTCGCATCGGGGCTCAGCGCCCCGTGGGCCGTCGACCTCGCGCCCGATGGGCGGCTCTTCGTCACCGAGCGCCCGGGGCGCGTGCGCATCATTCAGCTCGGCCCGGGCGGCGGGCTGCGCGCGGATCCGTGGGCCACGCTTCCGGCGAGCACGAGCTTCGATGGCGAGAAGGGCTTGCTCGGAATCGCGCTCGACCCCGCCTTCACGCAGAACGGATTCGTCTACCTCTATTACAGCTACGCGGTCCCGGGCGGGGCGACCCGGAACAAGGTCGTGCGCATGCGCGACCAGGGCGGCCACGGCGTCGAAGAGACCATCGTGCTCGACGGGATCCTGGGCAACAACGCTCACGACGGGGGTCGCCTCAAGTTCGGTCCCGATGGCAAGCTCTATGTGACCACAGGCGATGCCGAGAACGGCGCGAACGCGCAGGACCCGAGGGCGCTCGGAGGGAAGATCCTGCGGCTCAACAGGGATGGCTCGATACCGCCGGACAATCCGACGCCGGGATCGCCGGTCTGGTCGCTCGGCCATCGCAACGTGCAGGGCATTGCCTGGCACCCCGACACGGGGTCTCTGTACGAGACCGAGCACGGTCCGTCGAATCTATTTCCCGACTGCTGCAACGACGAGGTGAACCTCATCGTGCCGGGCGGCAATTACGGATGGCCGACGGTGCGCGGTGCGCCCGGCGACCCGCGATTCCGCGATCCGCTGGTCGACAGCGGGCGCGTGGAGACATGGGCACCGTCGGGCGCGACGTTCGCGACGAGCCCCGGACCCCTGCGGGGATCGTTCCTCTTCGCGACGCTCCGCGGCCAGCACCTGCACCGGGTCGTGTTCGGTCCCGACGGTCGGACCGTTCTCTTCCAGGAGAAGCTGCTGACCAACAAGTACGGCCGTCTTCGGGACGTATTCGAGACACCGAGCGGCGAATTCCTCGTGTTGACGTCGAACCGCGATGGCCGCGGCGCGCCGGCCGGAGACGACGATCGGGTCCTTCTCGTAACACTGAGGTGAGACAATTGAGGCCATGGAGCTCAGTCAATTCGGACGCGTACTCGTCCTCGTCGGCGGCGTGATGCTGTTTCTCGGGCTCCTGTTCGTGGTCGCCGATCGCGTTCCGCTCGTCGGCCGCCTGCCCGGGGACATCACCGTGCGCGGCGACGGGTGGACCCTGTACGCGCCACTCGCGACATCGATCGTGCTGAGCGTTCTGCTGACCGTGGTCCTGAGCCTCGTGGCCTGGGTGCGGCGGTAAAAGGAGATCCCGTGACAGAAGAGAAAGTGACCGACGAGAAAAAGACGACACCCGTCGTGGCCGAGGCCGAAAAGCAGGAGAAGATCCTGAACGCCCTGCAGTCGGTGCTCGACCCCGAGATCGGGCTTTCGGTGATCGACCTCGACCTCATCCGCGAGGTGGTGTTCACGCCCGAAGAGGCCGAGATCAAGATGGTGCTGACGACGCCGTTCTGCCCCTACGGTCCGATGTTGATCAACCAGATCCAGTCGGCCTCGGAGACCGCGGCCGAGATGCCGGTGAAGGTCACCGTGCTGCCGGATCGCTGGGAAGCGCCGCCCTGGCTGCGCTAACGAACTAAGGTCGCGGTCGCCCGGCCGGCCGGTCCGTTGAGCGTGACCAGATACGTTCCACGCGGCCAAGAGCTGCCCAGGAGACCGATCGCGCAGCCATACCGGTTCGTCTTCGGCGAGTCGGACCCGGCGTAGCGCGAGTTGGCGATGCTCACATTGACCCGTGTGTCGGGCGGCTGGCCGTACAGCACGTAGACGGTGCCGCCGTCTGACTCACGGGTCGTCGATGTGACACCGGGGAAGCCGTCCGCGAGCGCCAGCGCGCGACCGCCGAGCTCCGACGTGAAGGTGTCGAACGATCGTCCGCTGGCCGCCGCGTACGCGCTCTCGATCGGCAGGCCCCCGCCGATCTTGTCGAGCAGGTTGGATTCGCTCTTCGCGTCGGCCACGACGAACGACGCGACCTGCGCCGCCAGGTAGTACGCAACGACGCCGACGTCGTTCACGTACGCGCGCCAGCCCGCGCCCGTGGCGATCGACGAGAGCACCGGCATCTGGCCCGCTTTCGCGGCGGACGCGGCGCAGTATCGACTGACGAGCTCGGTATCCGCGCTCACCGGAAATTCGTTCAACGTCGCCAGCCCCTCATGGAGCCAGAATGGCACCGCCACACGGCGTCCGGCCGCCTCGTCCACGACCAGGTGCGTGATCTCGTGACGCGCGAGCGCTTCCGGAGCATCGCTCCCGCTCCAATCCACCGCGACGATCGCGGGCGGGATGAATACGCCCTCCTCGTACGGTGTCGGCTGCACCCGAAGCACCTGCTTCAGGCCGATGTCGAAGCCTGCCTTCGTTGCGAAGACGTTGACGTTGAGCCGGTGCCGGAACGCGCGACCGAATGCGGCCTCAACCGCGACGACCGACTCGTCGATCGTCGACGTGACGGTCGCGGCGTCGAGCCCGCTGCCGTTGAGCCACACGTCGGCGTTCGCGCCGCACACCACGGTGAACGTCAGGCCGCCGGCCACTTCGGTGCGCGGGGGGACGCACTGAGCGGTCGCCGTCGCCTGCGTCGTGATCCCGTCGACGTCCATTGCGATCGTCGACGCGCCGGCCGCGCCGGCGGTGAAGATGCCCTGGTCGTCGACGCTACCGGTCCCCGCGATCACACGCCAGGTTGGTGTGACCGGCACGTTGTTGCCCCATTCGTCGAAGGCGTTTGCCGAGAAGGCGACCGTATCGCGGGGCTTGAGCGTCGCGGACGCCGGCAGCACGCGGACGGTCTTCGGTGCGCCGGGCTTGACGGTGATCTTCGTGGTAGCGGTGAGCTCGCCGATCGCGGCCTTCACGAAGTACACGCCCGCCCGATCCGGCGCGGTGAAGAGGCCGCGCTCGTCGATCGGTGCCTCGGACGACCAAGCGGGCTTCGTCCCGATGGCGCGGTTCCGGGCATCGCGAATGTCCGAGGCGAATTGGAACTGGGCGGTCGGCGCGACCACGACGTCGTCTCCTGGCACGATGGCGATGGTCATAGGCGGACCGGGGACGATCTCGCTCCAGGCGTACGCACCGCCCGCCACGGCGAGCGTCGCCGCGACGAGGACCACCAAGGCGACCTTGCGCACGAGGCGAGTTTGAGCCAGGCGGCAAGGGAGTCGGTGTCGAACTGGCCGCGGAGCGAGGTAGTTACAGGAGCGCGCGCACCACGCGGAGCTGCGGCGACGTCTCCGCGGTCAAACCCTGAGAGAGGGGCAATCCCTGATAGGTGCCCCGAACGATCGCCCACTTGCGGAGGAGATTCGCGTCGAGGCCGGCGTCGGCGAACGCTCCGATCCAGCGCTCGACGCCCTCCCTCGTCGGCTGCTGTCCGATCGGATTCCAGAGAAAGGTTGGGACGTCGAACTCAGGCTCGCCGACCATCGGCTTGGGGTCGATCACGACCCAGCCGTCTCGGTGACGCAGCAGGTTGTGGTGATGAAAGTCGCCGTGCACGAGGGTCGTGTCGCTCGGATGCATCGTCGCGTAGATCTCCTTGGCCTGGCGCACGAGATAGTGGTCGCCGGCGTTATCGAGCCACCGCGGCACGAGGTCGCCAATCCAACGGAATGGGCGATCCCTCGCGGCGGGTCGCCAGAGCTTCCGCGCCGCAGAGATCGCGACGCGGATCGCTTCGTACTCCGATAGAGACGACGCGTCGTCCCCGGGGCGCGCGCGCTCGATGAGGATCGCGCGACGCGCGCGGTCGTGTCGGAGCAGCCGAACCGCGCCGTCACCGCCGAGGAGCGCGAGGGCATCCGGCTCGTGATCGGCCTCGTCGTCCTCGATGGGCACGACCTTCAGGACCGCATCGTCGCCCGCGAACGCCACGAACGAGTGCCGTCCCGCGACGATGCGCTCGCCGAGCGGAACGCCCCACTCGCGCGCGATTTCGGTCGCCGTCGCCCGGAGGCGCTCCGCCACGCGGGGTGTGATGCCCCAGGGCGCGGTATTCAGCCACGCGCTCTCGTCGGCGGTCACCCCTTCGCGCGAGAGCCGCGGTCGCTGGCGCGGGCCAGCACGAAGAGGAGGTCCGAAAGCCGGTTCAGCCAGGGGAGGAGGTGCTCGCCCGAGACGAGGCCGTCGTCGACGCACCGCACGACCTGGCGCTCCGCACGGCGGACGACCGTGCGGGCATGGTCGAGCGCGGCCGAGAAGCGGTTCTCGCCCGGGACGACGAATCGTCCCTCGATCGGCGTTCGTTTCTTCGCCACCTCGAGGGCGCGATCCAGGCCCGCGACCGCGGGGGCGTCAATTCGCTCCTTCAGGCGGCTCAAATCGCCCTGCGGCGTCGCTACCTCAGCCATGACGACATAGAGCCCCTGCTCGAGCTCGAGGATCTCGCGGCCCAGGCTGGACCGGGGTGCCTGCGACCGCGCCAGACCGAGCACCGCCTGGGCCTCGTCCAGGTCCCCGAGCGCGGCGATGCGCGGATCTGTCTTGCGCACGCGCTCCTTCCCGAAGAGCGACGTCTCCCCGCCATCGCCGGTGCGGGTCGCGACACGGGCCGAAGCTCGTCTCGGGCGGGCGGGCATTGGCCGACAGTCTGGGCGCTCCGGTCACGCTATGCTCGATCGGTCCCGCGAAGCTTCCCGCGGGGTTTTGATGGAGGGACCGATGCCTTCGGGTCGAGGCGACGCCAAAGACAAGAACAAGAAGAAGAAGTCCAAAGAGCAGCTCGAAAGAGAGCTGAAGAAGAAGGGCGTGGCGCAACCGGTCCAGCCCATGACCTTCGAGATCGTGAAGCCGAAACGCAAGGAAAAAGAGAACTGGTGACGAGCCACTCCGGAAAAAACGGAGGCGAGCGGGGCGGCGCCGGTGTAAAGCAAGCCGGCGCCGTTGTTTTTGGGAGCGCTAAGGAGCAGAAGGTGGCTGTAACAGAGAAATCGCGAGCGATCGAGCAGGCGATCCAGCAGATCGAAAAGCAGTTCGGGAAGGGCTCGATCATGAAGCTCGGCGGGACCTCCGGCGAGAAGATCGACGTCATCTCGACAGGCTCGCTCGCCGTGGACATGGCCCTCGGCGTCGGCGGCTTCCCGCGCGGGCGGGTCGTCGAGATCTACGGCCCGGAGGCCTCCGGCAAGACCACCCTCGCGCTCCACGTCGTCGCCTCGGCGCAGAAGGCCGGCGGCACGGCCGCCTTCATCGACGCCGAGCACGCGCTCGATGCAGGGTGGGCCCGCACCTGCGGGGTCAGCACCGACGATCTGCTCATCTCGCAGCCTGACAACGGCCAGCAGGCGCTCGAGATCGCCGACACGCTCGTGCGCTCGGGTGCCGTGGACATCGTCGTCATCGACTCGGTCGCGGCGCTCGTGCCGCGCGAAGAGATCGAAGGCGAGATGGGCGACTCGTTCATGGGTCTGCAGGCGCGGCTCATGAGCCAGGCGCTCCGCAAGCTCACCGGCACCATCTCGAAGACCAACACGACGGTGGTCTTCATCAACCAGCTCCGCGAGAAGATCGGCGTCATGTTCGGCAACCCTGAAACGACCTCGGGCGGGCGCGCGCTGAAGTTCTACGCATCGGTGCGCATCGACATCCGCCCGATCGAGCCGATCAAGCAGGGCGATGTCGTCATCGGCCGTCGCGTGAAGGTGAAGGTCGTCAAGAACAAGGTCGCTCCGCCCTTCCGCATCGCCGAGATCGAGATCCTCGCGAGCGAGGGCATCTCACGCGAGGGTGGGCTCCTCGACATGGGCATCACGATGGGCGTGCTCGACAAATCCGGCGCGTGGATCAATTACGGCAAGACGCGCATCGGGCAGGGCCGCGAGAACGCGAAACAGTTCCTGCGCGAGCATCCCGACGTTGCCGCGGAGATCGACGCCAAGGTGCGCGCGGGCAGCCTGGCGCCCGGTACCGAAAGCGCCAACGGTGAGGAGAGCTAGCCCCCGAGCGAAGCAGCTCAGCAGCCCGTACGAGGCCGCCGTCCTTTATCTGGGGAACCGGCCGCGCAGCGTGGCCGAGATCCGGCGCCACCTGCACGGGAAGCGGTACGAGGACGAGGCCATCGACGGAGCGATCGACAAGCTCCGTGCGCAGCGATACATCGACGATCTCGACTTCGCGAAGTACTGGGTCGAGCAGCGCTCGCGCTTTCGACCGAAGGGCGACCGCGCGCTCATGAGCGAGCTCACCAGCAAAGGCGTCGCTCGGGAGACGATCGAAGCTGCCCTCGGGGAGATGCCCGCCGAGAGCGAATCAGACCGCGCGCGACGAGCGATCACGCGTCAGCTGAGGCGTTGGGAATCGCTCGAGCCGCCCGAGCGGAAGCGGAAGATCCACGCGTTCCTGGCGCAGCGGGGGTTCGGCTATGACGTGATCGACGACGTCATCGCGAGGCCGGAGCTCGAGGTGCCCGCCGACTGACGCTCGCGTCCGATGGCGGAAAACGCCCCAGCCAGCGCGATCGCATGGATCGGCAACAGCAGGAGCGAAGCGATGCGCGCGACCGAGCGTGTCGCGTTTCCCGCGAATGGGGCGAATGACGCGAGCGCGAGAGTCATCTGGGGTATCCCGAGATTCCGCGCGCGGTCACTCTTTCCGACGGCGTGCACGTCGTCGTACGAGATGCCCGATGCCATCGCCGCATAGCGAAGCGAGGGCGTGATGAGGCAGAGCGCGTCGAGCGTCCCGAGCCGTGTCCCCGCGAACGTCGTCGCCAGCGTGAGCCAGCTGTCGAGCTCGAGATCCAGCACGCGGCCGAGACGCGTCGGACCGCGTCCGCGCCGGCGCGCGAGGGGGCCGTCTATCCAATCGGTCAGCGTCGACCCGGTGAGTGCGAGGGGCCACGCGATCCTCGCCGCGTATCGCCATCGGTCGCGCGGTCCCGCGAGCGCCGCCGCGGCGACGACCGAAGCGGCGAGGCCCCTGCTCACTGTCAGCGCGTCGACGGCATCGAGGTCGTCGGGCTCGCCGTCGTCGCGGCGTGCGAGAGCCCTCGCGACCAGGAGCTGCTGGAGGAGAAAGGACCCGAGCGCCATCACCACGAACGTCGCGCCGCGTCGCCGACCATCGCTCGCGAATGGGATCGAGGCGAGGAGTATCGCGAAGACGCCGGCGCCGGTGACGCGAGCCCATCCGGTGGTCACGCCGGCGAATGATGACGCGAGTATCGTCGCGGGCCGTGAAGGGGCGTGGCTGGCGTTCGCCGCTGTCGACGGAGCTCATCGGGTGGGCGGCGACACTCGCCGTCGTCGCGGTCTCGTATGCGCTTCGACGCTGGCTGAATCGTCCGGGGGAAGCGGCCTGACCCCACCCTGCTGTTGCCGCCGATCGCAGTCGTCGCGTGGCGCGGTGTCGTGGGCACTTGATCGGATTTGGCGCCCTAGACTCAGCCGGATTTTAGTTTCCAGCCAGGGGGAGGCTCATGCGCAAAGTCCTAGTGCTCCCGCTCACCATCGCGTTGCTCGTCACGATCACCGCGCTCGTTGGCGCGGCCACCGACACGTCGGTGCGCGTCAACGCCGGCAGCCCGCCGGCGCCGTTCTCGCAGAACAAACAGAACGAGCCGGCACTCGCCGTGAACGCGCACCAGCCCAACGTTCTCGTCGCCGGCGCGAACGACAACATCGACATGGAAGCATGCAACGCTGGAAACGACACGACATGCCCATTCACGAATGGGGTGGGCGTCTCAGGCGTCTACTTCTCGTTTGACTCGGGCAAGACTTGGACGCAGCCGACCTACACCGGCTGGACCGCGCGCGGGTGCCTGGGAACACCCGGCAACGCCGATCCGGCATGCCAGCCTCAGGTCGGGCCGATCGGCACGCTGCCGTGGTATTACGAGAACGGCCTCGTGTCCGACGGCGATCCGGCGGTCGCCTTCGGGCCAAAGCCGGGGGCGAACGGCGCGTTCTCCTGGTCGAATGGCTCGCGCCTGTACTACGCGAATCTGAGCTCGAACTTTGGCGCGACCCGTTCGGAGGAGGCCTTCAAAGGCTTCGAGGCCATCGCCGTGTCGCGGACGGACGATGTCGTCGCGGCCGCGGCCGGTAACAAGGACGCGTGGATGAACCCGGTGATCGTCTCGAAGCAGTCATCGACGACCTTCTCCGACAAGGAGCAGATCTGGGCGGACAACGCTTCGTCGAGCCCGTTCTTCGGTACGGTCTACATCTGCTGGGCGGACTTCCGCGGACAGGAGCTGAGCCCGAATGCGGCGCCCGCGCCGCTGCAGGTGGCCGTCTCCCATGACGGTGGCGCCACATGGCGTCAGAACCAGATCGGTGCCGCCGCCAACAACCGCAACCGCAACCCCATGGACGGCTGCACCATCCGCACCGACAGCAACGGCAACGCGTACCTCTATGGCATCGGCCGACAGGGTCCGGACGCCTTCGAGATCCAGTCGATCTCGAGCGACGGGGGGACGAGCTGGTCGAAGCCACAGCCCGTCGCCGGACCCGTGACTCAGCCGGGCATCATTGACCCGGTCCTCGGGCGACCGACGATCGACGGCATCGCCGGAGCGCGCAGCGACCTGGCTCCGGCCCCGAGCGTCGATATCGCCAACGGCGCGCCGACCGGTGCGAACGCCACCAACCGCATCGTCATGACCTACGTGAGCGGGGAGATCGCAGCGCCCCATGTGTACTTCACCGAATCGACCGACGGAGGAACCACGTGGCTCGCGCCGCGGGCGATCGAGACCTCTGGCGATCGTGGCTACTACACGGCCCCGTCCATTTCGCCGAACGGCAAGGACGTCTACGTCGTGTACAACGCCTTCACAACGCCATATCGCACCAACACGACGGACCCGCGCAGCCTGGTGGGAGTCTTCCTGCATGCAGACGCTGCGCCGGGTACCGGCCCAACGGGCGGGTTCGCGGAGCTCACTCGTGGAACGGCCGGCGACCCGCGCGGCTCGAGCCAGAACAACCTCGTGGGCGAGTTCCTCGGTGACTACGTCTACGCGGTCGCGACTGACAAGTACGGAGCCGCGGTCTGGAACGATGCACGAAACGACGCGGATTGCCCGGCGATCGATGCGTGGCGAATGTCGCTCCGAAACGGGACCACCGTCACGCGACCGGCACCGCAGCAAGATTGCGCACCGACCTTCGGCAACTCGGAGATCTTCGGTGTGAGCGTGGCCGACCCGACGCCGTAGCCATCGCGATCTGGATGACGAGAGGGGGCGCACGTCGCGCCCCCTCTCTCGTTTGCGGCGTACCGCGTCTCGCTTCAGGGCCGAACGAAAAGGACGAGGCCGGTGTCCTCGCCGTTGGCGAGCACTCGCCAGCAGCTCCCGGCGAAACCGATGGGCTTCCAGCCGGCTTCGAAGGCGACCGCGCCCCACGGGTTTTCGCGGTCTCGCGCAACGACGCCGTATGAGACCCAGGTCGCCGGCGATGAATGCCCGATGTCGTCGAAGCGCAAAGCGAGCTGATCCTGCTCCTTCGCACCTCGATGGACGATGACGAGCGGCTCGTTCATCGCAGTGGCCGACGACATCGCCGTGTCGCCGAGCACGCCAAACGTGCCGTTGGCCGTCAGGACTCCTGCGGCGTCGCGGGAGCTCGTCGGCTCGCACCGCGTCGCCGACGGCGCGGGCGCGCTCGAATCGGCAGCTCCGTGGGAGGACCCACACCCGGCCATAAGGAGCATCAGCGCAAGTGCCGCTCTCATGCCTGCCCTACATCCCCGGCGGGGTCCGGGTTCCTCCGGGGGTTCAGGAGCCGGGCGGCCGCTCGACCGCGTCGATCCGCCTCGCAAGATCGATGTCTGCGTCGGTCAGGCCCTGGGCGATGTGGGTTGTCAACACGATGCGGACGGTCTTGTAGCGCTCGAGGTGGATGTCCGGGTGATGGTTCGCCGCACTCGCCGCCTCCGCGACGCGACTCACGAACGACACGGCTCCCTTGAAGCCCTTGAACGTGAAGGTCTTCACGAGGCTCCCGCCGTCGCGGATCCACCCGGTCTCGGAAGAAAGGAGGGAAGCGAGCGCGACCTCGTCGAGTCGCGTCTCGTTTTCGGGCATCGGCATGGCTTCGAGCCTAGCCTGTACGCGTTTCGTACGAGGCGTACGAACCTGCGTTATCCTGACCACACCAGACTTTGTGAACCAACGTGGCTGGCGGAGCGCCCCGTTCCTCCGGTCACTTACGCGAAAACGGGGGCGACCGCACTCACCTTAGCGAGCGTCCCCGCACACGCGGCACGGAAAGGATCGCCGTCATGCCCGACATCGTCGTCGTGGGCCTCGTGGCCCTCGTCGCGGCTAT
>VBIZ01000020.1 GCA_005880575.1 Chloroflexota bacterium | reverse complement strand
CTTCAACGTCTCGGCCGAGCCGGCACGGTACCTCGCGGTCGCGTTCGGCGGCCTTCGCTATCCCACCCTCGCGGACAAGCGCGCCACGTTCATGGGCATGGACGTGAGCGTCAAAGAAGGCGGCCGGCAGATCGAGTACGAAGACGAGGATCCGCGGATCCGCCGGATCTACGAGGACGAGCTGCGGAAGCGCGGCATCCCGTCGCGGATGGACGCGGTCTTCCAACCCGCCTGACCCACCCGCACCGCCACGACGACGAGGCCATCGATCCCGCGGCGCTCGCGGGGGAGCTGGAGGAGGGTCAGCCCGACGACGTCGTGCTGCGGACGGTCGGCATCGATATCGGCTCGACCACGAGCCATGCGATGTTCGCGCGCCTGCGGCTGCAGCGGCTCGCCGCTTCGCTCTCGAGCCGCTACGTCGTCGTCGAACGAGAGGTGTTGCATCGCTCCCCCATCGTGCTGACGCCGTACTCAGCCGGAAACACGATCGACGCGGCCGCGCTCGAGGCACACATCGCGGGCTGGTACGCGTCGGCCGGTTTCGCGCGCGAAGACGTCGACACGGGTGCCGTCATCTTTACCGGTGCCGCGCTCGAGCGCGAGAACGCGCGCGAGCTCGCGAATCTCTTCGCGGGCGAGGGCGGCAAGTTCGTATGCGCGACCGCGGGTCATGCCCTCGAGGCGACCCTCGCGGCGCACGGCTCGGGCAGCGTCGCCCGTTCGCGCCGCGACCACGAGACCATCCTCCACGTCGACGTCGGCGGCGGAACGACGAAACTCGCAGTCATCGAGGACGGCGCCATAGTCGCCACGAGCGCGATCGCCGTCGGCGCGCGGTCACGTCACGCCGGCCGCGATCCAGATGAACGGCGGCGGATCGCCGGCGAGCTCGCCGACATGATCGTCGCGGCGACGCGCGGCTTCGCGGTCTCCCCGGAGCTCCAGCTGCTTCCCCCGCTGCCACGAGCAGCCACGCCTGCGCGCATCACGCTGTCCGGCGGCGTCTCCGAATACGCCGCGGGTCGCGAACCGGCCGAGCACAATGATCTCGGTCGCGAGCTCGCCGCCGCACTTCTTGCGCTCCGAGGGGCGTTGCCGGCGCCTCTCGAGATCGTGACCGACGGGATCCGCGCCACGGTCATCGGCGCCTCGCAGTTCACGGTGCAGGTCTCGGGAAGCACGATCGGGATCGGCGCGGCGCTTCCGCTGCGCAACGTCCCGGTCACACCGCTGGGTGGCGAGGCACATGGCTCGGGTCCCATCGCGCTCGCGGTGAAATGGCAGGGCGAGCCGGAGCATGCGCGGATCCGTGCCCTCGCCGAGCGGATCGCCACGGCCACCGACCGTCGCCCGCTTGTGGTGGCCATCGACGGCGACATCGCCGCGACGCTGGCGAACGTGCTCAGAGAGGAGCTGCATTTCGCCGGCGAGATCGTCACGCTCGACGGCCTCGACCTGGGCGACCTGGATTACATCGACGTCGGCGCGCCGGTTTCACCGAGCGGTGTCGTTCCGGTCATCGTGAAATCGCTCGTATTCCAACGCTGAGAGGCGGTTGACTTCCGTACCTAGGTACGGGTTTATCGTCGGCGGCGTGAGAGTCGGCGAGGTCGCGGAACGCGCGGGAGTGAACGTGGAGACGCTGCGCTACTACGAGCGCCGAGGACTGTTGCCGACGCCGCATCGCACGCCGAGCGGTCACCGCCGGTACGACGACGAGACGGTGCGCTTCCTCGTAGCGATCAAGGAGACGCAGGCCGTCGGCTTCACGCTGGCGGAGATCGCCGAGTACTTGCGCGCGGCACGCCGCTCGACTGCGCCGTCCGACGCGCTGCGGGTGCGAATGGCGGCGAAGATCGACCAGATCGATGCGCGGGTCGCGGCGCTGCGGCGCATGCGCGATGAACTCGCACGTGTCGTCGGTTGCGCCTGTACCTCGCTCGACCATTGCACCTGCGGGGCCGCCTACCTCGCCCGCCGCGGCGCCCCCCCGACGTCGCGGCCGTCGCTGCTCCACATCACCAACGGCGAAAGCGCCGGCAACACCCTCCGGCAGACCGCGCTCGGCGGTGCCGTGCTGCCGTGGCAGGACTCACTGCACGAGGGACCGGTGCCGGCGCTGCCCCGGCACGAGCTGCTGCGCACACGCGCCCGCTTCCTCGCCGAGCGCGGCTGGGGCCGCCAGCAGGCGCTGCTCTCCTCGCTCGAGCGACGCGACCGGCAGCTGCTGGACGCGCTTCGCGACGACCTCCAGGTGGTGCTCTGGTTCGAGCACGATCTGTACGACCAGCTCCAACTCCTCGACGTCCTCGCGCTCGCCTACACCATGGGGACCGCCCCTGAGCTGATCGTCGTCGGCTCCTTCCCCGGCAGGCCGTCTTTCGCCGGTCTGGGCGAGTTGACGGCGAGTGAGCTCGAGACACTCTGGCCCGCCCGCAGGCGCGCGACACCGGCCGCGCTCGAGGCAGCCACAAGCGCCTGGGCCGCCCTCCGGGCGCCAGCGCCCACCGCGTTGGCCGACTGGGCGACGCGCGAATGCGCGGAGCTGCCGTTTCTCGCCCCCGCGCTGCGGCGGCTGCTCGAGGAACTGCCCGCACCGGCAGACGGCCTCTCGGGGACAGAACGACGGGCGCTCCGCGCGGTCGCCGGCGGCGCGCACTCACCTCCCGCCGCTTTCGTCGGAGTGCAACGACTGGAAGAGGCGCCCTTCCTCGGCGACTCTTGGTTCTACCGCGCCCTCTCAGCACTCGGGCAGGGAAGGACGAGGCTCCTTGAAACGGACGACGGCACACCACTTCCCCCGCCTCCGCCGCTCAGCGACAGCCAGCACTTCGCACGCCTTGAGCTTCGGCTGACGGCAACCGGAGAACGCACCCTCCGCGGCGAAGCCGACCGAGTCGAGCTCCTCGGCATCGACCGCTGGATCGGCGGCACGCACGTAACTCCTGCCAACACCTGGCGATGGGACGCCACCAAACTCGAGCTCCTTCGACCATCCCGACGCTAGGCGGGAGCCGGTGGATTCTTAGCGGTCGGCCGGCACTTTCGCGCGGAACGACGGCGTGAGGGCCGAACGTCCGGCCTGGCTCGACAGCGCGACCGCGAAATAGAGGGCGAGGCTCCCGAGCGCGAGCAGCTGGAACATGGCGGGAATGCCGAACGCGGCCGATACGAGGCCGCCAGCGGCCGGGCCGATGATCGCGCCAAGATCGAGGCCCGAGTTGTAGACGCCGGACGAGAGCCCGATGTCGCGGCCCTCCGCACGCAGCTCGGCGACGGTCGCGGCGCTCGTCACGCGCAGGATCCCGCGGCAAAGACCCGCGCCGAGAAAAACGGCGAACAGCACTGATCCCGCGAGCGGCCCCGCGACGAACGGGATCACGAAGGTCGACGCGGCGAAGAGCAGGACGGCCCAGAAGTTGATCGCGCGATAGTCGAGGAACCGAAAGAGCGCGCCCGCGAAAAAGCGAATAACCGTCGCGGAGGCGGACTTCGATCCCTTGAGTAAGCCGACGAACGCGACCGGGAGGCCGATCGCCGTCCCGTACAGCGGGAAGAACGTGTCCGTGCTGTCCGAGAGGATGTTGAGGAACAGCACGATCGTGAACGCGAGCCAGACGCGGCCGTCGATGCCGACGAACGCCGCCACTCCGCGGCGCCACAGCGGAATGCCGGGGGTGACCGCAGCGCGCTCCGTCTCGGGAATGGGCGGCGTCAGCCACACGGCGAGCATCGCCGCGAGTGGAGTGAGGCCGAGCCAGAGGAGCGTCGCTTCGATGCCGATGCGGTCGGCGAACGCGCCGCCCGCGAACGCGCCGATCGCGTACCCGGCCGACAGCGCGGCGGTGTACCAGCCCATCACCGCTCCCGCACGCCGGCCGCCGCTCTGATCGATCGCCACGGCGAGGTTGATCGTCCCGAGCGCGCCGAACGAGAACCCATGGACGACCGTGACTGCGACGACGAGCGCGAGCTCGCCGTGCACGAACGCATAGCCGCTCGTCGAGACGAGCAGCAGCGCGAGCCAGAAGAGCTGCTGCCCTTTCGCCCGCGAGCCGCGGTAGCGCGCACCGATCGGGAGGCGCGAGGCGAGCCGCATGACGCCGAGGAGCGAGCTCAGCGTGCCGATGATCGTGAGCGCGAACCCGTACTGATCGAGATAGAGCGGGAAGAGGAGGTTGTGAACGCCTTCGGTCGTCGTCGTGACGAGACAGACCAGGTATGTCAAGACGATCCCACCGCCGAG
>VBIZ01000019.1 GCA_005880575.1 Chloroflexota bacterium | reverse complement strand
CGAGATCGTGCCGAACGTTCCGCTGGACGAGTTCGCGAAGGGGAAGATCGCCGCGACGATCGCCGAGCTCGAGAAGGAACGCGACCTCGTGAAGGACCTGCTCGCCGAGTTCCGCTAGGGAAGTAGCGCGGCGTCGACGAACATCACCGATCCCACCGGCACCGACGGCACCAGTGCGATCAGAGCGTCCTGAGCGGCGTCACCGACCGCGTCGCCGACGGTTGGCGCGCGCGTGCGCGTGGCGAGCGCCATGCGTGTAACCGGTCCGTACGCGCCCGTCGCCTCGATCCCGTTGTCCTGCTGGAAGGCGCTCACCGCGTCCAACGTCATCGGACCGTAGTAGCCGGTGACTAGATCGATGTAGCCCAGCTTCTGCAGCGCGGTCTGCAGCTTGGACACGTCGTCGGACTCGGTCTCGGCGTCGAGATCCTTGATCGGCACGTCCGACGGATTGGCGACGAGTGACTGCGCGAGCGCCGCTGCGGTGCGGTCGCCGTACGACCCCGTGGGCGGTACTCCGTTCGATTCCTGGAACGCGGTGAGCGCCGCCTCCGTGATCGGGCCGAACCGCCCGCCGCCCGCGGCCACCTCATCGACGTTCATGAAGCCGAGGTACGCGAGGTCCCACTGAAGGAGCGCGACCTCGTCGCTCACCGTCTCGGGCTCGAGTCCCGCGGCGGGCGCGAACCCTTGGTTGTCGATCGTGCGCAGGGTGGAGCGCGCCACGCCCTGGGCGCGATCGGTCGAGCAGGCTCGGACGAGGGACATGTAGTAGGTCCAGTTCCACGTCGGACCCGGGTCGCTGTGATCGGTCCCGGGGACCTCGTTGTGGCCGATGATGTGCGCGCGGTCCGCGGGGATGCCGTAGCGGCGCGCGATCGCGCACACGAGGAGCGCCGAGCTGCGGTACTGCGCGTCGGTGTGCCAAACAGCGTGGCGCGGGTCGAACTCGTGCTCGATCCCGATGCTGTAGGGGTTGGCGACGCGCGCCTGGAAAGCCGTGTCGCCCTCGGCGACAAACTGCACGATCCCGCCGCCCCACGCTTTGACGAGGTAGTGCGCACTTACCCGCGAGCGCGGGTTTTGGAACCAGTTGATCGCCGAGATCCACGTCCCGCCGGTCTCGTGAATGATGATCTGCGTGATCGCCATCGTGCGGCCGACGGCGTAGTTGGACCCCGCCGCGGGCACGTACTCGATCGGCGGGTAGTACTCCGGAGGCGCGGCAAGCGCAGTCGCCGGCGCGGCGAGCGCGAAGGTGAAAACCATGGCGACAACGACAACCCAACGCATCGGTAGGAGGGGGCAAGGTAATTAGCGGCTCGCGGTTGCGACAAGGTCCCAGGTACTGATGACCTATCCGCGTCACGTCGTATCGATCGCGAATTCAGAAATCGTGGTGAATTTCCTCGGCCACGTGCCTCAAGAGCGAAAGCGATCTGGTACCCGGCACGTCTTGACGCGCGACCTTGTCTTCCGCTAGCGCGCGCGTCGCAAGATGTAATGCGACGGACACGGGGACTTCATGGGGCCTCAATACGCCCGACAGATGATCGGCGACGTGAGCGGACTCCGACAGCTCTGCCTCGCTCTCATAGGCGCGGCGATCGGTCTGGCGATCGGCCTCGCGGTCCTGGTCCCGCGAGGCGCGGCGCACAGCGCGCCTGCCGAGATCGGCGCACCGGATAACGAGCCGGGGTTGAGCAAGCCTGCAGCTACGGCGAACCCAATTCCGAGTGCGGAGTCCGCTCCGGCGCCGGCGCCCGAACCGGCGGCGGCTCCCGAACCGACCACGCCTCCACCACCCCCGCGAACGCAGCGCGCCGCAACTCCCGCTTCGGAGACGCCGCGCACGCCTGTACCGACAGCCGCGCCCGTGGCGACGGTCGCGTCGACGCCGACGCCTCTGCCTACACGGACGACGACTCCGCCATCGGCCCCGACGACTACTGCACACCGACGCCGACTCCTACTCCGACCCCGAGTCCGACGCCGACCCAGACCGCAACACCCACGGCCACCCCTACGGCGACACGCACACCGACGGCCACGCCGACATTGCCGATACCAACGCTGCCCCTCCCGACACCCCCGCTCCCCTGACGGGAGCGGCCGCCAGCGCGCGGGCGGATACTCCACTGGAAACTCCGACGGGCGGAGTCGAAAGGGGTGGCAGGATGCGAACAGCCGTCATTGCTGTTGCGATCACGGTCAGCGCACTGCTCGGTGGGAACGTCGCACTCGCGGTCGACACGGGCTATCACCCGAACGGGAACTCATGCGATGCGGGACACGGCGCCTTCGGCGCCTTCGCCCATCACGACGCGTTCGACAACGGTGGCATCAACTGGCGATCCGTAGATGCGAGGGAGGACGGCGGTCTCGGCCACGACACCGGACCGACCAACTCCGGGTTCTCGGCGTTCTGCAACAGCCAGCCGTAGCTCGCGCGAGCTGATCCAAGAGGCCCCGCGGTCCAAGCCGCGGGGCCTCTCCCATCCGCCCCACGAACCGACCAATTGCCGTATGAGTCGCTTGTACCGCTAAACAACCTTTACATGGGTGCGGTGCGGCTTACTCTGACCAAAGCGGTCCTGCCTGTGTCTGGCTGGCCGCGGTGGATGGGGAATGTGGGTACGACTCTGAAGGTCTCCGTGCGACCCGTTGCGTTCAAGCGTCGTCGAATTCACGAGGCGCTCGACGTCCTGCTAACGATCTTCGCGCTCCTCGTGATTCCGAGCCTTCTCTTGGCCGCAATCGTTGACGAGAACGACCCCGTGTGGTCCGCCGTGGGCGAGACGCTCGACTGGGTGATCTGGCTCGGCTTTGCGGGCACTCTCGTTTGCATCTTCGTCGTCGTCGAAGACCGAAAACAAGCGCTGCGCGCTCATGCGATCGACATTCTTCTCGTTCTTCTGACACCCCCGTTCGTTCCCGCGAGCTGGCAGGCGCTACGCGCCCTCCGAGTGTTGCGTATCGCGCGGCTGATCCTGGCCGGCTTCCGGTTGCACCGATACGCACGTCATTTCACACGCACGGGTGTTGTTGGTCCGGCAGCGATCACGCTTCTCGTCCTGATCCTGTCGAGTGCGACCGCTATCCGTCTGATCGAGCCCGACCGGGTCGATTCGATGAGTCGCGGCCTATGGTGGGCGCTATCGCGTACCACGTCGATGGGCGACGGTGGCGTTGCGCTGGCAACGCTGCCCGCGCGCGTGATCGAGACGATCGTCGCGATGTCAGGTCTCGCATTTCTTTCGCTCATCACGGCGGCCATCGCCACAATCTTTGTCCGATCCAACGCTTCGCAAGATAAGCATTTGCCTGTGCACGAGATCCTCGAGCGACTCGAGAGAATCGAGAGGCGGCTGGATCAGAGGAAGGGCAACGACGCCGGGGAGACGAGCTAGTGCCGTGGCGCTTTCAGCGGCGGATCCGCATCGGCAAGGGCCTCACGTTGAACCTCTCGAAACGTGGCGCGTCCGTTAGCGCGGGCCGTCGCGGGGCGCGAATAACCGCCGGACGGCGGGGGACTCGAGCGACAACGGGCATTCCGGGTACGGGCCTTTCGTATTCGCGTCGTCTCGGGTGCCTCCTGCCAGGAGCCGTGTTGATGGCGGCCCTCGTGATCCTGAGCTGCGGCGGCGCCGTGGCTGGGCCGAGTGTGACCACTTCGCCCCCGACCGCATCGACCGCCGCCCAGGTTCCGGCACCCGTGACGGCACGGAGCTCACCGGCTCCGTCGGCGCCGCCAACCGTCTCGCCGACTCCCGTGCCAACGGTGCTGCCCGCAACCGCGACTCCTCGACCGGAAACGCCGGCCCCGCGGACGCAAGCGCCGGCAACGCCAACGCCACGACCTCCCGCCGTCCAGAGTCTTTGTGGAGCCCCGACAAATCCGTGGGGCTACAACTTCTGCGGCGGTCCGGTGATCGCGGCGCCCCCCGCCAATTTCTGCACGTACTTCGCGTGCATCGCTAACTTCTGGAACGGACGCGGCTACGTGATGCAGTGCCGTGACGCGACCTTCAGCAAGTCAGGCGGGATCTCGGGTTCTTGCTCGTCGCATGGCGGGAACTCCCGCGCCCTGAACCCCGCTCACTGATCGACAAGAACTAGCGGCCGGAGGCCTCCTCGAGCGCGGGCGGCTGCTCCCCCGGCGCGAGCCGGAGCGTGCGCGTCTCCGAGCGGATCGGCTGCAGATGGATCGCGCGTGCGCGGTCGAAGCTCGCGATCCAATTCCAGAGAACGCGGCCGGGATACATGAGGGCGTCGATCAGGCGCTGCAGCACGATCTCAATGGCGTCGGCGGTCTTCGCGACGAGCCGGAAGCCGTACAAGATGGCTTCGGCGACGAGCCACACCGCGGCCCACAGCAGGAGCGCCGCGAACGCGCCGGCGAAGATGACGCCGACCGCGACGACGCTCACGACGAAGTAGAACGCCGCGGCGAGCGCCACCACTCCTATTAATAGGAGCAGGCCCGCCACCCCCAGCACGCGCAGAACCCCGCCGAGCAGCACCGCAAGCGGCGGCAGCGCGCGGCTGACCGCGCGGAGGACGAGCGCGACGATGAGCATCACGAGTGCGAGCGCGCCGACCACGAGGATCCACGCGAGCCACGGCATCGCGATCGCGCCCCACGCGATGAGCGCGGTCGCGACGAGCATGAGCGGGATCGGGAACGTGAGCGCGATCCCCTCGAACTTGTTCGCGAGCTCCGGTGGAATGAAGTCGGTCACGACGATCGACGCGCGCCAGAACGCGAGGAAGAGC
>VBIZ01000080.1 GCA_005880575.1 Chloroflexota bacterium | reverse complement strand
GGATGTCTTTGCGCGCGATCGCGAGCGCGGCTCGGAGCTCCCCCATCAGAACCGGCCCAGCATCCCGGTCACGCGAGCGCTGCGCTCCAGGTAGCGGAACACGGCCACCGCGAGGACCGCGGTCAGCACGGCGAGGCTCAGCACGATCGCGACGTCGCCGGCGACATCGGCGATCGTGTCGCCCCGAAGAAGGACCCTGCGGATGTCGTCGACGATGTACGTCGGCGGCATGAGCTTGGCCCAGATCTGCGCCCAGAGCGGGAGCATCGCCAGCGGAAAGGTGATGCCGCAGGCAAGCACGAACATCCCGCGAATGAGCTGCACGACCGGCGCGACCTCGCCGAAGCGAAGCACGCTAGCGGCGAAGAGCGCTCCGATCGCGTAGAGCGCAGGGATGCCGAGCACGACGATCACGGCCGCTTGTAGGACGGCGGCGACCGGTGGAAGGACGCCGAAGAAGACTCGCAACGCGAGAAGATTGCTGGCGAAGATCACGGCCATCGGAAGGAGCGTCGCCACGCCTGGGCCGAAGAGCGGCACGAGTCGGGACGCCGGTGTGACGAAGACGGCCTCCAGCGTTCCGCGGAGCTGCTCCTGCCGAAGCGCTGTCCCCGCGCCCCAGAGCAGAACCGAGAGCCAGTTGTACATCGCGTAGCCGACGAAGACGAAGACGGCGACATTCGAGCTGCCGGCGCGCTCCGCGAAGGCCGCGAGTGCCTGCGCGTTATTTCCCGAATACGCCTGGCCCATCAGGACCCACGAGGCCGGGAGGATCACGGGCCAGAACAGCTGGCCCAGAAAGATCGTCGGGTATCTGCGCTGCTGTCGGACCTCCTTGAGGGCCGCCGCGAAAAACGCGCGAAGGTCTCCGGCGAGCAGGCTCATTCGCGGAGCGCGCGGCCGGTCAGTGCGAGGAAGACATCCTCGAGGGTCACCGGGACGACCTCGACGTGGCGGATCGTCGTGCCGGTGGAGCGCGCCGCGTCGAAGGCCGCGGGGACGAAGTCGCGAGCGGACGCGCAATGCGCGGTCACCGTGAGTGTTCCGTTCGACCGCTCGGTGCGCGCGACGGTCGCGCTGCGGCCCAGTCGATCGATCACGGCATTCTCGTCGCCATCGATGCCGATCTCGAGATGGACGACTTCCTCGGCGCGAATGGTCCGTTTCAGAGCCGCGGGTGTGTCCAGCGCGACGATTCGGCCGTGGTCGATGATCGCGACGCGGTCACAGAGCTGGTCGGCTTCCTCCATGTAGTGCGTCGTGAGAAGCACAGTGCGGCCCTGCGCCTTCAGCTCGCGGACGCGATCGCGCAGATCGCGCGAAGCCTGAGGGTCGAGTCCGACGGTCGGCTCGTCGAGCACGACGAGCGACGGATCCGGGAGGAGCGCGCGAGCAAGTGCGAGGCGCTGCCGCATGCCGGTGGAGTAGCGCTCGACGTAGTCGTCCGCGCGGTCGGTCAGCTTCGCGGCCGCCAAGACGTTCGCGATGCGCGCCTTCGTCTCGCCGGGCGGCACGTGGTACAGCGCTGCGAAGTACTCGAGGTTCTCGCGAGCCGTGAGCTTCCAGTAGAGGCTCCGCTCGCCCGAGAGCATCGCGCCGAGCCGCGCACGCACCTCGCGCGGGCGCGCCAGAGGATCGATGCCGAGGACGCGGATCGTGCCACTCGTAGGGATGAGCAGCGTGGCCAGCATCTTCATCGTGGTCGTCTTGCCGGCCCCATTCGGTCCGAGAAGGCCGAAGATCTCGCCCGGCTCGACGACGAGGTCGATGCCATCCACAGCGCGGAACCGATCGCGCTTATCGGGCTCGCCGCGAAGGCGCTGCCACATGGTCCGCCTGCCGCGATCGAAGACCTTGACCAGGTCCTTCGTCTCGACCGCGGCGCTGGCGGTCACTCGACGAAAATCTCTACCCGGTCCTCGTCGTCGGCGATGTCAACGATCTTGCCCGGGAAGTCGACACTCCGGAGGAGCTCGTCGAGATCGATGCCGAATTTCCCCAGGTGTCCGCGCACGAGACCGCTCGACGCGAGGTTCAGCTTTCCGATCCTCGCGATCGCGAGCGGGATCGCGACGTTCACCTTCTGCGCGCCGTCCTCCGTGACCCGGATCCGCAGGATGCGTCCGCGCGTGCCCGGAGGGCTGGGCGGGTTCGGCGGGGTCGGCCCGGTGGGCGGCGTCGGCGGGAACGCAGCGTGGGCGTGGCGCGGGGCGCCTTCCTCGACGTCGCCGAGCGCTCGCAGCAGCCGGTAGGCCTGCTCGACGTCGATCTTCCCGTCAGCCAGCAGCTGCAGGACCTGCTTGCCCTCTTCGCTCGGCATCTACAGGTCCCTTCGGGTCTCGTCGAGCTTTGCCGCCACTTCGTCGACGCTCACCTCGCCCTTCGCGAGGCGTGCGAGCAGATCGCGGACCTTCGCGGTCGCCGGGGGTGCCATCGGCGCGGTCCGTTCGGGATCGCGATTCTCGTCGCTTTCGGATTCGACATCGGCTTCCCGCTCAGCCGATTCTTGCGTCGCGACCGGCTCCTCCCGCACCGAGGACGAGGCGGGTCTGATCGTGAGGTCGCCGCTCACCGTCTTCACCGTGAGGTGGCTGCGTCCTTCGCCGATGATGATCGTTCGATCCTTGCGGCCCTCTCGAATGATCCGCGCCGGCTCTTCGCACTCGAGGTCCCCGCTCGCGGTGTGGTAATCGCACACGCACGAGGCAGTCAGGAGGCCCACTTCAACGTCGCCGCTGATCGTCTTCAGCCGGCTCTCGCGCCCACCGGCTTCGGGCTCGAGATCGACCGAGATGTCGCCGCTCACCGTGTGCAGCTCGCAGGCTCGGACCCGCCCGCGAATGTCGACGTCGCCGCTCACGGAGCTGCCTTCGACCGCTCCCACGTAGTCGGTGCACTGGACGTCGCCGCTCACGCTCTTGAGGCGCATCGGCCCCTGCACATCGGCGATGTTCACGTCTCCGGAAACGCTCTCCATGCGCGTGGGGCCGCGCGTGCCGTTCAGGTCGAGGTCGCCGCTCACGGTCTGCGCGTTCACCGCGGTCTCGCGGGGGACGGTAATCTCGAAATCGACGCGGAAGCGCTTGCCGCGGAACAGATCGAGCCAGGTCCGCTCCTGCTCATAGAGATGCGGCTCGACGAAGATGTCGTTGCCCTTCTGCTCGATCCGGACTTCGACGTTCTCGAGCAGCCGCTTCGCGCGATCGGCGCTTCCTCCCTTGACGCGCTTGCGGGCGACGACGCGCACGTGGCCGGGCTCACCGACGCGGATGGCCGTTTCGCCCGAGACGTTCTGCACGCGCAGGCGCGGCATCCCGTCGACGATGAATGTCTTCTCGATGGTCTGGTCGTGCGTCTCGGTCTCGTCGTCGTCATCCATTCCGACGAACGCGGCGCTGACGGAGCGCGCGATCTCCTCAGGATCCACATCGACGTTGATGTCGAAGCCGCGGTGTCCGAAGCCGAACTCGTGCCTGGCTTCGTGACGCGCCCGCCGCTCCTCGCGGCGGTGCTCGTGCTCGCGCTCGCGATCGGCCCGCTCCTTCTCCCGGTCCCGTTCGCGCTGAGCGCGGTCGCGCTCACGCTGCTCGGCGTCGCGGGCACGCTGGTCGTCCATCGGGTCGAACGTCATGTGACCGGCTCTTTTTCTAGGAGCTGCGCGGCGTCATCGGGCGCGATGCGTCCGTCCGCGAGCTCGCGGAGGATCTCCTTGCGGCGTTCAGCCTCACGGTCCGGCTCGGCCTGCGACGGGAAGCCGAGCGCGCGGATCATCGCGTCGAGCCGCGATCGCACGGTCGGGTAGCTGATCCCAAGCTCGCGCTCCACGTCCTTGAAGTTGCCGCGCGCCTTGATGAACGTCTCGAGGAACTCGAGCTGGTCCACCGTGAGGTGGTGGAAGCGGCCGAGCGCGAATGAGCCCTCGATGCGAGTCCCGCAGGATGCGCATTCCAGGCGCGCGACGCTCAGCGATTCGGCACAGATGGGACACCGCGCTATCACCGGATTGGCCATGAAGCGAAGATGCTCGCCCACCTCATCGAAAGTCAAGCCAAACTCAGCGATATGTAGCCGAGGATGCGAAAGCTTGAGGTCGGTCTAGCTCTCTATCGCCTGCTTGATCCGCTCCGCCAGCGCGGACCCCACGCCGGCGACCGAGGCGAGCTCGGACAGGGGCGCGTCGCGCATCCCCCGCACGCTCCCGAACCGGCGCAGCAGCGCGCGTTTCTTGGCCGGCCCGACACCTTCGACGTCGTCGAGCACGCTTCGCACTGCCCGTTTCGCGCGCACCTTCTGGTGATAGGTCACCGCGAAGCGGTGGGCCTCGTCGCGGATCCGCTGGACGAGGTAGAGCCCTTGCGAGGTCCGCGGCAGCACGATCGGGTCGGGACGGGCGGGCACGAAGAGCTCCTCGCGCTCCTTCGCGAGCGCCGCGATCGGGATCTGCAGAAGCCCGGCGTCCGAGAGCGCGGCCTGTCCCGCCGACAGCTGGCCCTTCCCGCCGTCGAGGATCACGAGATCGGGGAGCGGCCACCCCGCGCCGTCCGCAGCCGAGCGCTGGAACCGGCGGCGCAGCGTCTCTCGCATGTTGGCGAAGTCGTCGTTCCGATCGACGATCTTGGCGCGGAAGCGGCGGTAGGCGTGCTTCGCGGGCCGCCCGTCCTCGAACACGACCATCGAGCTGACGACGCTCGTG
>VBIZ01000079.1 GCA_005880575.1 Chloroflexota bacterium | reverse complement strand
GCTCGCGCGCGTCTACCACGTCGTGATGCGGTCCTTCGTCAAGACGGGCCGCGCGCCGCACTACACCGACATCGCCCGCGAAATGGGCATCGAGCCTGAGTCAGCGCGACTACTCCTCCGTGAGCTGACCTCGCTGCGCCTCCCGAACTGGCTGTCCCCGGGCACGGATCTCATCGCCTCCTTCGCGCCCTTCTCGAATATTCCGAACCAATATCGGGTCACGGTTGATGGCGAGCAGCGGTGGTTCGCTCAGTGCGGGCTGGAGGCGCTTGCGCTCGGCCATTTGTTTCCGCGTCGGACCGTCGAAGTGGCGAGCACATGCCTCGACTGTGGCGAGTCGATCGGGGTGATGTTCCGCGACGCCTCGCTCTTGGCACTGGATCCTTCGACCACGGTCGCGCATTCGAACGTTCCGCTCGCGGACTGGTACGTCGATATCGGCAGGAGCTGACAGCAGATGAATCTCTTCCGGTCGGAAGAGCACGCGCGCCGCTGGGCCGGGTTCGATCCTATGAGCGCCGAAGGGATTCTTCCGGCCGCGCAGCTACACGAGAAGCTCTTCGCTCGGTTCGGACGCTACAGCGAACGTCTCGCGCCCGACTATCTCCTTCGGGTCGCGGACCTGTCGGCAGGGGTGCCGGAGGCCCTCGCAGAGGTGAGCGCGAGCTCGACCTTTTGGAAGCCACGCTGACCGCCGGCGCGGTCGCCTCCGCGTCTCAGCGCGTGGGAGTGATCTTCACGATGCGGTCCCCACTGCCGCCGCTCGTGGTGACGAGCAGCGAACCGTCGGGGGCCAACGTGACCGCGCGAAGGCGTCCGTATTTCTGATCGAGGAGGATCTCCCGCTGCGTCGCATGGGTCTCTTCCATGCTGAACCGCCGGAGGTCCTGCTCCTTGAGGGTCGCGACGACGAGCGACCCTGACCAGGAGCCCCACGCGGGACCCGAGAGGAAATCCGCTCCGGCGACGGCAAACGTCGCCGTGCCGGAGGTCCAGGCCGGATCCGCGAACCCGCGACTCGACCCCGGCGCGCCGAGGACCACGGGCCAACCAAAGTTCGCTCCCGCCGAGACCTCGTCGATCTTGTCCTGCGCCTGATCGCCGGCATCGACGACGAAGCAGGTGCCGGTCGTTGGCTGGAACGCGAGGCCACCCGGATTGCGCAGGCCGAGTGCGTACACGGCCGACGCCGCCGTCTGACCTTTGAAGATCGGATTGTCACTTGGCACCGAACCGTCAGTGTTGATTCGGAGCACCTTGCCGTTGAAGGACGCGGCGTCCTGAGCGCGGGCGGATTGGCCGCCGTCGCCGGTCACGATCCAGAGCTTGCCGTCCGGCCCAAAGCGCATGCGGCAGGCATCGTGAAGCCCGCTCGCAACTATTCCGGTGCGAAGAATCGTGGTGTCGACGGTCGGCCCGTCCGCCGCCAGGCGATAGCGAAGGACTTCGTTCCGCCACTCTCCGGCGTCGATCCGTGACGCGCACACATAGAAGAGCTGATTCCGCGAGAAGTCCGGATCGAGCGCGAGGCCGAGCAGACCGGCCTCGCCCATCGCGCGAACGCCCGAGACCTGCGCCGACGCGACACGCTTGGCCATGGGGGCCGTGCTCTCGAAGACGCTGATCGTGCCGGGTCGTTCGGTGACGAACATGCGTCCGTCGGCCGCGACGGCGACCTCCCAGGGAACGATGAGTCCCGACTGGATGACGGTGTCCGTGAACAGCGGACCTGACGGCGGACTCGAGCGGCCGGTGATGCCGCCGCCCGGCGCGCAGGCGCTCGCGAGGAACGCGAAAGCCAGCCCTACCGCGAGCCCGCGACCACCCACCGGGCCCATTCTCCACGACGCCGTGCCAGACTCGCGCGATGCCCCCTTCTCTGATACGGATCCTCGACGCGCGCGGCGCGTCGCGACTTGCGCTCTCCCCCGATGCGGGGACGGTCTACTACGTCACCGACCTCACCGGTACGGTGCAGCTCTGGAGTGTCGCCGTTGCCGGCGGCGTTCCGCGACGTCTTTCGTACGAGGCCGATCGCGTCGGCGCCTACAGCCTGTCGCCCGATGGGACAAAGATCGCGTACGGAGCGGACGAAGGCGGCGACGAGCGTTGGGCGGTCTGGGTGATGAACGCGGACGGTACCGGCGCACGGCGACTCTCGACCGACCGCGATCGGATCCATCACGTCGTCGGCTGGACCGCGGACGGCCGCGGGGTGCTGGTGTTCGCCAACATTCGTGACGAGCGGTTCTTCGATCTCCACGAGCTTTCCGAAGAAGGTGGTACGCCGAAGCCGCGCTTCCGTCATGACGGCACCGGTTTTGGAGCGACCGCACTTCGCGACGGCCGGGTGGTCGTCACGACCGACCGCGCGCGGAGCGACCAGAACCACGTGACGCTCGTGGAGCCCGACGGCGCGACAAAGCGGCTGACCCCGGACGCGCCGATCGCCATGCACCACTCCGCGCGCGACTTCGAGAACGGCATCCTCGTGCTGTCCGACCGCGACCGCGACCTGCCGGCCATTGCGTGGCTCGGCCTGGATGGGTCCTTCCGATATGTGGTCGCACCCGACAGGGTCGTTGACGAGCTCGAGGTCATCGGCGCACAGGTCGCGTACGCGCTGAACGTCGACGGCCGTTCAGAGGTCCGGCTGCGTTCCGATGGAAAGGACGCCGCGGTCGCCGGCCTGCCGCCGGGCGGCCTCGCGACCGATCTCATCGGCAACAGCCTCGCCGTCGCGCGCGATGGAACGGTCGCCGTCGCGTGGGCGCGGTTCGACGCGCCATCCGCCGTGTACGTCGCCGCTCCCGGTCGCCCGGCGAGGCTCGTGGTGGCGCCCCAGATGGCCGGACTTTCGCCGGACGGCCTTCCCGAGGAGGAGCTCGTCTCATGGCGGTCGTTCGACGGCCGGACGATCCCAGGATTCCTCCTCCGACCGCGTGGCGCGCCGAAGGGTCCACGCCCCACGGTGGTCCAGGTGCATGGCGGCCCCGAGGGTCAAGCCCGTCCGCTCTGGAACCCGCTCACGGTCGCGCTTGTCGGCGCGGGATTCAACGTGCTCCAACCGAACGTCCGCGGCTCGAGTGGCTACGGCCGTGCGTACATGTCGCTCGACGATGTGCGGCTTCGCATGGACTCGGTTCGCGACCTCGATGCTGCGGCGGCGTGGCTCGCGGGATCAGGTGTGGCGCCTGCCGATCGGATCGGCGTGATCGGTGGCTCGTACGGCGGGTTCATGACGCTCGCGGCGATCACGTTCTGCGCCGAACGAAAGTGGGCGGCGGCCGTCGACATCGTGGGCATCGCGAGCTTCACGACATTCTTCGCACGGACCGCGCCGTGGCGAAGACCTCTTCGTGCCGCGGAGTACGGCGACCCGGACAAGGACCGGGACTTCCTCGAATCGATCTCACCGCTCAACTTCATCGACCGGATCCAGGCGCCGCTCATGGTCATCCACGGCGCGAACGATCCACGCGTGCCCGTGCAGGAAGCGGAGCAGATCGTTTCGACCCTTCGGGCACGAGGTCGGGAAGTGGACTATCTCCGGTACGAGGACGAGGGCCATGGCCTCGCGAAAGCGAAGAATCGCGCCGACGCATGGCCGAAAGTCGTGCGCTTCTTCGAAAAATACATGGGCACGGCGGGCTGAGCAGGGGCGAAGCAGGGTGAGCAGCGTCGGGGTCTTCTGAGCGAGCGGCCCCTAGACGGTGGTCCATCGCGATCCCACCGGGGCCGAGCGAAGAGGACCCCGGCGCTGCACATCGCCGGACCGCCGGAGGTCGCGGCTAGGTCGTAGCAGCAGCCACGGCGAGGGGCAGTGTGAAGGAGAAGGTGCTTCCGCGGCCAGGCCCGGCGCTCTCCGCCCAGATTCGGCCGCCATAGGCCGTCACGATCTCTTTGCAGATCGAAAGGCCGAGCCCCTGTCCGGCCACCGCATCGGCGGTACCGCCGATGCGATAGAAGCGGTCGAAGATGCGACCCAGGTGCTCGGTGGGTAGCCCCATCCCGTGGTCGACCACGCTGACCTTGCCGATGGTCTCTTCGAGCTGGATCGACACGAGGATCGGCTCGCCCACGGGCGAGTACTTGATCGCGTTGGAGATCAGGTTGTCGAGGAGCTGCGCGAATCGCGCTTCGCCGATCGCGAGGCGCACCGGCTGGGCCGGCGCCTCGAGGTCGACCCGGGCGCCGCGGATGCGCGCGCGGGCGATGGCCTGGCGGGCTTGGTCCGCGGCCTCGACCGGCCTGTCGTCGCCCGGCGTCTGCTGCTCGGCGCTCAGGAGGTCCGCCATGAGCCGTTCGAGCTGCGTGAGCTGGCCCTGCACCGCCTGAAGGTTCCTGGACATCAGGGTCGCGTAGCCATGCACAGCGGTGAGCGGGTTGCGGAGCTCGTGCACCGCGGTCGTCAGCGCATCCTCCTTCGCACGGAGCGCACCGCCGAGACTCTGGACGTCCCTGCCGAGCTCCGTGGCCGCGAGCTGGAGGGCGTCGCGCTCGATGATGAGCGCCAGCCGGTCGCGCGCGGCGCGCGCGACGTTCTCGAGAAGTGCGAGACGCGCGCTCAGGAGGTCCGGCGGACCAACCGCGGCGAGGACACGGCCATCAGAGAGGCTCACGACCGCGACGGTGGCGTCCGAACCGAGCGCCTGAGCCGCAAGTGGCGCAGCGCTCGCGCCGACAACCGCCGGCAGGCGACGATCGCGCGCGAGCTCGGCCACCGGGCCGCCCTCGAGATCGCCGACGACCACCGTGCCGTCCGACGGCCGGACGATCGCAGCGCGTCCGCCCGCGACCCTTCCCGCGCCGAGCACGGTCGACGCGAGAACGCCGGCCTGCGAGCGCTCGCTGTCTATCTCAGAGATGGCTCGTGCGGTCTCCTCGAGCGCGCGCAGGTCGGCCTCGCGCCGCGTGCGTTCGAACGCCGCTGAGAGGAGTGAGGAGGCGTCACCCACGAGGTCGTGTATGGCTCCCGCGGTCGCCGCGCGGTCATCGTCTTTGATCGGGTCGAGCGCGACGCCGATCGTAAACGGCGGCTCGAGGGAGATCGGGATCGACAGCCCGGCCATCTCCGGGACGATGCGCTCGAGCGCCGATGGAGTCCGCAGCGCTCGCGCGGCGTCCGCGGAGACGACCAGCTCGGCGGGCGGCGCCGCCCCAGCGCTCACGCGCGTCTGCAGGTGTTGGTCGGGACCGATCGCCCAGACCCACGCGCCCTGCACGCTCTGAAGGCGCGCGAGCTCGTGGACCAGCGTGCGAAGGACCTCCTCCGGCTCGCGCTGACGAGTGAGCCCGCTGAGCGCGCGGGCGTGGATGCGCGACCAGAGCGTGTCGACGTCCTGGCGCCCAAGGGCCCACACGATCTCCGCGGTGACGAGCCCGATGGCGATCAGAGCCTGCACCGGCCAGAGGTCGGTCGCGCGGGCCTGCTCTCCCCGCGCGACGAGTACCGCGTCGTAGCCGACGACCGCGAGGGCCGTCGCGGCGACCGCGCCGAGGGGTCCAGCGCGAAGGGCGGCGACCCCGATGGCGAACGCGTAGAGGATCCATGGACCGAGCGCGAGCGGCAGCGCGAAGACGAGTCCGGTCACCGCGGCGAGGTCGAGGACCGGTACGACAAATGGGGCCCGCTGAAGCGGGGGGTAGTAGCGCACGCAGACCGCGGCCGCGAGGTACAGCACGAGGAAGAGCGCTGCGAGGGAGGTCGCGCCGACGCCGGCGAGCAGCACGAGGGTTCCACCGAGGGCGATCGCAGCGAGCCGAATGAGCAGGTGGGCGCGCTCGCGCGCTTGGGTGGCCGCGGCGGTCCGCCCCACTGCGCCCGTCTAACGCGTGCGGGGCGGCATGCGATTCGGGGTCGTCAGTAGCTCGCCACCAAGATGCGACTTGGATCGGTGTCGAGCTCTATGACATGCGCGACACGCAGACGCGGCGCGTCCAGTACGGCGATCGCGTGAGAGAGGCCGGCGAGGGCGACGTACAGCTGGTCGCCGTTCGGCGACACCGCGAGGTCGACGACCGAGCCGAGGAATGCCGCCGACGACACGACCGACCGATCGCGGATGGTCACGGCCTCTGCGCCGCTCGCGGAACCGATGTAGAGGATGTCCTCGCGCGGCGAGATCGCGAGGGACGTCGGGAGGACGTCGGTCTTGATGCGGTCGACGACCGCGTACTGCTCCGTGTCCACGACGTCGATGACATGCTGGGCGGCGATAGCGGCGTAGATGCGGGTGCCGGACCCGGCCATGACCATCGCGGTCGGCTCTCCATCGAGCGGGATGGTGTACGGCGTGCGTCCGCCTAGGTTCAGGTAGAGCAGGTCGATCCCACGCGTTGTCGCGACGAAGACGTGGTTGTGCTTGTAGCTCGGCGCGAGCGATTCGGCACCCCCGTGGTAGTCGAAGTACTCGGCCTGACCCGTCGTGAGATCGATCTGCTCCGCGCCAGAGCTGCCGACGACCATCACGGAGTGCCCGTCGCGGTTCGCGGCCACGACGCCATCGACGGTCACTTCTTGTTTGGTCCTGGCCTCTCCCGTGACGACGTCCTGCGCTACCACCGCTCTGTCGACGTAGGAGTAGACCGTCCGCTCGTCGGTTCCGAGTGCGATCTGCCGCACGTTCTTCGAATCCGCCGCCAGGAATTCGCGCGACCGGGTGTCGCCGGGCCGCATTGATCGCACGGCGCCGCCGACCAGCGCGACGATGGTCACGCCGCGAGGCGGCCGGGCCGCCGCGGGCTCGTAGTCATCGATCGTCGCGCGTCGCTTGGTCTTCCAGCCGTCCTTCGCGACGAACGGATACGGATCGACCATGCCGCCGGGTCCGAGGATCGGATACGGCGTGTCGCCGATGCTGTCGTTGTCCGCGTCCTTGCCTTTGTAGTCGGCCCACCAGTTGCCCTCCTTCGTCTGCTTGTCGTACCAGACGTTGGAGCCCTCGGTGTTGTCGCTCACCGGCGGGTTGTTGCCGACGACGTTGTTGTGGAAGATCACGTTCTCTTTCGCGTCGCTGAACCAGATGCCCCAGTTGATGTTCGAGTCGATGGTGTTGTCGGTGACGCGATTCCGCGAGCTCGCGTACAGGTAGAGGCCGTATCCGCCGGGGCTGTTGTAGGTCTGGCGCGCGAGGACGTTATTCACGAGGACACAGTCATCCGAGTTCTGCAGGTGCAGCCCGTAGATGTTGAACTCGACATCCGAGTCCTTGACGGTGATCTTGTGCGATGCGTGGATGTAGAAGCCGAACCGGTTCCGCAGTGTGGTCACGCTCTCGATCGAGCTCGACACCATGTCGATGAAGTAGATCCCGGTCGAGAACGCGGTGGTCTTGCCGTTGCGGACCGTCACTCCGGTGTGGCCGCCGGCGCGAACGCCGACGCTGTCGAGCTGGGGTAGAGGCCAGGTCTGCGGGCCCATGCCCGGACCGGTGAGGGTGTGCCCGCCGAGGTCGACGGTGACGTTGTCGGCGATGACGACCATGCCATCGCCCGCGCAGGTCAGGTCGTTCGCGAGGGTCAAGCTCGCGCTTACGCGCATCGCGCACGTGCCCTCGCGCGACGGGTAGGACTGGGTCGGTGTTGGAGCCGGGCTGCGCGACGGCCCGGGCGCTTGAGCGGCCTGGCAAGCGACCGCGGCCATCAGCGCGAGCATGCCGAAGCGCGCGACGAGCGGCCGCATGTCGAAAGCGTATACAGCGGACTCCCGGTGGCGGTTCCCGCAGACTTCGATCATGCGCGAGGAGGCACGTCGCATCGATGAGCGGCTCGAGGCGACGCTGCGCATACCCGATGTCCAGCCGACCGCGATCGTGGTGATCGCGCATGCGCTACCGACCCACGGCGGGACGATGCGCACTCCGATCATGGCGGCGATCGCGCGCGCGTGCGCCGAGCGGGGCTGGTACGCGCTGCGGTTCAACTTCCGCGGAGTCGGCGCGAGCGCCGGCGAGTGGAGCGGTGGGCGGTACGAGGTCGACGACCTCGCCGCCGCCGTCGATTACGCGCGCGATCTCGCACCGGGGCTGCCGCTCGGTCTGGTCGGGTACAGCTTCGGCGCGTTCCAGGTACTCGCATTCCTCGAGCGCGGCGGGACCGCGCATACCGTCGCGCTCGTCGGCGTCGGGACGAAAGACGTGACCTTCGCGCCGCGCACGTTGCCGCGGATCCCCGACGGCACGTTCATCGTGGCGGCGGAAAACGACCAGTTCGGCACGGCGGCCGAGCTCCGTGCGGCGGTGCCGCACGCGCGCATCGCGACGGTGAGCGCGGTGGATCACTTCTTCGTCGGCAAACGAGATGAGGTCGGGCAGCTCGTAGCCGATGAGCTCGCGCGGGTCCTGCCTGTACCATCGCATCTCCCATGAGCGCTCAGGCCACTGCTGTCGGACAGCCATCGGCTTCCGCGAAGAAGACG
>VBIZ01000078.1 GCA_005880575.1 Chloroflexota bacterium | reverse complement strand
GTTGGTCTGGCCGGTCACCTGGACAACCGCGACGTTCGCGAATGTGCGGACGACCCCGGTCCGCAGGTCGGCGGCCCCGGGCTGAGACGCGAATCCGGGCGGGTCGGGCAGCGTGGCCGCCGCCCATGTCGCGCCGCCATCGGTCGTCCGATAGATCGCCGGAGCGCTCGCCCCGCCAGATGCACCGAGGAATGCCCGCTGCGCGTCGATCATCGCTGGACCCGTCTTGCAGCCTTCGTCGGCAATGCCTCGTGGGCTGACCTTCGCCCACGTCGCGCCGCCGTCGCGCGTCGACCAGAGCGTCGGCTGCTGCTGCGGACACGGCGTAATGCGCGGTGCGGCGCCGAGGATCACACCATCGCGATCATTCGCGAAGGCAATCTCCCCGGACTGCGCCCCCGCGGGGAGCCCACGCTCCGACCACGTCGCACCGCGATCGATCGAGAGGAAGAGGCGGGCACCGCCGACAAGCGTCCAGACAACGTCGCGTGATGGCGCGCTCAGCAGCGCCTGCGTTGGAAGCGAGACGGGCGTTCCGGTCGGCGTCGCTGCGAGGGTCGTGGTCGGGGCTGTCGCAGCACTCGTAGTGGCTTGGGGAGACTCTGGCGCCGTCGTCGTAGCGCTCGCCGTCGGCGTCGGCGTCGATGCCGTGGGCGAGCAGTCGCACGCCACCAACGCCGCGAGGATCAGGACCGCACGCAGTCGAAGGATGAACCTCATAGGCCCATCATCCGCCGCGGAACGAGATCCGCAGTCCGTGCTGCGAGCGTGAACGCGTACGCGCGCGGTAGGACTTAGACCTCGAGCCCACGACCGAGAAGTTAGGGATCTGATCGGGAGTCAGCCGCCCGTTTGGGAGGGTCGGTCAATGTTCCTTGGCTCGTTGGGACAGCTTCGAACGGCCGTCTACGGCGCAGAGACATGGAGTGCGAGCGCACTTAATGGCTAGCGGGCGGGCCTCCGGAGGCGCTTGGCCCGCTTCGCGCGCAGCCGGGCCGAGGCGTACCAGATGCCGCCAGCCACGAGAACGGCGACCAGCCCGCCGATGAACTGCTGGTATTCGAGTTCGGCACCGAGGAAGTTGTGTGTGCCGAGAAACTTGTCCCCATAGAGCTCCTCGACCTGCAGCACAAGGTGCAGCATGGTCGCGAGACCCATCGCCTCGAGCGTCGTGAATCCAAACGCGCCAGCGAGCACGATGGTGAGCGCGCCGTTCCCATAGGTGTGCGTGACATCGTTGAACGCACCGGGAAAGGAGTTATAGAGGCCGAGCGAGTTCCCCGCCATGTCGAATGCGAAGAGCGATAGGTACAGGCTGTCGAACCACCAGGGGTACTCGCGCCATTCCCGCCCGCGGTACCGAAGGCGCCAGAAAAGCGGGAAAAGCATCGCGAAGCCGAAGGAGATGATGATGTCGCGCGGCGCCAAGGCCTTCCCCGCGAACCGAGGGTCGGCCCCGTTCACCATCGCGTCGACGCTCATCGCCAGGATCGCAAGGCGCAGGGTGATGTTGACGATCGCGCCGAGCGGGGCGTGAGTCGAACGCAGCACGGGGACGCGCGCTAGCGCGGACGAGCGAGCCATCTGCCTGTTCGGATGCACAGCGTGTGCCCCGCAGGGGAGCCAGGCGGGCTGGTCGACGCTTTGGCGCCTCGGGTGTCGAGTCTTGTGAGCGAGCGAGCGAGTGGGCAGCGCCGGGGTCTTCTGAGCGAGCGGCCCCTGACCGGCGGTCCATCGCGATCCCACGAGGGGCCGAGCGAAGAGGACCCCCGGCGCTACTCAGCAGCCAGCGCTCAGCGAAGCGTGATCGTGCCGAGCGCGACGTCGGGGCCGCCGACGGTGACCGTGACCTTGCCATGCAGCGTGCCACCGCGTGCCGCGTCGTAGTTGCGGACGTACAGCGTGATCGACTGACCCTTCTTCGCGCTGAAGTGCAGGTCGATCCTGCCGTTGACGGAGCCCGCGACGCAGAGCCCGTCGAGCGATGTCGAAACGCACGCGCCGTCCACCGGCGATCCGTCCGCGTAGAGCACGTAGCCATAGGCGTGGACGTCCATCGGCGTGGGCGTCGGCGTGATCGACGGCTTTGTCGTCGTCGTCGTCGGCTTCGGTGTCGGGGTCGGCGACGGCGTGGCGGGTTTCGGGGTCGCCGTGCGCCCGGTCGTTGGCCGCGGGGTCGGGGTGGGCGCAGGCGTCGGAGACTCCGTCGGCGACGCGGTCGTATCGGGAGTCGCGCTCGGCGACGGCACGCTGATCGCCGTGCTCGCCGACGGCTCGGGTGACTGCGCAGGCTCCGGCGAGATCTGAGTCAAGAGCCGCAGCGCCTGTCCCTGCGCGCTCCGTGCGCGCGAAGCCGCGAGCGCGTTCCCGCTGGCTTCGAATCGCGCCGCCTCCTCGAGGCGCTCGGTGTACAGCTGGCTCAGATAGCCGACCGGGTCGGACTGGAACGCGACAAGCGAATCCTCGACCGCGACCCGCGCGCCGTACAGCGCGCTGTCGGCGGTGGCCCGCATCGTCGAGAACGCGACGAGGATGACGAGAGCGGCGACCGCCAGCGCGGGCGCGAAGCGCGGTATCGCAAACCGCGGACGCCGGCGCGCGGCACGCTCGGTCCACGCCACCTGCAGCCGTTGGCCGATCGCATCCGCGGCCACATCGTCCATGCGCGCGCCCTTGAGACCGCCGAGCGCGCGGGCGAGAGAATCCTGCATCACTCGGCGGCGTCCTCACCGGAGACGCGCTCGAAGAGGGAAAGCTCGCCCATGCGATCGAGCTCCTTGCGGAGACGGTCGATCGCGCGGTGCTGCAGCGTGCGCACCGCACCTTCGCTTCGACCGGTCATGCGTCCCACATCCGCGGCACCGTACCCCTCGACAAAACGCAGGAGGAGGACTTCGCGGTAGTCGGGCTTCAGCTTTGACATCGCGTTGAACAGAACGTCTCGCTCGATCGAGCGCGCGGCCTCGGCCTCGACGTTCTGCCCGGACTCGGGGTGGTTCACGAGCTCGTCGATCGACATGTCCGGTCTGGTCCGGCGGCTCTTGTCGATCGCGGCGTTGCGCGCGATCCGGAAGAGGAACGCCACGAACGGCAGCCCGCGGTCCTCGTACCGGTCGAGCGCTTGCATCGCGCGGATGAACACGTCGGCTACCAGGTCCTCCGCCTCGTGTTTCGCGCCGGTCCTCGACAAGCAGTACCGATAGACCGGGTCGCGATAGCGCTCGTAGAGCTGACCGAACGCTGAGGCGTCTCCGGTCTGGGCGGCTTTGACGAGCGCGGCGTCGATACCGCGCTGTTCCGTTCCTCTTGCCGTCTCACCGGTGACGCCGGCGTCCTGGACGATCTACGGGCTCCGGGGCATCTGGTCTTGGAACGACGCTAGTCAGCTTTCGATACACCCCCGTATGGGGGCGGTCTCACCCGTTTTTCGTGGTGATTTCTCATGAGCGCCGGCGACGAGTGGCGCAAAATCCGACACGGTGACATCGACCGAGTGGGCGATCCTGATCTGGCTCGCCATCGGGGCGGGGATCGCCGGCGGCGTCTTCCTCATCGCACGGTCCGCGGTCCAGATCGGAAGCGTTGCGTATCGGGTCATGGAGAAGCAGCTGTCGCGTGAATCCGCGACGCGTCAGACCGCGCTTCTCTCGCTGGGGATGGTCGCGGCGCTGATCGTGACGGCCGTCATCGCGGGATACGCCATCTTCGCCGTCTTCGGTCAGCTCCTCGAGGGAAGCGGCGCCATCAACACGCTGAACAACGGCTCCTGACACGAACGAAGAGCGCCGGGTATTGGCCGGCGCTCTTCGGTGTACGTTCTATTCAGTTGTCGAGGGACTAAGCCGGTGGGTGCCTGACGTCGCCACCCTTGTCGGGTATGTCGGTGGGCCCTTCGATGTTCGGATTCTCGACCGGAGCTCCACCCTTCTTGCCAACGTCATCCGGTCCGTACTCACCCGGACGCTTGGGCAGATCTTTCTCCTGCACTAGAGCTTCTTCTCGGGCTGGTCAACGTCGCCGCTGCCGCCCTTCTTGCCGACATCGCCCTGGCCGCCCTGCTTGCCGGTCTCGTCGCCCGGATACTGCTTCTGCGGGCCACCCATGTCGCCCTGACCCGGCTGGTCCTTCTTCTCCTGCATCTTCACATGGCCTCCAAGAGAATGTCGCCTCCGAAGAAGCGCACCCAGACGAACGAGCATTCGTCGTGCCGGTCGGCGCGGTGTAACGAGGTTGCGTCGGGAGTGAAGATCAACCGAGCCGCGCGGCGAGCGAGCGCACCCGTTTCTCGATACCGTCGCGCACCGTGCGGAAGGCGGCGAGGCGGTCCTCCTCGGCGCCTCCCGCAAGCGCCGGATCCGGGAACGACCAGCGGAGCTTCAGACCCGACCGCGGCGGGATCGGGCAGTTGGCATCGCACACCGTCACGACGACATCCCATGCTTCGCCGACGTCGTCGACCGACTTGCTTCGCTGTCCGGCGATATCGACGCCGACCTCGCTCATCGCGCGCACGGCGAGAGGATGGACCTTCGTCGCCTTCGTTCCGGCGCTCTCGACCACAAAGCGATCGCCCGCGTACTTCCGCAGGAAGCCTTCAGCCATCTGGGAGCGCGCGGCGTTGTGGGAGCAGAGGAAGAGGACGCGCTTCACACGCTAAGCATGGCGATGGCGCCGAGCCCGTGCCCGGCGCCACCGCCCAAGTCACCGCGTCTGCGCGGTCAGATCATGGACAGAATGTCCAGGAAGGACCGCGTGTTGGTGGGCGAGCCCCTGAAGATTTGGGGACCGGCGTAGAAGATCAGAACGAGGACGATGAGGATGAGCAGGATGATCCCGATGATCATTCCAGCGCCAAATCCGCCATCGTTCGACACGACCGGCCCACCCGGGGGGTTCACGTTTACCTGGCCCATTTAGAACCTCCTCGTGGTAAATCGCTCGTGTCTCTCGCAAGCAGCGTGCCGCGACGGTCCGCTCGTTCGTATGCTCGCCCGGTATGCGGCTCGGCCCGCTGCGCCATCCATGGTTCGCGGCCTTCTCCGGCTCCGTCGGGCTCGGCGGACTCGGCGACGAGGTCGCGCGTCTCGCGTTACCGCTCCTCATCCTCGACCTGACCCACTCGATCGCGGCGGCGGCAACGCTGCGCCTGGTTCAGGCGCTGCCGTACGTGTTCTTCGGCGGACTCCTCGGCGTCCTGATCGATCGCGCCGACAAGCGCAAGCTGCTGATCGGCTGCGACGCGCTGAGCGTCGCATTGACGCTCACGATCCCGCTGTCGGTGGCGGCGGGCGTCTTCTCGCTCAACCTCCT
>VBIZ01000103.1 GCA_005880575.1 Chloroflexota bacterium | reverse complement strand
GGAACAGTCTCGAGATCGCTGAGGCGATCGCGACGCTCCGCGGCAACGGTCCGGCCGACCTCGTGCAGCTGACGCGCGCGGCGGGCGCTGAGATGCTCGTGCGCGGCCGGAAGGCGCGCGACACAAGATCAGCGCTTGCGCGGATCGACCGCGCGCTCCTCGACGGCAGCGGGTTCGCCAAGTTTCGCGATCTCGTCGCGGCGCAGGGCGGCGATGTCTCGCAGGTGGACGATCCCACGAAGCTGCCGCGCGCCCCGAAAGTCGAGACCCTCCGCGCGCCGCGGACCGCGTTTGTCTCGGCGATCGCGGCCGACCAGATCGGCATCGGCTCCGTCCGACTGGGCGCGGGTCGCGAGAAGAAGGGCGACCCGATCGATCACCGGACGGGAATCGTGCTGCACGCGAAAGTCGGCGATCGCGTCGAGCGCGGCCAGCCGTACGCGGACGTGCACGTGGTCGGGAAGCCAACCGATGCGGATGCAGTCGGCATGATCCGTTCCGCGTTCCGGTGGAGCGCGCGCCGCGTTCCGCGACGGCGACTCCTCCTGGGTCGGATCGCCAGCCGTTCCTGAGCTAGCCGGCTCGCCTCGAGCGCGGGGTCTTCTTCGCTCCCTTGCTCTTGGCGGCCTCGACGCTCGCTCGGAGGGCGGCCATGAGATCGCCCACGGGAGTCTCGCCCGCGGTCGGGATCCCCTCGGCGGCTGTTGCGGCGGGCTTGCTTCGGAGAAGCTCGAGGAGCTCCTCCCGGTAGACATCGGCGTGCTTCTCCGGCACCCACTCGGCCGCCATCGCGGTGATGAGCTGCCGCGCGGTCTTGACCTCGCGGTCGGAGATCGCGACATCCCCGAGTCCGCGGATCAGCTCGGCGGGGCTTCGCACCTCGTCGGCGAAGAACAGGGTCTCGAGGGCGAGCGCGTCCTTCAGCGGGCGGATGGCGACGACGTGCGGCTTGGTGCGCAAGACGAATCGTCCGATCCCGACCATCCCGGCGCCTTGCATGGCCCGAAGTAGAAGGGCGTAAGGCTTGTCGGCACCCATGCCGCGAGCAGGGGCGACGTGATAGCTCTTCTCGTAGAAGACGGGGTCGATCTGCGCGAGATCGACGAACTCCTCGATCTCGATGGTCCGGCTCCGCTCGGGAGCGATCGAGACGAGCTCCTCGTCGGTGACGGTCACGAGGTCGCCGCTCGGCATCTCGAAACCACGCACGATGTCTTCGCGCTCGACCGGCCGCGCCGGCGCGTCCATCTCGGGAAGGCGCTGTTCGTAGCGGGTCGGCGTGGGAGACTCGTCGCGCTCGTCGGCCGCGGACGGCTCTGAGGGAAGCTCCGGCTCGAACGTCGGCGCGTCCGTGTCCCTGGTCACGCGCTCGTAGCGAAGGCGCTTGCCGGTGCGCCGGTCGTAGAGGTGGAAACGAACGTCCTTGGGCTCGGTGGCCGGATAAAGCTTCACCGGGATGCTCACGAGACCGAAGCTGATGCTGCCCGTCCACACCGCCTGACCCATCGGCCGTCCCCCGCGCTCCCGATCGCGGGAGCATTACCGCTGATTCTCTCAGGTATCGCACCGCGCACCCTAGACTCGTAAGTGAGTGATCGCACGAGGCCTCCGCGGATCGGGACCCGGATCAACCAACCCGCTGCTCATCATTGGCCTTCTCGTTCTCCTGCTCGCCTTCCTGAGCGGCACGCTCGTTTCACCGGTGCAGCGAGCACCCCAGGACCCGATCGGATTCATCGGATTTGTCATCGCGATCGTCCTCGGCATCACCGTGCACGAGTTCATGCATGCGTACGCCGCAACGCGACTCGGAGACGACACAGCGCGGCTCATGGGGCGGCTCAGCCTCAACCCGATGGCCCACCTCGACCCCTTCGGGACACTCCTCATCGTTCTCGCCGGGTTTGGCTACGGGAAGCCGGTGCCATTCAACGAGTCGCGTCTCCGCTCAGCTCTGGGGGTGAGTGGCGTGGCGCTCGCTGGCCCGTTCGCGAACCTCGTGCTTGCGTTCGTGTGCGCGCTTCCGCTGCGTTTCGGCGGTGCGGACCTGCCGGGTGGCGCATATGGGAGGGTCCTCGAGCTGATCGTCTTCTACAACTGCGTGCTTGCGGTGTTCAACCTGGTACCGATCCCGCCTCTCGACGGGGCGAATGTCGTGTACGGACTGCTTCCGCCACAGCAGAAGTACACCTGGCGCAGCTATCAGCAATACGGCCCGATCCTCCTGCTCCTGCTGCTGTTCTTTGGCGCTCAGGTGCTGCGCACGCTCGTCTTTGGACCCGCCCTCTTCCTCTTCCAGCTGTTCACGGGCTCGAGGTTCTAGCGGTGCTCCACCGTGTGCAGCAAACGGCGCGATACCTCGGCTCGGCCGGGGCGGACGACCGTCATGCGACCGAGACCGCGCGGATCCTCCGGCAGCTTGGCGCCGACGAGGAGCTCGTCGTCGCCGGGATCCTGCACGACGCCGCGAAGCCCGCGAACACGCTTCTCTGGCACCGCGTCGCCGGCGTGCTGTTGGATGCCGCGCCGCGCGTGCGCGCGCGTCTCGCGCGGGGTCGGTCGACGTTCGCGCGCTATCTCGACCACGCGCGCCGCGGGGCGGAGATGGCGCGCAACGACGGGGCGTCCGAGCGCGTCGTGCGTCTCATCGCGCGTCACCACCAGCGCCCGGTAACGGAGGACGAGCGCCTTCTCGCTCGCGCGGACCGCGAGGCCCTCCCGTGATGGAGTCGCAGGCGCCGCGCGTCAGCGTCGAGGGCTTCGACGGGCCGCTGGACCTGCTTCTCGAGCTCGTCGAGGAGAAAAAGCTCGACATCCTCACCGTGCGTCTCGGCGATCTCGCGGACGCGTACCTCGCGCGTGTGCGCGCGATGTCCGCGCTGCCGGCCGACGAGGTCTCGGCCTTCCTCGCGCTCGCTTCGCGGCTCGTCCTGCTGAAAGCACGGAGCCTTTTGCCATCGCTCGAGCCGCTGCGCGAAGAGGACGCCGAATCGGAGGAGGAGCTGCGAGCTCGGCTCCTGGAGTACGCCGTCGTGCGCGAACGGGCGAGCGCGCTGGGCGCGCGGTTGCGGGCGGGGGAGCGCGCGTTCCATCGCGAAGGCGGGACCGTGGAGCTGCCGCCGCGGGGCGGTGAGGTCGATGCGCTGGCTCTCGCATTCGGGCGCGTGCTCGCGCTCGCGACACGGCAGCGCGAGGAGGAAATCGTCGCCCCGGGCGAGCGATATTCCGTCGAGCAGCGGACCGCCGAGATCGAGGCGCTCGTCGCATCGCAGGAGCGGGTGAGCTTCGCTACGCTCCTCGGCGACGGTCCCACGGTCGGATTCGCGGTTGTCACGTTCATCGCACTGCTGGATCTGTACCGGCGCGGCGTCATCGATCTGACCCAGGACGAGCTGTTCGCGGACATCGTGATCACGAGGAGGGAAGCCGCATCCGCTCAGACCTAGCCAACGCCATCGAAGCGGTCCTCTTCGTCGCGGAGAAGCCCGTGACTCGGAGCGAGCTCGGCCGCATCGCGGGCGCGACGCCGCGCGCGGTCGAGAACGCGCTCGCGGAGCTGGCCGCCGCTTACGAGGGCACCGGCCTCCGGCTCCAGCGCTCCGGAGACGAGTGGCAGATCGTCACAGCACCGGCACACGCTCCGCAGGTCGCCGCGTACCTCGGCGCCGACCGCCTGCGGCTCTCGCCGGCCTCCCTGGAGACGCTCTCGGTGGTGGCGTACCGACAGCCGGTCACCCGCGCCGAGGTCGAGGCGATTCGGGGCGTGAACTGCGACCAGACCTTTTACACCCTCGCGTCGCGACGGCTCATCGAGGAGCGGGGTCGCAAAGAGGCCCCCGGTCGGCCCATTCTGTACGGGACGACATGGGAGTTTCTCGAATGCTTCGGCCTGCAAAGCCTCGACGAGCTGCCGCGCGCGCTGAGTCCCGAGGGCGCGCTCGTCCTCGAGGGAGCGGAGTCGGCGAGGGCGAGCGAGCTGGGTTGATCCGGTTGCAGAAGGTGCTCGCCGACCGCGGTGTGGCATCGCGGCGCGCGGCTGAGGAGCTCATGCGCGAGGGGCGCGTGCGCGTCGGCGGCGAGGTGATCCGCGAGATGGGCACGAGGGTCGCGCCCGATGCGCGAATCGAGGTCGATGGCCATCCGGTGGCGCCGCCTGTGCCACATCGCTACGTGCTTCTGAACAAGCCACGCGGGAT
>VBIZ01000102.1 GCA_005880575.1 Chloroflexota bacterium | reverse complement strand
GTGCGATCGCTCCCGATGGAAAACCGATCTGGAGGAACACCACGTCCTCGATCGTCGGCTGCACGTAGGACGCGCCCGTGCACTGGACCCAGAGCGGCTCCTCGTCGAGCCAGTAGAGCGTGATCGAGACATCGTGCGGCCCGAGGTCCCAGAGCACGTTGATGTCGAACTGATGCAGGCCGAGATTCACGCGCTGGCTCTCGATGTAGTGAACGCGGCCGATCCCATCCGAGTCGAGGATCTGCTTCACCGCCACGACGGCCGGGTTGTAGACGAAGGTGTGGCCGACCATGAGGGTCTTGCCCGCACGCTCGCCCGCCCGCACGATCGCCTCGGCATCGCTCACCGTGTGGGCGAGCGGCTTCTCCACGAACACGTGCTTCCCTGCCGCGAACGCCTCCTCGGCGAGCTTCCGATGGGTGCCGACCGGCGTGACGATGCAGATCGCGTCGATCGACGGGTCATCCATGAGATCGCGGTAATTGGTCGTCACCCGCACGGCCGGGAAGCGCTTGCTGATGACGTCGAGCCGCTCCTTCGAGAGGTCCGCGACCGCCACGGGGTCCGCCCCGGGCGCCTCGTGCAGGTTGCGCACGATGTTCGGCCCCCAGTAGCCCGCCCCGATCACACCCACACGCACGGGATTGCTCAAGAAGACCGAATTCTAGGGTTCGCTCGGTTGAGAGAGCGTTACTGACCTGTGGCGGTACGAAGCTTCGCGAGATCGTCCTGGAGAAGCTGTAACTGGCGCCCGTATTCCGCGAAGTCCCCCGCCCTGAGAGCGGCCTGCGCCGCGTTGTAGTGATCCGTGGCCGATTTCACGAGCGCCGCGATATCGGACGGTGGAGTGGTCGTCGGTGGCGGGGTGGTCGTCGGCGGCGGCGTAGTGGTCGGTGGTGGGGTCGTTGTCGGCGGTGGTGTCGCGATCGTGCCCGCTCCGAAAAGCGCCTCGATCGACTTCGTGAATGATTCGGTCATGACGACCTTGTCCTGCGTCGCCAGGATGACGCGCTGGAGCTCGGGGATGCTGCTCTGCGTCGATTGCACGTAGACGGGCTCGAGGTACACGAAGCTGTTGCCCGTCGGAAGCACGAGAAGGTTGCCGCGGATGCAGCTCGCGCCGCCGCCGCCGCACAGCAACGTGAACTGCTGGCGTATGGACGAGTCGGCGTCGACAAGCGCCTCGACCTGGGCCGGGCCGAGGATCGTGCGATCGCGCGGGAAGGTGAGCACGCGCAGCTTGCCGTAATCGGGCGCGTCGGCGCGGCCGGCGATCCAGGCCACCATGTTGTCGCGCGCTCCGCCGGCCGGGGTCATGGGCACGAACAGGACGAACTCCGGCCGGTCCGAGCCGGGCAGGCGCGTCGTGACGTAGTACGGCTCGATGGGTTGCTTGGGCCCGCCCTGCACCAAGATCTCGTTCGCGATCTTCCACGCGTCACTGCGGTTGAAGTAGTCGTCGGGATTCGTCATGTGGTACAGGGCGAAGATCTGCGTCTGGATGCTGAAGAGGGACTCGGGATACCGGATGTGGACCCGCAGCGCATCGGGCATCTCCGCTATCGACTTGAAGAGCGCCGGATAGATCTTGCGAAGGTTCTGGATCACCGGGTCCTTGTCGTCGACGACGTAGTAGGTGATCGATCCGTCGTACGCGTCGGTCACGACCTTCACGCTGTTGCGCACGTAGTTGAGATGACCCCCTGCGATCGACGTCGACCCGAAACCGAGCGCGGAGAAGTTCTCGCTGTAGGGGTAGCGATCGCCGGTCGTGAATGCGTCGTTCATCCAATAGAGCTTCCCGTTCGCGATCACGAGATACGGATCAGGGTCGTACTGGAGGAACGGCGCGATGAGTCGCTCCCGAGGCAGGATCTGTCGATGGAAGAGGAGCCGGCTCTCCGACGTGATCTGGTTCGAGACCAAGAGGTTCGGGAAATCTCCGAGCCGCAGCGTGAAGAGAAAGCGGTCCCACGGTGAGCTGATGCCGATCCCGCCCGTGCCGCTGAACTGCGTGGTGACGTTGCCCTGGACCGTGGTGTAGTCGAATTCTGGCTGGTTCGTGTCGACGATGGCGTAGTCGCTCGGGAGCTCGGCGTAGTAGAGCCGCGGCTGGTCGATCTTGGGCTCGCCGACCGGCGGGATGTCGCTGACGGCGAAGAGCGGCTTGCCCGCGCTGTCGACGGCGCCGACCGCGGTTGCCACCGCGCCGAACCCGTGGGTGAAGATGAGGTGCCGATTCAGCCAGCCCTGTGCCGGCAGGCTGTTGGCCGAGAGCTCACGCGCCGAGAGGAAGACCGGCGTTTCCTTGCCGCCGATTTGATATCGGTCGATGTCGACATCGTTGAACGTGTAGTACTGGCGGAGTCCCTGGAGCTGCGTGAACGCAGCCAAAAGCGGGCGGTAGTCCCACAGGCGAACGGTCGTGATATCGGAGAGGTCGGTCCGCACGTCGGCCGCAGTCGGCGCGGCGCCGACATCGAACGCCGATTCGTCGATCGTCGCGAGCGAGTACGCCTGGCGCGTCGCCTGGATGTTCCGCGCGATGTAGGCGCGCTCCTTATTCAACGGGTCGGGCGAGACGATGAAGTTTTGGATCAGCGCCGGGTAGATGCCTCCGACAACGAGGCTCGCCGCGAACCAGAGGACGATCGAACCGCCGAGGATCCAGAGCGTTCCGCGGAAGGCATTCGCGAAGCACGCCAGGGCCGCGATGCCGACGATCACGGTGAGGATGGTGAGCGCCGGCAGTCGCGCGTTGATGCTCGTGTAGCCGGCGCCGACGAGCACGGTCTCTTGCCGAAACAGCAGCTCGAACTGGTCGAGGAGGTAGCCGCTCGCGATCAGCGCGAGGAAGAGCCCACCGAGGATGGAGAGGTGCGCGCGTGCCGGTCGCGCGAGCGCGAGCGCGGTCCGCCCCGCGACGCGTATGTCGGCGCTGGCAAGAGAGCCCGTCGCGACCCCGATGACGCCGCGCACGAAGTACAGGGTCACGACGCCGATGGCGATGACGATGAGCGCAACGAGGAGCCAGCCGCGGACGAACTCGAGCACGGGCAGCGTGAAGAAGTAGAAGCCGATGTCGCGCCCGAACACCGGATCCGTCGCGCCAAAGGGCACCTGATTGACCCAGCGGAGCAGCATGTCCCACTGGTCCCCGCCCGCGATCCCGAAGAAGAACGCGGGTATCAGAAGAAGCCACATGAACCGGAGGGTCGTCGGCAGCGCGCCGCGCCTTCGGCGATCGGCATCGACCACGACGCGCGGCACCTGCGGGCGCAGCGCGAAGTACACGTTCGGCAACGCAAGAATGAAGAAGGCCGCGGCGAATACCGCGAACGCGTAGAAGCCGGCGGTGAACCGCCGCAGGTAGACGGACTCGAGGCCGAGGCTACGGAACCAGAGGAGGTCTGTCAGGAAGCCGACGAACGGGCCGATCAGGACCGGGATGAGAAGGATGAGGAAGATGACGATCGCGAGGACGACCACTCGGCGCGATGGGCCCGGTATGCGATCGCCGCCCCTGCCGAAACCCGAGAGGTCGATGTTTGACCAGTCGATGCTTCCCCAGTCCCGCCCGCCGTCACCGCCACGCCCGCGGTCACGCATTCCACCTCAGGATAGGGGTGGTCTCGTTCGCCGGGTCGCTGGGCGGGCTACGCCCTCCTGTGTGAGTCTCGAACTTCTCGCAACGCGGATAGATTCTCGACTTCGATCAGGTCCTTATTCCGACCTGCGGCGCGCTTCATTCGGATCAGATCGTCCAGCGACGCAACAGAAACATTCGTGCCGACGAGGTTCATCAGATCGGAATTTCGTCTTAGCTGTTCGTAGTCGAAGCTCCCGGCTACCGAGCCGAGGCAGTCGAAGGGTCCGTACTTCGTATCGAAGGTGAAGTTCAGACCGGCCTTGATAGTCCGAGCGTCCAGACGAAACGCGACGGGCTCCCGCGGGCCGCGAAGAGTCGCAGCGAGCTCCGTCAACGCTCTCACCAGTCGCTCGAGATTCTCATGGTCACGGGCATAGCAGATGTCAAAGTCGTTGGTGATCGTGGTGGAACCTTGGAGAGAGGCCGCGATACCGCCGATAACGACGAACCGCACCTCGTGCCGTACCAAGACGCCAAGGATCGGCCGCGGGTCGAACACGACCTTGTCTAGCGGACGCGCCTTGCATTCCTCACGAGCGCGTTGATCGCGCGAGTTGCGACGACGGACCGCCGCAAGCGTTCCTCGGGAGTCAGGGGCAGCGTCGACATGAACTGCGTGCGGTCAACTCCGCCACCGGCGACGTTCACTACGTCGAGCTCGAGATCGCAGGCGCGAAAGATCCGCTCCAGTGTGCTGTAGCGTGGATCCTGAAGGCCGCGCTCGATCGAAGAGATCATCGGCTGCGAGATTCCGGTGCGCTTTGCGAGCTCACGCTGGGTCAATCCCATTCGCTTGCGGGCGGCGAGAGCGAGCCGACTCGCCTTCATATATGG
>VBIZ01000196.1 GCA_005880575.1 Chloroflexota bacterium | reverse complement strand
CGAGCGGCTTCTCCGCGAGCGCGGGGATCCGCTGACCGACGGCGTCTTCGTACGTCGGGAGCTCGACCTGGTAGTAGATGCCGATCGGGATCGGGTCCGTCTCGTAGCTTCGCGCGACGGCCGCCGCCTTCTTCGCGACGATCTCCTGCGTATCCGTCGGGTCCTGGACCCTCCCGTCGTAGCCCTTGTCCTCGAGCTTGTAGAGGCGTGAGCGCTTCTCCGGAAGATCCGCTCCCTCGTACCACTCCTTCGTGTAGAGATCGTTGTACGTGGGGCACGTCTGCAGCACGTCGACGAGCGCCGAGCCCTTGTGCTGGATCGCCTTCACGATGATCGATGCGAGGTACTTCGGCTCGAGCGCGTAGCCGCGCGCGATGAAGGTGTAGCCCGAGGCGACCGCCATGGCGACGGGGTTGATGCCGTCTTGGATCGCCTGCTCGGGCATCGACTTCGTCTTCTTGCCCTTCGACAGGGTGGGTGAGGCCTGGCCCTTCGTGAGTCCGTACACGTTGTTGTTGTGGACGATGTACGCGAAGTCGGCGTTGCGGCGTCCCGCACCGACGAAGTACCCGGCGCCGATCCCGTAGCCGTCGCCGTCGCCGCCGAGGGCAAGCACGGTGAGGTCGGTGTTCGCGAGACGACCGCCGGTCGCGACGGTGAGCACGCGGCCGTGCAGCGTGTGGAAGCCGTACCCGTTGATGTAGTGCGGCGTCTTTCCGCTGCACCCGATGCCGCTGTAGACCGCGAGCTTGTCAGGTTCGATCTGCAGCTGCTGCAGCGCCATCTGGATGCCGGTGAGGATGCCAAAATCGCCGCAGCCAGGGCACCAGTCGTTGTGCAGATCGCTCTTGTAGTCCTTGATCGTGAGCGGCTTCGCGGGCGTGTTAATGGACACGCGTCACCACCGGTTCGGCCGTCGCGCCGTCGTAGACCTTCGCGAGCGCGTTCACGACCTCGTCCTCGCTGAACGGACGGCCGTCGAACTTGTTGATGCGCTGATCGATCATCACGCCGGTCTGCTCCTGTACGAGCTGCGCGAGCTGGCCCGAGTAGTTTTCCTCGATCGACACGATCTTCTTCGCCTTGCGCAGGATGTCGCCGATCGCCTGCGCAGGGAACGGCCGCATGAGACGGCACTGCAGGAAGTTGATCTTCTTGCCCTGCGCCTCGAGGACCTTCAGCGCGTCGAGGATCGTGCCCTTCGTCGAGCCCCAGCCGAGCACCGTGAGGTCGGCGTCCGCCGGGCCGTGCAGGAAGTACTGCTGCTCTCGCGGGATGGCGTTCTGTGCGAGCTTGAGCTTGCCCATGCGCTTTTCCATCATCGCGACGCGCATCTCGACGCCCTCGGTGATGTGTCCGTCGGGGTCGTGCTCGTCGCTGGTGATCCAGTGCCGGCCACCCTTGACGCCCGGGCGAGAGCGGGGCGAGATCCCGTCCTTCGCGAATGCGTAGCGGAGGTACTCCTTCACGTTCGCAAGGTCCATCGTGCCGTGGCCATTCCCGTTGTGGCCGGCCTGCGAGCCCGCGTCGTTCGCGCCCTTGGCGTCCACAGCGGTCCACTCCGAGCCGGTGAACCGCTCGCCCCGGTCGATCTGATCCCATTTGAGCTCGAGCTTGTCGATCGTCGTGTAGACCGACGCGAGCTTCTTGTCGGAGAGGACGATGATCGGCATCTGGTAGCGCTCGGCCCAGTTGAAGGCTGAGAACGTGTCCTGGTAGGCCTCGCGCATGTCGCCCGGCGCGATGACGATGTGAGGAAAGTCTCCCTGCGCCGGATGCAGCGCGAACTGCAGGTCGCCCTGCTCCTGCCGCGTGGGCATGCCGGTCGACGGGCCGCCGCGCTGATACATGACGAGGACCGGTCCTGGGCACTCGGTGATCGAGGCGAAGCCGATGCCTTCGACCATCAGCGCGAAACCGGGACCGCTCGTCGCGGTCGCTGCGCGCACGCCCATGTGCGCCGCGCCGACCGCCATGTTGATCGAGCTGATCTCGTCCTCGCACTGCACCACGAGCAGGTTGTAGTCGCGTTGCTGGCGCTCGAGGAAGACGCTTTCGTCCGTTGCCGGCGAGATGGGGTAGTAGGTCTGGAACGCGCAGCCGGCCTTCAGCTTGGCGATCGCGTGGATCTCGTAGCCCTTCGCGAGGAGGCGCGCCTTCGGCTCCTTGCCCGGCTTGAGGGTGTAGGGAAAGTCCTTCGCGCTCTCGTGTTGCTTCACGTGCTCGAAGGCGAGCTTCGCGGCGCGCACGTTCAGCTCGCCGACCTCGGCCCGCTTGCCCTTGAACTGCGAGCGGATGACTTCGGCCACGAGATCGAATGGGTACTCGCAGAGCGCGAGCGATGCGCCGAGGCCGACCGTGTTCTTCATGACCTCATACCGACGCGCCTGCTCGCCCTTGCCGACCTCCTCGAGGGCCTTCTTGATGATCTCCATGAACGGCACGGCGTAGAAGCGCAGGTCGGGTCGGTTCGCGGTTGCCGGATCGAACCCGATCTCGCTGTCGAAGATCACGCCACCGCCATCGTTGATCTCCGCGAGGTGGCCGTAGTGCGTGGCCCAGCGGCGATGGTCGCCGTCACCGGCGAGGGTCTCGAGGTCGAGCGCGACGAGGATGTCGGCCTTGTCCTTGTAGGAGCGCACGTCCTCGTCGTCGACGCGGACCCGATAGAAGGAGTGCTTTCCCATGATGTTCGAGTGGTATTCGATGTTCGCGTAGACGCGCAGACCCGCTCGCGAGCAAGCCTTTGCGAACACTTCGGCGGAGGCGTTGATTCCGCTTCCCTGGGGACCGCCGATCATCCAGGTCAGCCGGTTCTTCTGCACTTCGGAACGTTTATTGTACGTTCGCGGTGAGCTCTCGTCGCGAGCGTGACACGCTAGGCGAGATCGAAGTTCCCGCCACAGCCCTGTGGGGCGCGCAGACCCAGCGAGCCGTCGAGAACTACCCCATCAGCGGCTATCGCGCCTTTCCCGCGTTTATCCGAGCCTTCGTTCGGATCAAGCGGGCCGCGGCGCTTGCGAACAGCGAGGCCGGGCGCCTGGACGAGCGGCGGAAGGACGCCATCCTCGCCGCGTGCGACGAAATCCTCGCCGGCAAACACATGGATCAATTCGTTGTCGATGTATTCCACTCGGGCGCTGGGGTCTCGTTCCACATGAATGTGAACGAGGTCATCGGCAATCGCGCGAACCAAATCCTCGGCGGCCAGCTCGGCACCTATGAGCACGTGAACCCGAACGACCACGTGAACATGGCGCAGTCGACGAACGACACGACCCCGACCGCGATGCGTCTGGCGCTGCTCGAGCTCACGAAGACGCTCTGCTCGGAGCTCGACACGCTCGCCGACGCGATCTCGGAGAAGGCATCGCGTTATGCCGACACCGTCAAGCCGGGCCGCACCCATTTGCAAGACGCGGTGCCGATCACGTTCGGTCAGGAGTTTTCGGGCTGGGCGGAAAGGATCCGCGGCGCGGCTGCGCGCCTGCGCGCCGGGCGAGCGGAGCTGTGCGAGCTCGGCATCGGCGGCACCGCGGCCGGGACCGGCCTCAACGCCGACCCGCAGTTCAGCGAGCGCGTGTGCGCGTACCTGGCGGAGTGGTACGGAGAGCCGATCAAGCCCGCGAAGAATCTCTTCTCGGCGATGCAGTCGATGGCGCCATTCCTTCGGATCGCGAGCGGGATGCGGACGGCGGCGATCGAGGTGTCGAGCATCTGCAACGACATTCGCCTGCTCGTGTCCGGACCGCGGACGGGTTTCGGCGAGCTGCGGATCCCCGCGGTGCAGCCCGGCTCGTCGATCATGCCGGGCAAGGTCAACCCCGCGATCCCGGAGATGGTGAACCAGGTGTGCTTCCAGGTGATCGGGAACGACACGGCCGTCGCCCACGGCGCCCAGGCCGGCCAGCTCGAGCTGAACGTGATGATGCCGGGCATCAACTTTGCGAACTGCTTCTCGGCGACGATCCTCACGAACGCCTTGCGGGTGCTGCGCGAGAAGACGATCGCCGGGCTGGAGGTCGACGAGGGTCGCGCGCAGGAGCTCATGGACGCGAGTCCATCGCTCGCTGTGACCGCGCTCTCGCCGCACATCGGCTACGCGAAGGCGGCGGCGCTCGTGAAGCAGGCGCTCGCTGAGCGGCGCTCGCTCTTCGACGTCGCGAAGGACGCGAAGATCATGCCCGACAAGGATCTGCGCCGGGTGCTCGACCCGCTACCGATGACGAAGGGCGGCGTGCAGGACTGAAGTCGGCCGAGCTGCTCCTCGCGCTTCTAGTGATCGTTGCGGTACTTGTGACCGTCTCGCGCCGGATCCGCGTGCCGTATCCAGTGCTTCTCCTCCTCGGAGGGCTCGTCGTCGGTCTCATCCCGGGGATCCCACCACTCGAACTGGACCCCGAGATCGTCTTCCTCGTCGTGCTGCCGCCACTCCTGTATGTGAGCGCGTTCCTGACCCCGATTCGCGACTTCCGCACGAACCTCAAGAACATCAGCCTCCTGGCCGTCGGCCTGGTCGCGGCGAGCGCCGCGGTCGTCGCGGCCGCGGCGATGGTGCTCGTGCCCGGCATGACGTGGCCGCTCGCCGTCGCGCTCGGGGCGATCGTTTCGCCTCCGGACGCCGTGGCCGCGACCGCGATAGCACAACGCCTCGCGGTCCCGCGCCGGGTCGTCAGCATCCTCGAAGGCGAGAGCCTTCTGAACGACGCCACCGCGCTGACGATCTACCGCGCGGCGATCGCCGCAGCTGCGGCGGCCGCGACCGTCTCGGTGGTCGGTTCGCTGGCGAGCTTCGTGTTCGTGGCGCTCGGGGGAATTCTCGTCGGTCTCGTCGTCGGCTGGGTCGCCGCGTGGGTTCGCACGAATCTCACCGATACGCCCGTCGAGATCACGGTCTCGCTGATCACGCCTTACGCGGCGTACCTTCCGGCCGAGCTCTTCGGAGTCTCCGGTGTGCTTGCCGCGGTGACCGCCGGCCTCTACCTCGGCAGGCGGTCCTCCCAGATCATGGGTTCGGAAGCACGTCTCGCCGGGCGCGCCGTGTGGGAGAGCCTGGTCTTCCTTCTGAACGGCGTCGTGTTCCTATCGATCGGCTTCCAGATCGCCAGCATCTCCAGACAGATGGATCGCACGACCCTCTTTCAGCTCGCCGGCGTAGGCATCCTCGTGAGCGTGGCGCTCGTCGCGGTCCGCGCTCTGTGGATCCTCGGGATGAACCTGAAAGAGCTCCTGTCAAACGATCGACGGCGCACTCGTCTCAGAGAGTCGATCGTCCTCTCGTGGGCCGGGATGCGCGGCGTGGTCTCCCTCGCGGCGGCGCTCGCGCTGCCGGTCTCGGCGTTGCCGGGCAGCACACTGACCGCCCGCGACGCGATCATCGTGATCACCTTCACCGTGATCCTTGTCACGCTCGTCGGCCAGGGTCTGACGCTGCCGCTCGTCATCCGGGGGCTTGGCCTGGGGAGCGACGACGACGAAGGCCACGAGGCGTCGCACGCGCGGCAGGAGCTCATCGACCAGGCGCTTCGGCGAATCGACCTGCTCGAGAAGAAGTGGCCGACCCACCGACCGCTCATCGATCAGCTCCGTGCGAGCTACCAACACCGCGCCGAGCACGAGGAGCAGCTCCACGAGGCGCCCGGCAACGAGGCCGAGCAGGAGCTCGTTGAGCACCGGCAGATCCGCAGCGAGGTGATCGACGCGCAGCGCGATGCGCTCCGCGAAATGCGCGACCGCGGAGCGATCGACGACGACGTCCTGCGAAACATCGAGCGGGACCTCGATCTCGAAGAGATCCGGATGGAGGCATGATGGTCGCGTGGTGACGGACGTGACCGCGGAGACGACCGACGTGCTCCAGCGCCTCATCCGCAACTCCTGCGTGAACGACGGGACTCCCGAGTCGGGGCACGAGGTCCGGAGCGTTGACCTTCTCGAGGACTACCTGCGCACACCCGGGGTCGAGATGAAACGGTACGAACCCGTGTCGGGGCGGGCCAGCCTCGTCGTGCGGATCGAAGGCAGCGATCCAAAGGCGCCGTCGCTCCACTTCATGGGACACATCGATGTCGTGCCGGTCACGCCGTCGGGTTGGCAGCACGATCCTTTCGGCGGGGAGCTCATCGATGGCCACGTGTGGGGCCGCGGCGCGATCGACATGCTTGACGTGACCGCCGCCATGGCCGTGGCCGTCCGCCGGCTCATCCGGTCCGGGTTCCGGCCGCGAGGGACGTTGATCTACTCCGCTATGGCGGACGAGGAGGCGCGGGGCGTATACGGCGCCGAGTGGCTCACCCAAAACGCGTGGGACGACGTGAAGTCCGACTTTCTCGTCACGGAGTTCGGCGGCGCGCGCCTGCCGCTCGGCGGGCCGCCCAGGCTGCCGATCATGGCCGCCGAGAAGGGCTCGCAATGGACCCGGCTTCGCGTTCGCGGCACGCCCGGGCACGGCTCCGTGCCCTACCGATCGGACAACGCGCTCGTAAAGGCGGCCGAAGTGATCACTCGTATCGCGCGCTACAAGGCTCCCCTTCGGCTTGGTGAGCTCTGGAACCGGATCGTGGACAGCCTCGACCTGCCTGCGGTGTCGCGCCTGGCGCTGACGAACCCGGCGACGTTCGACCTCGCGCTCGACCGTGCGCCCGGCGGTGCCGCGCCGATCTTCTACGCGGTCACGCGCACGACATTCTCACCGAACATCGCGCATGCGGGCGTCAAGCTGAACGTCATCCCCGACAGCGCCGAGATCGACATCGACATACGAACGCTGGCCGGCGACGACGGTGACGCCGTGCGACAGATGCTGCGCGACGCGGTCGGCGATCTCTGGAGCGAGGTCGAGATCGTGGCCGAGGGCGACAATCCCGCGACCGAGTCGCCCCTCCGTTCGCCGCTCTGGGACACGCTCACCGAGGTGACGAGAAAGCTCGTCCCCGGTGCGGAGACCGTCCCGTTCCTCGTATGGGGCGCGACGGACGCGAGGTTCTTCCGCAGGAAGGGCGTCGTCTCGTACGGCTACGGGCTCATGAGCGAACGAATCCCCTTCGGAGAGTTCATCAAGATGTTCCACGCGAATAACGAACGGATCGATCAGGAATCGCTCCGACTCTCGACCGAGCTCTTCGAGCAGACCGCGCGTGCGTTTGTCGGCTGATGGCGAAGGTTGTCGTGACGCGCTGTCTAGCGCAACACAAGCCGCCGAGCTAAAGACTCGAGCCGCAAGGGCGGACTCCCGCTAAAAACCGAGTGCTCCCAGATCCGGCCGAGCGTCGCGCTGTACGCGGCCTCGCTGCTGCGTAGCAACCGTGGGCGGAAGTAATCCTCGATGATCGTCGGCCGGATGCGGACGGCCACGAGCTTGGCGTTGTCGAAGAACAGCTGCTGGATGCTCCCTTCGCGCGTTTCCATCGACCACATCTGATCGAAGACGAAATTGCCGATGCCGTAGGTGATGTAGCCGCCTCGATAGGTCTCGACCGATTGCACCCAGTGCGGGTGGTCGCCGATGACCACGGTCGCGCCGGCCTCGATCATCGCATGCGCCGCCGCCACGATCTGCGGCCGAGGCGCGTTCTCATATTCGATCCCCCAGTGCGCGACGACCACCACGACGTCCGCGATGTCCGCGGCCGCCGCGATCTCAGCGCGAAGCGCGGCGTAGGTCGGGTCGTCGTGGACGAGGAGCGCACTTCCCGCCCGCGTCGGTGATGCCGCATACGATTCCGGCGGAACGTCGTTGTACGCGAGCATCGCGACGTGGAGTCGGCCGACCTGAGCGACTGCGGGCTTTCGCGCGGCGCCCTCATTCGCCCCGGCGCCGGCATGCGCGATGCCGCTGCGGTCGAGTGCCGCGACCGTGTCGGTGACGCCCTTCGTGCCCCCGTCGCCGATGTGATTAGCGGCGAGCGACAGCATGTCGAAGCCCGCGTCCGCGAGCGACGCTGCGTAGCTCTCGTTGCCGACGAAGCGCATGCAGCTGTCGCACCACAAGTTGTGTTTGCCGGAGAGGGGCGCCTCGAGCGTCGCGACCGCCAAATCGGCGCTGCGCACGAGGTCTCGTACCTCGGTGAATGCCGATCGCGCGTCACCGCCGTGCTTGAGCTCGATACGTTCCTGCACGCCGCGGCCGAAGATGATTTCTCCCGCGGCGAGGAGCGACCAGGTTCGCCGTCGTACGTCGATCTGCCCCGCGCTGCGGATCCGGAGCGGGTAACGACGCGAGTCGAGCGCTGGATCCCAGAAGTAGGTGCCCTCGAAGGACAGCGTCTTCACGCTCGGCTCGACCATCTCCGGCGGTACGAGGGCGATCTCTCCGCTCTCGCGGACGCGCCCCACTGGATCGGTGGCACCGATCACCTGGGCGCGCGGAAGAGCGGCGCTGACCGCCTCCACGAGGTCCAAGGTCGTGACGACGGCGGTGAGCTGGTTCCGCGAGATCTCATCGACCGGCGACGTGAAGCTCGTAACGGGAACGACCGGCCGCGATAGCGACCCTTCCACATCCGGCAACGAGCTCGCGGCGGCCGCCGGCGACGACATACCCGCGAGAAGCGTGACGGCGAAGATGATCCGGATGATGCACAAGGCGACCATGCGAGCCATCGTAAGGACGCTCGTAGTACGGGCATAGGGACCTATTCAGATGCTGGCCGGTGGGATCGAACGACGAACAACCGCCCCCGAGAAAGGGGTTCAGCCCGTAACGGGCGACGACGTCTCGATCGCGGGCTCGCGTACTCGCCGTTCGATCCGCCCGACGATCCGCCGCGTGAGTGCATCCATCGCCGCGTAGCCCGCGCCGATGCCTGTCGGTGGATTACCCGCGGGCAGCATCAACACCGGTAGGACCGGCGACCAGGCCCAGATCCCGAGGGACGTTCCGTACAGCTCGAGCGCCGTCGTCATGACGAAGCTCACGGCATAGAGCAGCGGGTAGCGTCCCCGGACGATGAACCGGACGAAGATGGCCCAGGTCACGAAGCCGAGAAGGTCAGGCAGCGGGCGCGCGAGCAGTCCGTAGAGCATCCACGCGCTCGCGCCAGCCGTGACCGTGATGACGATCGCGCGACCGTGACGCTCAAGGACCGGGAGCGACGACGCGCGCAGGGCGGAGAGATAGAAGAGTCCGTGCCCCGCGGGAACGTACAGCGGGAGGTTCTCGAGCCGGTACGTGTACGCGCCCCAGATGAGCGAGCCGACGCACTCGAGAACGGTCGCCAGAAGGACGAGACCGATGACCTGGATCCGGATCGCGGGTGGCTGGAGCACGAGGGCTATTCCGAGGAAGGCCCAGGCGAGAGCTGAAAGTGCGAGCTGCTGCGGGAGCGTGCTCGACCGGTCGAGCGGAAGCGCGATCGCCACGAACGCGACGAACGAGACGATGAGCGCGACCGACCCGCGCGTCGGCGGCGTCAAGGCCGCGGGACCGGCGTGGGCCAGAGATCGTGCCCGCGCGTGTACAAACCCAACGCGCCGAGGAGCTCGGACTCGATGCGGTCATCGAGCGTCCGCACGTCGCCCGCCCCGAGATCGATCGTGCCGCAGCCCATCTCCATGATCCCGTGGAGGACGCGCGTGCTCCCGGAGAAGAATGAGAGCTCGTGCCGCACGCCGAAGTCGATCGCGCAGAAGCGCGTCCCCGTCGGGGGCCGAAGCGCGCGGATCTCCTCGTAGAGGCGCGACGCGATCGCCGGGTTCCTGACCGTGCGATCCAGCGGCGGGAACTCCCAGTGATTTCCCACGTCGGTCCAGAAGCGGTGGATCGAGAACGAATCGACGCTCGGCGTGCACCCGACGAGCACGAGGCCGATGACGAGGGCCGATGCGGCGCGGATCACTCGATCTTGATGGTCTTGATCTTGTCGCCGATGCGAATGCCCTGGATGACGTCCATGCCCGAGGTAAGAAGGCCGAAGTTCGCGTACATGCCATCAAGGTGATGGGAGTCGATCTTCACGATGAAGAACTGCGAATCGTTCATCTGTGCGGGGTTGTTGCTGCGAGCGATGCCGACGGCCCCGGCCACGAACGGGAGGTCGTTGTATTCGCTCGGCACCTGGTTTCCGCCCGATCCGGACCCGGTGGGGTCTCCGCCCTGGACGACCCAGTTCTCGACGCGATGAAACGTGAGTCCTTGGTAGAAGCCGCTCCGCGCCTTTTGCGCGAAGCGAGCGACAGTCTGCGGGGCCTTGTCCGGTCGAAGCGTGAACGTGAACGACCCGCCCTTCGCCAGCTCGACGGTCGCCTTGTTCGCGGTCGCCGAGGTCGGTGGCGCCGACGATCCGGATGCCCCGGTCGAGCCACAGGCGGCGGCGACGGCGCTCGCCGCGGCGGCGAGAAGAAATCCGCGTCTGTTCATCTTCGTCACTCGACGCGGATGGTCTTGATCTTGTCTCCGACCTTCACGCCGTCGACGACGTCTTTGCCCGACGTGAGCTGACCGAAGTTGGTGTACTGCTTGTTCAAGAAATCGGAGTCGCGCTTGACGACGAAGAATTGCGAATCGTTGTTGAACGCCGCGTCCTGGCCACGCGCGATCCCGAATGCACCGGTCTTGAAGGCGAGGTCGTTGTATTCGCTTGGGACCCGCTCGCCGCCCGTGCCGGTGCCTTTCGGGTCACCGCCCTGCACGACCCAGTCTTCGACGCGATGGAAGGTGAGGCCGTCGTAGAAGCCGCTTCGAACTTTTGCGACGAAGCGCTCGACGGTCTTCGGTGCCTTGTCCGGATGGAGCGTGAACGAGAAAGATCCGCCCTTGGCAAGCTCGACGGTGGCCTTCGTTGGTTCGGTCGTTGTCGTTCCTCCAGCCGCCGCGGTGACGCGACGATTTGTTCGCCTTGGACGATAACGGCTTATCGTCAGCGTCCCGATGTCTGGTTTTCAGGCCCCGCGCGGGATGCGGGACCTGCTCCCCGAAGAAGCGGCCGCCTTCGACGCACTTCAGGCGGTGATCGAGGCTCGCGCCCTTCGCTACGGCTATCCACGGATCGTGACGCCGGTGGTCGAAGATCGCGGGGTCTTCGTGAAAGGCGTCGGGGAGGCCAGCGACATCGTGGGGCACGAGATGTACGACGTCTCGCTGCATGGGCAGGGCGGGCTCGCGCTCCGTCCCGAGGGGACCGCCGCCGTGACCCGCGCGTTCCTCGAGCACGGCCTGCACCGCGCGCCGCGGCCCGTCCGCTTCTTTTACTCCGATCCGATGTTCCGCGGGCAGCGGCCTCAGCTTCTTCGCTACCGCCAGTTCTGGCAGTGGGGTCTGGAGTGTTTCGGCCCCGAGGAGCCCGCGGCCGACGTCGAGATCATCGATTTCACCGCGCGTCTGTTCGGGGAGCTCGGGCTGCGACGCTACCGGCTCGAGATCAACACGGTTGGCGACGCGAAATGCCGGCCGAAGATCGCCGAGACGCTCGCCGCCTACTTCGCGTCCAACCGTGACGCGCTCTCGGAGGAATCGCGGAAGCGTCTCGAGACCAATCCGCTGCGCATCCTCGACTCGAAGGATCCGAAGGACCGTGCCGTCGTTGCCGCGGCGCCGCCCCTTCACGAGCTCCTCTGCGCGGAGGACCGAGAGCACTTCGATCAGGTGATCGCCTCGCTGGACCGGCTCGGTCACGAATACAAGGTGAACCAGACGCTCGTGCGCGGTCTCGATTACTACACGCGCACGGTCATGGAGTGCATCCTCACCGATGCAGAATTCACGAAGAGCGGTGATATCGCTGTCGCGGCGGGTGGCCGCTACAACGACCTCGTCGAAAAGCTTGGCGGTCCGCAGGTGCAGGGTGTCGGTATCGCGGGTGGCGTCGACGTGTTGCATGCTGCTTTGAAGCAGGAGGGAGTGCCGATGGGATACGCCACCACGCCCGATGTGTATGTCCTCTCGGCCGAGAAAGGCGATGGAGCGGATCGTCTGCAGATCGCCGACCCGTTGCGGCAGGCGGGCTTCAACGTGGCGATCGACTATTCCGATCGTACGCTCGACAAGCAGCTCGAGAGCGCCGTGAAGCACGGCGCGAAAGTCGCGGTGATCCGCGGCACGCCCGAAGCGCGTGGCGGCAACGTGATCGTGCGCGACCTCGTGGCCAAGACGCAGCGCGTCACGCGCCTCGCCGCGGTCGTCACCGAGGTTGGCCGCCACGTCCCGAAGCACGCGACGCCGCCGCTCTTCGAGGGTCCGCAGAATCCCGACGAGCACGAGCCTGGCGCGGCCGGCGAGGCGCCGTTCCTCAAGGACGATCGCGACTAGTGCTGCGGACGCATACCTGCGGCGAGGCGCGCGCCTCGCTCGCGGGCACGGAAGTAACGCTCGCCGGCTGGGTGCACACGCGCCGTGACCAGGGCGGGCTCACGTTCATCGATCTCCGGGACCGGTACGGCATCACGCAGGTCGTCGCGCACGCGAACCAGAACCCCGCGGCGCATGCCGCGCTGGGCAAGGTCCGCAACGAGTGGGTGCTTCGCGTGCGCGGAACGGTCCGCCAACGACCAGAGGGGACGAAGAACCCAAAGCTGCCCACGGGCGACGTGGAGATCGCTGCGACCGAGATCGAGGTCCTGAACGAATCGAAGACGCCGCCCTTCTACGTGAACGAGGAGACGGAGGTCGACGAGAACCTCCGTTGGAAGTACCGGTACGTGGATCTGCGGCGCGAGCGCTCCCGCGAGCTGATGCGCCTGCGACATGAGGTCGTCGACTTCATCCGCAACTTCATGGTCGAGCGCGGGTTCTGGGAGATCGAGACGACCTATCTCATCCGGTCAGATCCGACCGGCGCGCGCGACCTCATCGTCCCGTCGCGCTATTACCCGGGAAAGTTCTGGGCGCTGCCGCAATCGCCACAGATGCTGAAGCAGATCCTCATGGTCGGTGGCCTCGACCGGTACTTCCAGATCGCGCGCAACTTCCGAGACGAGGACCCGCGCGCCGACAGGACGCTCGAGCACACTCAGCTCGACCTTGAGATGACCTTCGTCGAGAAAGAGGACGTCATGGCGCTCGGCGAGGAGCTCTACACCGCGATTTTCAAGAAATTCGCGCGGAAGCCACTGAAGCAGGTGCCGTGGCCTCGCATGACGTTCGAGGAGGCGATGCGCCGGTTCGGCATCGACCGTCCGGATCTGCGTTTCGGGATGGAGATCATCGATCTCACGGACGTGTTCCGCACGAGCGGATTCAAGGTCTTTCGCGAGACCATCGATCAGAAAGGCGTGGTCCGCGCGATCGTCGTGCCCGGTAAGGCCAAGGCGACACGCAAAGAGATCGACGAGTGGACCGCCATGGCGAAGCGCAAGGGCGCGAAGGGCCTCGCCCAGTTCGCCCTGGCGGGCGATGCGATCGAGTCGCAGGTCGCGAAGTTCCTCTCGGCGGACGAGCTTGCGGGAATCCGCCGCGTGACCGCTGCGAAGGACGGCGACCTCGTGCTCGCGGTCGCCGACGAGTATCTCGTCGCGAGCGAGGCGCTCGGCGTCTTGCGCGAGCATCTCGGGCAAGCCCTCGGCCTCGCGGACACAAGCGCGCACTACGCCCTTTGGGTCCACGAGTTTCCGCTGGTGCAGCGAACGCCGGAAGGCGGATGGACTTTCGCCCACAACCCGTTCTGCGGTCCGCTCACGCCGCACGACCTCGAGCTGCTCGACACCGAGCCGGAGAAGGCGAGGAGCAAGCAGTACGACCTCACGATGGACGGACGCGAGCTCGGCGGCGGCAGCATCAGGAACCACACGCGTGCCGCGCAAGAGCGGATCTTCGCGCAGATGGGCGTCTCGAAAGCGGAGGCACAGGAACGGTTCGGGGCGCTACTGGACGCGCTCGACTACGGCGCGCCCCCGCACGGCGGCATCGCGCCCGGCATCGACCGCCTCATCATGACGCTCGCTGGCACCGAGAACATCCGCGAAGTGCAGGCCTTCCCGAAGACGCAGACCGGATACGACCCGCTGCTCGACGCGCCTGCGGCGGCCGACGCGAAGCTTCTCGAGGAGCTCGGGCTGCGGGTGGTCGCGAAACCGGAGAAACCGAGCTAGGGCTTCGCAGCCGTGAATACGGTGGTCGGGAGCGGAACTACGAAGCGAATCTCTCGGCGGAGGTCGTACACGTACGCGGCGATCCCAAGCGAGCCTCCGAGGACCCCGCTAACGAGCGTGTCCCCGGTGTGGGTCGTCCACAAGGGGTAAATCCTGGCCTGCCGATCCCACATCACCTGTCCCAGTGGGTCGTACTCGCGAAGGCTTCCATCCAGCGGGCTGCCCCCATCGTCCGGGCGCCAGGCAAGGACGTGTCCCCCGTCAAGGAGATCGAGGGCGTACTCGCGCGGACCCACCGCGGTGAGATTCCGTTCGGTTTGTCCATCTCGCAGGATCACATTGCGAACAGCGGACCCGTCGGTCAGTGAGCTCACCCGCTCGTAGAGCGAGAAGCGCGCGCCGTCGCTTGCGATGAGCCTCAAGTCCGAGACCTTGTTGAAGCGCGACCCGTCCCAGAGGAAAGTGCCGACTCGCGCCGGCGGAAAACATCCTGCCTCCGCGCATTCCGGCTGGAGCATCCGCAAGCCATCGCTGGTCCAGGTGAGCTGGGTGCCGAGGTGGTAATCGCTCGGAAGGATCTCCCGCTCGACCCCAGTCACGGTATCCGCAACCACCGCGCGGGTTTGGCAGACCGGAGCTGGCATCGGGCAATCCCCGAGCTTGAAGAAGGCTACCGAGCGACCATCGGGAGACCACGCAAGCGAGAAAGAGCTGATCGGATGCGCGGCCAGGTGGGTCGCGCGCCCGCTTGTCACATCGAGGATCGTCAGTGCCTCCTGGTCGATCGTTGCTGAAATACAGCGGACGAGCACGGCCGCGCCGTCGGCGCGGGCGAGCACGCCGAGCGCCCGGGATTCACAGACCCGGCCCATGTCGGTCGTGCCAGCGCGCGAAACCTTGTGGGCAACGCCGTCGTCCGTGACCGTGTACAGCGTGACCGCCGGCCAATCCGCACCCGGCGCGGCATCCGCAAAGCCCGCCGCCGGCGACGATGTCGGGGACGCGGTCGGCGCGGACGAAAGGGCGGACGATGGCGCGACCGATGGCGAGACTTCTACGGCCGGTGAGGTACATGCGGCGCCAAACACGATCGCGGCGATGAGAGTCGACCGCACGCAGTCAGTATCGCGCGGCGGCCTAGACTTTCATTAGATGGAGCGCGTGTATCTCGATCACGCCGCGACGACGCCGGTCGACCCTGAGGTCGCCGAGGCAATGGCCCGGATCTTGAGCGAAACGCACGGCAATCCCTCGAGCATCTACGCCGAGGGCCGGGCCGCGCGTTCGGCGGTTGACCGCGCCCGCGACGAGGTCGCGGCGGCGATCAACGCCGACCAGAGCGAGATCGTGTTCACGAGCGGCGGCACCGAGGCCGACAACCTCGCGCTGCGCGGCACCCTGAGGGCACGCCGCGACGAGCGCGACGGCCTCGTCACGACCGCCATCGAGCACCACGCGGTCATCGACACCGCGCGGGATCTTGAGCGCCACGACGGCGCGCGTCTCG
>VBIZ01000101.1 GCA_005880575.1 Chloroflexota bacterium | reverse complement strand
CGGAGGCATCGGCTTCAGCGAGCGACTCTTCAAATCGACAGACGTACTGCTCGACCGCGCCCGAGAGCACCTCGACTCCTGTGGATGCGGAACCGGCTGCCCGTCCTGCGTCGGCCCGGCCTACGCCCTCGGCACCGAGGTGCGCGAAGCCGTCGCGGATCTCCTCTCCCTCCGCTCGTGAACGACCTCCGAGCCCGAATCGCGCAGATCGTCGAGCGCGATCGCGCGCTCCATGAAGACAAGTCTCGGGAGAACGGCGGCACCGGCCGAAACCCTCTCTACGCGGCGGTTCCCCAGCCCCCGTGGGCCGGGGGCCCCTCCGCCGCGCGGGGGCCCTCGGCCGATGCCGCCGTTTCCTCTTCTCATCGTTTCGAGGTGCGCGAGCAACGCTTCGCGATCGACGATCTCGGGCTCGAGATCGTCGGGAGGGGAGCCTGCGACGCGCTGTTGCTCGCGCATCTCGGCCTCAAGGGCGAAGCACCGCGATGCTGGCCGGACATCCTTTTCCTCGACACGGAGACGACCGGGCTCTCGGGCGGCACGGGCACCTACATCTTTCTCATCGGTGTCGCTCACTTCGCCGGTAAAGAGCTGGTGCTGAGGCAGCACATGTTGCTCGACCTCGGCGCCGAGAAAGAGTTCATCGAACAGCTCAAAGCGGAGATCGAGCCGTTCCGCGCGTGCGCGTCGTACAACGGCAAGGCGTTCGACCTCCCGATCATCCGCACGCGCTTCGTCATGGCCATACGCAGTGAGCTCACGGTCGACGACTCGCACCTCGACCTACTGCACCCAGCCCGACGCCTCTGGCGCGACCGCTTCGGGTCCACCACGCTGAAGCAGCTCGAGGAGAGCGTCCTCGACGAGGGGCGAACCGCCGACATTCCCGGCTGGCTCATCCCCGATGCGTACTTCCACTACCTCCGCAAGCGCGACCCGGCCATCATCGCCCCGGTCCTCGAGCACAACGCGCGCGACGTGATCTCGCTCGTTCGCATCACCGATCGCGTGGCTCGCGCGGTCACGGCCGCGCGAGCGGGACGGGCACCGGATCACGCGCCCGCGGCCTTCGCTCTGGCGCGCGGCTTCGAACGCACCGGTGAGATCGACGCGGCATTCGCCTGCTACGAGAGCGCGTACTACGACGGCGACAACGCTCTGCGCGCGAAGCTCGCGCTCGGGTTCGCGCGCCTTCTGGAGCGGCGCGGCGAGGTCGAGCGCGCGCTGCGGATGATGGAGACGCTGGTTGCCCTCGGTCTCGGGTCGGATCGCTGGCGCGAGCAAGCCGAGAGCCGAATACGGAGACTGTCGAAGAAGATATGGCGAAAGGCGCTTCCGACGGCAAGCTGACGATCCGCCCCCTCACGGCGGCACGCGTCGATGATGTGAAGACGGTGACGAAGGGCACGTGGGGCTCCGCCTGCTGGGATCTCTTCCCGCGATTCACCGAGGCGCAGAAGCGGGCGCTCGGCATCACCGGCGCAGCTCCGGGGACGGTCGAGGCGAAGCGCCGAGCGGTGCTCGCGAAGCTGTCGCGGCGGCGAAAGAACTCAGCCGGCCTCGTGGCCTATCGCGGCGGCGAGCCGATCGGGTTCATCTCGCTCGGACCGCGTTACGACTTCTCGCGGGTCGAGAACTCGCGCGCGACCCCGCCCGTCGACGACGTCGCGGTGTGGGTCATCCCCTGCATCACGGTCCGGCGCGGCCACCGCGGTCGGGGTGTCGGGATCGCGATGATCAAGGCGGCGGTCGACTACGCCGGAAAACGTGGCGCGCCGGCCGTCGAGGCGTACCCGCGAGCCGATGGCAAGCGCGTGCACGACGACTTCGCGTTCTTCGGCACGCGCGCAATGTTCGCCAAGGCCGGCTTTCGGCAGGTCCGTCGAGTACTTCCCCACTTGCCCAAAGGATGGCTTCCGCGCGTGACGATGCGCCGGACGATCAGGCAGCGTCTCGCTACCGACGCGCGCCCCGCCCGCCGTGAATCGAGCGGCTAAACCGCTCCGGTCAGATCTCCTGCGAAAAGGTCAAGCGCCCGGCTACGGGTCAAAGTGGTAGACGCCCGAAAATGAGCCACTCGAACCGCCGTTCGAGGACTGGAAGGTTCCAACCCCGTGCAGGTTCGCGAGGCCACCGGTCGCGCCTTTGAGCGTGAATCGGCCGCTTGAAGCACCACTGGCATCACCGGTCCCGGAGAACGGGGAGACGACCGTGCCCGAACGCCCCGCGAGCGTGCATGCGCAGACGTCTACCCCATTGAAGTTGAGCGAGCCATTGGGATGAATCACTAAATCGATCTGTTCGACGACGGAGCCCGAGAGGTCGCCCGCGTAGACGACGTGCACGGTCTCGCTGATGAAGGTGTTGCCGTCAGCCTGTCGGAAGTCCGTGATGACCGCGCTTGTGTTTTGGAACGTTGAGTTGAAAGCCGCGTGCGTGCTTGCTGAGACCGGTGATCCGACAAGAAGCGCTGCCACGGCCAAAGCGGCTCCGAGCGGCGCCTTTCGCCACGAGCTGCGCATCGCGTTGTCCTCCCCTGCGGCATGGGGCGGCGGCATTCGCCGGCGATTTTCCTCCGCCCTCGCCCCGCCGCCGGCGAGTCTGGTAACCGCGGACCGAGGTGTCAACCCTTTAGAGACTGCGTTCACGTAACGACCGAGGGTCGCCGTTACCCGCAACGTGCTGGCTCGCCGCGTTGACGATCAGGAAGCGCGCGGCTCTCGCCGTTCGGCCGGACGCGTCGGTCGCGCGCCCACGCGCGCGAGCGCGGCGCGCCGATAACGTGCGACCACAACGAGCGCCAGGAAGAGCAGGGTCAGAAGCAGCTCGACGTAGGGCATCCCGTTGAGCATCGCGAGCGAGGGCTCGCTGACGATGAGGCCGGCCGCGGTCCACAGGATCGCGGGCGCACCGAGCCATGTCGCCGGAGGGAATCTATCGAGCAGCCGGATCACCAGGCCGCTACCGAAGAGCACGATCGGTATGGAAAGGCCGAGCCCAAAGATCAGTACGTGATGTTCCGATCGCCAGCACCGTGTCAGTAATACTGACGTCTGGTCAGAGTCCTGACGCCGTGCTAGCGTCGTGTGATCGGTAGAACGTCGTCGCGACCTCCTCTCGCCCTAGCGGTGCGTTCGGCCCGCGAGCGTCTGCGGCTCACTCAAGCTGAGCTCGCTCACCGGGTTGGTGTGTCGCGTGCCGCGATCGCGGAGCTCGAAGCCGGTCGTATTCAGCAGCCACGAGCGGCGGTCTTCGCGCGTCTCTCCCTCGTGCTCGGAATTCCGGCGGCGCTCCTGCTGGCCGCGACCGGCGTCGGCGAGGCCGAGGCCGCTTCGCTGAAGGATCTTGAGGCCGACGAGCTCGTCGTGATGGCGGCGACCATGGTTCGCATGGCGGACCGCGACCGGAAGTGGCTGCGCGACCGATTGACGGAGCTTCGAGAGCTTCTCGTCCTGCGGCGCGCGGGTCACACGAAGGAGCGCCGCAAGAAGCGCTGACCGGGTCGGAGCATCATCCCGCCGTGAGCTCGGCGGTCGACGAGAGCATCCGGCGCTACGGCGAGACGGAACCCCTCATCCACGCCTTCGTCCGCTACGACGCGGAGCCGTCGCTGCTCATGGACGCGGCGCTCGAGGCGACCGCGGCGACCGGCACCCTCGTGCGCGTCCCGATCGCGGTGAAGGACATCTTCGACACAGCGGGTTCGCCGACCGAGCGCGGCAGCGCGCTCTACGCGGGCCGCGTCGCCGAGAACGACGCCGACGTCGTGCGCAACCTTCGCGCCGCCGGCGCGATCATCGTGGGGAAGACGGTCACCGCCGAGCTCGCCATGGCGCATCCGGGGCCGACGCGAAATCCGTGGGATCTCTCGCGAACGTCCGGCGGATCGTCGATGGGATCCGCTGCGGCCGTCGCCGCGGGCGTCGTTCCTTTCGCGATCGGGAGCCAAACGAACGGATCGGTGGTCAGGCCGGCGGCCTTCTGCGGAGTGGTCGGGTTCAAGCCGAGCCTCGGGCGGCTCTCGCGCGAGGGGATGTTCGTCACATCGGGGACGCTCGATCAGGTCGGTGGATTCGCCCGATCGGTGCAGAAGGTCGCGAGCCTCGTCGCGGCGATGGCCGGTGAGCCGCTCGCGAGATGGTGGTCCGACGACCGAACCCCGCCGAAGCTTGCAGCGTTGCGGACGGGCGAGTGGGAACACGCCGATGTCGCCGCGCAGGAGCGATTCCAGGCCGACGTCGATCGCCTCGCGGCGGCGGGCGGCCCGATCGCGTGGCCGAAGCCACCGCCCGAGCTCGACGACGCGCTGCGCCTGCTGCAGACGATCATGTACTTCGAGCAAGCGCGCGCGCTCGAAACCGATCTGCGCGGCCGGGAGTCGCTCGTGAGCGAGATTGCGCGCAGGCACCTCGCCGAAGGCGCCGCGATCTCGGAGCAGACCTACCGCGACGCGCTTCGCGCTCGCGAGCGGTTGGCCGAAGCATTCGCCGCGTGGGCGACGCCATACGACGCGGTCCTCACCCCTCCCGCGGTCGGCGAAGCCCCCACCCCGGAGACCACGGGCGACCCGCGCTTTTGCACGAGGTGGTCGCTCATCGGCGCGCCGGTGATCGTGATCCCAAGCGGCCTTGGCCCGCACAGGTTGCCGTTGGGGCTGCAGCTCGTCGCCGCGCCCGGCGACGATCGGCGCCTCATCGCAGCGGCGGCGTGGTGCGAGTCGAAGCTGCCGTGGATCGGCGCGCCGCCGCTCTAGACGGCGCGAGGATCGGTCTTACCCGCGACCTCACGGCCGTATCCCGCCGCTTCGCTGTAGAACCAGCCATCCAGGTCGGGCGTCGCGATGCCGATCAGCGCGAGCGCGATCTTGATCTCGGTCCGGTGCTCGACGCCATGTTCGATCGCGTGCAGCAGGAAGAAGCCCTTTGGGTATTCGTACGTCTTGCCTTTGAACGGAAGCGCCACGAACTCGTCCTCGTCGAGCCCTGCCGCGATGGCGATGAGGTCGTCTCCGCTCGATGCGGCTACCGGACGGAGAACATCGAACCCAGGCCACGGCTCGACATGGCGCGACTCGCCTTCGTGCTGTCGGCCCTTCGTGCGCAGTACGAAGGTGAGCTCCGAACCGACGAGGTGCGAGAACAGCTCTCGCACCGAACGCGACGAGCCGGTCGCGCGCGCGTCCAGCTGCTCATCGGTCAGTACACGACACGCGTCGAGCAGGGCGAGGTTCGCCCACCGGTTGTAGCGAAGGCAGTCGGCGAGAGCCTTGATCATCGGCCGGTCAGCTCCTGAACTCGCGCGCCGAGTCGCGGCCCGTCTCGCCGCCCACGGCTAGGGCGAAGGCCATCTCGACCGCCTGCTGTGGCGTCTGCGCGAAGTGCAGCTCGGCGATCTTGGCCTCCTCGAGATGCTTGCCGCCATAGGCGACCTCGCGAATACGCGACGACCAGCCGCCGCTCCCTTCGAGGATGACCGTCGGCTTGAGCTCATAGGCGACGGTGAGCTCGTTGAGCGTGCCGATCCCGCCCGAGATCATGATCACCGCATCCGCGGCCCGGACCGTGAGCGTGTTGCGCATCCAGCCCATTCCCGTCGTGATGGCGATGTCGACGAAGTCGTTTGCGTCGCGCTTGTCGAACCCCGGCAGGATCCCGATGACGAGTCCGCCTGCGCTCTTCGCGCCGCGGCTCACGGCCTCCATGACGCCCGAGAGCCCGCCGGTGACGATGATGCCCTTGCGCTCGGCGACCAGGCGCCCGACTTCTTCGGCCATCCGCAGCGCTTTCTCCGGGACCGGATCGCGCGGATCCTTCGCGCTCTTGCCGATGATCGTGATGAGCGTCGGGCGGGTCACGGCGCGGTGAGCATAGGTTCGCGCTCGAGCAGCGCGCGCAGCGCGGCCGGCCAGGCGAACCAGTGGCGCGACGCCACCACGCCGCTCGTCTCGTCGTAGGCCTCCGGGAGCATTCCGTCCCAGGTCTCGACACGGGCGAGGCGCTCTCGCGCGCGCACCTCGCGCGCGCGGTCCTTCATCACGCGTGCGACGACGATCTCCTGCAGATCGCCGAGCGGCCAGGGATGCGGCGTGTGCACCGAGCCGAGCCCACCGAGTGGACCCGGCACGTATGCCTCGTTCGCGGTGCTCCACGCGAACGCGATCGTCGCCTCCCACCGCGGGTCGCCCCGGTCGCAGAAGCCCCAGCCCGGCGCGAAGACAGTCGGGAAATCGTTGGCGTCGTGGTACTGGCGCGCCCCTTCGGCGTGCGGGCCCGCGATCGCGTAGGCGAACCGGCCCTCGCTTTCAAAGTGCCGGAGCGTCGCGGCGCGCACATCCGAGGCCGCGGCATCGCGAAAGACGTCGAGGACGTGCCACAGCAGGACATGGCTCGAGAAGTGGTATGGCTGGGTCAGCGGATCGTCCGCCGGCGTCTCGTCCGT
>VBIZ01000195.1 GCA_005880575.1 Chloroflexota bacterium | reverse complement strand
GAATTCGCCCCAGAGCGCTTCCCCCCACCAGATGCCCATCGTGTCCGCGTACCCGAACACGGGCGATGTGCGAAAGAGCTGATCCGCGACGTCGCGCGCCGCCGCCGCGAGCCGCTCCGCGTCGGCGCCGGTGCGGGCGGCGATCGTATCGCTCGCGGCGCGAAGCGCGCGCTCCGTCGACTCGTCTTCGAGCAGCAGCGTGTTGTCGAGATCGAAGAGGACCGCCGTCGGCGAGCTCATGGGCTGCAGGCTACAGAGTGAGGCGAGCCGCCAGTGGCCGGCCCGCCTCACTCGTGAGCCCGATCGGCTTACCGGTGGTACACGCCGATGCCCATCCCGCGTAGCGGGACGAAGATCTCATCGTTTATCGGGTTCGCCGCGACCGAGTGAGCGTTCGGACCGGTCGGTACGTTCTGGATCCAGGTGTCGGTCTTCGCGTCGATGATTCCGAGCACCGGGCCGCTCGGATTGTTGCGCGCGGCTACGTAGTAATGCTTGTCGCCCGGGTTGTACCAGACCTCGTCCGCTCCGCTCACCTGGGTGATCGTCGCCACGATGTCGCCGCTGCGTGCGTCCATCACTTGCACGGCGGTCGGGTCACCGCAGCCCAGGAGGAGCTGCTGCTTCGGGCCGAGGGCGAGGCCTGCCGGCCCGCAGTTTTTTACGGGGAAGAGCCCGACGCGAGAGCGCGTCCGCGGATCGATGACCGCGACGGCGCCGCCGGGAGCTGCGACGGTCTCCGGCACCGACATGTAGAAGAGATGCGTTGCGGGATCCCAGACCGGCTGCTCGAGCCCGGCGGTCGCGTCGTCGAAGGTGATCTTGGCGACGACCGTGCGGGTCTGCGTGTCGATCAGGCTTGCGAACGGAGGCGTATCCGCGTCGTTCGCGACGAGGACGAGCTTGTCCTTCTGGTCGTACGCGATCTCGTCGGCGCGAGTCACATTGTTGCCGGTGTGAATTGTCGCCACCAACGAGTTGGTGCGCAGGTCGAAAACCTTCACCCGACTCATTCCGTCGCCGACCCAGAGTTCGTCGCGATCGTGAACCACGACTACGCCGTTGGGACCGGAGGTGTCTGGGTTGCCGGTGTTGCCGACGAAGTCACCAGTGAGCCGTGTCTCGAACGTGTTCGATGATGCGTCGAAGATGTCAACGCCCTTGTTCGAACGGTCCGCCAGGTAATAGGTCTGACTCGATCGCTCGACGAGGCTGATATCGAAGCTGATCAACGGTGCGCCGGGCACCGCGATGAGCGCGATCCGGTGGTAGGTGGCGGCGGTGCTGTCGGCTGACGCAGGTGTTGCCGAGCTCCCCGCGAGAACGAGGACGGCGGCGACGATGAGGGGACGGAGGAATTTCCTTTTCACTTGGATTCTCCCCGCGAAATTTTTCCGGAGGCAGGCCGGCCGCGGAGGCGCGGGTGCACCTCCGCGACCGAGAAGCGTCGTGCTCTACATGCGGTGAGGCCGCTTGCCGGTGTCCTTCTTTGGAGGCGCCGGCGGCTGAAGCGTCGTTCCCGCGGTGTTCGCGGTCGTGATGTTGCCCGTGAATGTCGGCTGGAAACGCGCGTGCGTCGCCGCCTCGAACCCGGCCGCGAGCTTGATGAGCGTCGGCTCGCTGAACGCGGTCCCGAGGAAGCTGATCCCCATCGGCATCCCGAGCACGTTGGCGGCGGGCACCTGCACGATCGGATATCCGGGTCCGCCGGCGAGCCCGGAGCTCGCGAAGAGGAAGTGGTCGGAGAGGAGCAGGTCGGTCGTCCATCCGGGACTGTCGGTCGGCGCGACCACGGCGTCGAGGTGGAACTGGCTGAGCGCGGCGTCGATGCCGTTCACGCCCGCGTCGTGGTCGATGGCGAGGGCCCGGTTGTAGGTGAGCCCGCCGAAGAGCGGCTGCGGGTTGTTCCCGGGGTCGCTGCCGCTCGTGTTGAGGGCCTGCGCGAGCTCGAAGATCTCCTGGAAGAAGTACGGCATCTCGGACGACGCGTGCGCGCTGTTGAACGCGATCGCGTCCGCGAGCGTCTTGCTCGCCATGGGCACTCCGACGCGCGTCGCGAAGTACTTCTGCACGTCGAGCTTGAAGTCGTAGAGGAGAACGAGGAACTCGCCGTCCGCGGAGGCGAACGTAAAGCCCGCGCCGTCGAGGTCCACCACGGTCGCTCCGGCTCCGCTGATTGCCGCGACGGCGTTGTTGAACGCGGCCACGACCTGTGGCGGCGCGTTGTCGATGCCCTGTCGCGTCACGCCGACGCGCGCGCCCCGCAGGCCATTCGGGTCGACGAACGCGGTGTAGTCGGCGGGGAGAGCCGGGCGGCTGCGGCCGGTCCCCTGCCACCCGAGCGGCACGCCGCTCGTCGCCGGGTCGTTCTTGTCAGGCGTGCGGCTCACGAGCGCGTTCAGCAGGGCGGCGGCATCCGCCACCGTGCGCGCGTGCGGGCCGGGCGTGTCCTGCGTGTGCGAGATCGGGACGATCCCGGCACGGCTGGCGAGACCGACCGTCGGTTTGATCCCGACCACGCTGCTGACGTTCGCTGGGCAGACGATGCTGCCGTCGGTCTCCGTGCCGACGCTCAGTGCCGCGAAGTTGGCGGCCACGGCCGCCGCCGATCCCGAGCTCGATCCGCAGGCGTTGCGGTCGAGCGAATACGGGTTGTGCGTCAGACCGCCGCGGCCCGACCAGCCGCTTGTGGAAAAGAAGGAACGGAAGTTCGCCCACTCGGACAGGTTCGTCTTTCCGAGGATGACCGCGCCGGCGGCCCGCAGCTGCGCGACGATGGTCGAATCGTGCAGCGCCGGCTTTCCGGCGAGCGCGAACGATCCCGCCGTCGTCTGCATCCTGTCGCCGGTGTCGATGTTGTCCTTCAGCAGCACCGGGATGCCGTGCAGCGGTCCGAGGACCTGCCCTTTCGCGCGCATCGCGTCGGCCTTCTGTGCCATCGCGAGCGCGTCCGGGTTGAGCTCGATCACCGAGTTCACGCCGGGCCCACCCTGGTCGAGATCCAGGATGCGTTGGATGTAGAAGTTCGTCAGCTGCACCGAGGTGAGCGTTCCGGCGGCCATCTGCGCTTGCAGCTCGGCCACGGTCGCCTCGTTGAACTGTGTGGGGGCTGCGCTCGGCGCCGGCGCAGCCGCCGAGATCACGCTGCTCGCGAGCAACATGCACGCGACAAAGGACGCGAGTAGAAGGCGAAGCATCGACGAGCCATGCCGGTAACGAGCAAACAACCTCTTGTCCTCCCCGCTGCTACGGCCCAAATTCGCCGCAGGACCGCGCGCGACGCCGAGACTTTAGGCAGGTTCGGACCGAAGTCAATTCAGGGCAGAATTGGGTCAGCGGCGGAACGAGCACGCGAGGGGGAGAAGTGGGGATGATCGACTCAACATCGCAGGTCGGGCTCGAGCGCTTGCACGAAGCGATGGCCGCTCGCGTCGCGAAGGGTGAGCTGCCCGGGATGGTCACCCTCGTCGCGAAGGGCGACGACGTCTTCGTCGACGCGATCGGCGTCACGGGCTTCGGCGGCGAGGATCCAATGCGGCGCGACACGCCCTTTCGCATCACGTCGATGACCAAGCCGATCCTCGCTCTGGCGACGATGATGCTCGTGGAGCAGGGCAGGCTCGCATTGGATGAGCCCGTCGAGCGGCTCCTTCCAGAGCTCGCCGACCGCAGGGTCCTGCGGCGGATCGACGGGCCGCTGGACGACACTGTCCCGGCGCGCCGTCCCATCACCGTGGACGACCTGCTGACGTTCCGCATGGGACACGGCCTGATCATGGAGCCCACCTTCGACCCGCCGTACCCGATCGTGACGGCGGCTAGGGATCTGGAGCTCGTGATGGGGCCGCCCGATCCGCGCACGCCGCACGACCCGAACGAGTGGCTCCGGCGCTTCGCGACCCTGCCGCTCATCTACCAGCCCGGCGAGCGGTGGCAGTACAACACCGGATCGCTCGTGCTCAGCGTCCTCGTCGCGCGCGCGTCGGGACAACCGCTCGCCGATTTCTTCAAGACGCGGATCTTCGACCCGCTGGCCATGAAGCAGACAGCCTTCTGGGTCTCGCCAGAGCAAGCGAAACGGCTGCCGAGCCGGTACCAAACGAATTTCCAGACCGGGAAGCTGGAGCAGCAGACGATCTCCGGCCCGAGTGTGTGGACCGTTCCGCCGCCCTTCCCCTCGGGCGCGGCCGGCCTGGTCTCGACGATCGATGACTACCTGGCGTTCGCTCGTCTCCTGATCGACGGCGGCGTTCACGAGAACACGCGTCTTCTGTCGGAGCGATCCGTGCGCCTCATGACCACGAACCACCTCACGCCCGAGCAGGTGGCGGGAGGCGGCCTCCTGCTCGGCGGACAGGGCTGGGGCTACGGCATGTCGGTGATCACGGTGCCGGACGAGGTGTCATCCGTGCCGGGGCGATATGGTTGGAACGGCGGCTACGGGACCTACTGGTCCAACGATCCGAGCCAGAGCCTCGTGGCGATCGCCATGACGCAGACGACCGACTTCATATTCAACGGCGCCATGACCGAGTTCGCCAAGCTCGCCACAAATTCGCTGAGAAGCGAGGGGAGAGACAAGCAATGAGCTCCACATCGAGAGGCACGACCGTTCAGGAGGATGAGACCGAGCGCGACGCCGCGGGCCCGTGGGGCGGGAAGCAGGGTCCGGGCCAGTACGCCGACGTGAACGGCATCAAGCTCTACTACGAGATCCACGGCACGGGGCATCCGCTGATCCTGCTCCACGGCGGGCTCGGCGCGAGCTCGATGTTCGGGCCGAACCTCCCGGCGCTCGCGAAGGGCCGGCAGGTCATCGCCGTCGATCTGCAGGGCCACGGTCGGACCGCCGACGTCGACCGGCCGCTCAGCCCGCAGCTCATGGCCGAAGACATCGCCGCGCTGATAAAGCACCTCAAGCTCGAGCGCGTCGATCTCATGGGCTACTCGCTCGGCGGCGGCGTCGCGTTCTTCGTAGCCCTTCGGCATCCGGAGCTCGTCGAAAAGCTCGTCCTCGTCTCGACGCCGATCCGGCGCGATGCGTTCTATCCCGACATCCTGGGTCAGCAGGGCCAGGTGACGGCCGAGGCGGCGGAGGCGATGAAGCAGACTCCGATGTACCAGCTGTACGCGAGCATCGCGCCGAGGCCGGAAGACTGGCCGCGACTCCTTCAGAAGATCGGCGAGTCCATGAAGGACGACTTCAACTACTCAAAGGAGGTCGCGCAGATAAAAGCGCCCACGATGATCGTCGCGGGCGATGCCGACATCTTCCCGCCTTCACACGCAGTCGAGCTCTTCGGTCTTCTCGGCGGTGGAAAGCGTGACGGCGGGTGGGATGGCTCGGGACTATCGAACGCGCGCCTCGCGATCCTGCCGGGCGTCACGCATTACACGATGGCGATCGCCACCGCGCTCGCGCCCGCGGTCATTCCATTCCTCGACGACCGGAAGTGAGCGCGCCCGCGCCGCGTTGACGCCACACGCGCCAACAGGAAGTCTTCCGGACACGGAGCACGCCGTTTAGACGCGACCGAGACCCCGCGAGACGCGCCCGAGACATTGCGCCGGGTGGCGGCGAGTAGGCTCGCGCCCGTCGGCAGGAAGGGCGGGGACTTGGCGGGTAGGAATCGATCGGTTCGCATGAGTTTGCCGCGCCGTCTGCTGTCCGCCGGCCTCACCGCGCTTCTCATGAACTTCGCGATCCCGAGCACGTTCGTCGCCGCGGCCGACGCGCCCAAGACATACATCGTCGTCTTCCGTCCGGGCGTCGCCACACACCCGAAGATCGAGGATGTGGAGCGCCGCATCGGCTTCAAGAGCGATTTTCACTACACGAGCGCGCTCCAGGGCTTCGCCGCGCTGCTCAACTCGGCGCAGGTCGCCCGCGTGAGCGCAGATCCTGACGTCGCTTTCGTTTCCACCGACCGCGTTCTCCACACCATCGGCACCGTGCCGATCAAGGCGGGCGACACGGCGCCGCCGGGCGTCCGGCGCCTCGGCGCCGCGACGGCTACCACGACGCGCGAGGCGTCGACCTCGAATGTCGCCGTCATCGACTCCGGGATCGACCTGTCGCACACCGATCTGAACGCGGTGACGGGGAAGAACTGCATCAGCGGTGGTAGCGCGCGCGACGACAACGGACACGGAACCCACGTCGCCGGGACGATCGGCGCGAAGAACAACGGAGCCGGCGTCGTCGGCGTCGCGCCGGGGACGAAGCTCTATGCGGTCAAGGTCGTCAACGCGCAGGGGAGCGGCACCGACGCACAGGTCATCTGCGGCATCGACTGGGTGACGGCGAATGCCGCGACGCTCGGCATCAAGGTCGCGAACATGAGCCTCGGCGGCCCCGGCGCGGACGACGGCAACTGTGGAAGCACCAACGCCGACGCCCTCCATCGCGCGATCTGCAACTCGGTCGCCGCCGGCGTCACCTACGTGGTCGCGGCCGGGAACAGCACCGAGGATTTCGCCGCCGACGTGCCCGCGAGCTACAACGAGGTGCTCACGGTGACCGCGATGGCCGACTACGACGGATTATCGGGTGGGGCCGGGACGCCGAGCTGCGCCGATGGGTACTTCGATCAAGACGACTCGGCGGCCAGCTTCAGCAACTTCACGACCGCGGGCAGCGCCGATGTGGCGCACACGATCGCGGGACCCGGCGTCTGCATCCTTTCGACCTGGCCGGGCAACAAGTACCAAACGATCTCGGGGACGAGCATGGCCTCGCCGCATGTGGCCGGCGTCGTCGCCCTGTGCTTCGGTGAGAGGGGCGCGGCCGGTCCGTGCACCGGTCTCACGCCGGCGCAGGTGATCACCAAGATGCGCGCGAACGCGGCAGGCCGCACCGCATCGAACCCCACCGTGGGGTTTGTCGGCGACCCGAGTCACCCCATCGACGCGTATTACGGGTATCTCGCGTGGGCCGGTGCCGTCGACACGGTTCCCCCGGTGATCGGCTCGGTGAGCGCGACCGGGATCACGCACGAGGCCGCACGGATCAGCTGGACGACGGACGAGAACGCAGATGGACAGGTCGAGTACGGGACGACGACGGCGTATGGGTCGACCACGCCGGTCGGATCGGCGTTCGTGACGAGCCACGCGGTCGACCTCTCCGGCCTCAGCCCAACCACCCTGTACCACTACCGCGTGAAGAGCCGCGATGGATGGGGCAATCTCGCGACCTCGGGCGACTTCACGTTCACGACCACCATCCCGCTGGCGGATCTCGTCCTCACAGGGACGGTCTCCCCCCAGCCCGCGAACGTCGGCGACGCGCTCACATACCAGCTCACGCTGAGCAACAAGGGACCCGCGCGCGCCTCGGGCGGTGCGCTTTCGGTCACGCTGGGTACGGGGCTCACGCCTGGAACCGCGACACCGAGTCAGGGAACGTGCAGCACGAGCGGGCAGGTCACAAGCTGCGCCCTCGGGACGATCGAGGTCGGCGGCCCGACCACTCAGATGCTCGCCGACCATCCGAGTGGGTTCTGGCGGCTGGGTGATCCCGCGGGCAGCACGACCGCCGCCGACGCCAGCGGCAACGGGCTGGTCGGCGCGGTCGATCCGGGGGTGGCGCTCGGGCAACCCGGCGCGCTGAGCGGTGACAGCGCTGCCACGTTCAGCGGCAGTGGTGCCGCGGTGACCGTCGCCGCGAGCAGTCGGCTCGAGCTCACGAGTGCCGTTTCGGTCGAGGCCTGGGCCCGTCCGACATCCGCCGGTCAGAACGGCGGCATCTTCGAGAAGACCGTGAACGGATGGGTGAACAGCCAGTACATGCTCTTCCTCGAGGCCGGGGTCGCGAAGTTCCGTGTGCGCACGGCAAGCGGCGCGCTCCTGCCGGTGGATGGACCGACGCTTCCGCTCAATACCTGGACGCACCTCGTCGGGACCTTCGACGGCACCGCGCTTCGCCTGTACGTGAACGGCGCGCTTGCCGCGACCGCCGCCGCCCAGGGTCCGTTGGCCGGCGGAAGTGGGCCGGCCTTCATCGGCCGTCTCGGTCAGAACCTGTATCCGTTCCAGGGCTCGCTCGATGAGGTCGCGGTCTTCCCGGCCGCGCTCTCGGCGGCGCGCGTGCGCAATCACTACCTGGGTGGCGCGGTCACGGTGCGCCTGAGCGCAACCGCGACCGCGGGCGGCACCGTCCGCACCACCGCGCAGGCCCAGGCGACCGAAGCCGATCCCGACGCATCGAATAACACGCTCAGCCTCGACAGCACGATCACGACGCCGCGCGCGGACCTCGCGCTCACGGGCACCGTGTCACCCGAGCCCGCGAACGTCGGCGACACGCTGACGTACCAGCTCACGCTCGCGAACAACGGACCGGCGCGCGCCACGAACGGATCGCTGCAGGTGACCTTGCCCGCGGGTCTCACGCCGGGCGCGGCCACTCCGAGCCAGGGCAGCTGCGCATCGAGCGGTCAGGTCACAACGTGCGCGCTCGGGGCCCTCGAGGTCGGCGGCCCGACCCAGCAGGTGCTCACCGATCACCCGTTGGGCTTCTGGCGTCTCGGCGACCCCGCCGGTAGCGGAAGCGCGGCCGACGCGAGCGGCAACGGTCTCGCCGGCGCGGTGGATCCCGGCGTGATCCTCGGGCAGCCCGGGGCGATCGGCGGCGACACCGCCGCGACGTTCCCGGGATCCGGCCCTGCCATCGTGGTGCCGGCGAGCGCGGTGCTCGATCTTGCGAACGCCGTCTCGGTCGAGGCGTGGGTGCGTCCGACGCTCTCGGGCCAGAACGGCGGCATCTTCGAGAAGACCGTGAACGGCTGGGTGAACAGCCAGTACATGCTGTTCCTCGAGGCCGGCGTCGCGAAGTTCCGCGTGCGCACCACATCGGGCGCGTTGCTTCCGGTCGACGGGCCGACACTCGCGCTGAACGCCTGGTCGCATGTCGTCGGCACATTCGACGGCAGCGCCTTGCGTCTCTACGTGAATGGCGCCCTCGTGGCGACGAGCGCGGCCGCGGGTCCGCTGAGCAGCGGAAGCGGCCCCTCGTTCGTCGGTCGGCTTGGTCAGAACCTCTACCCCTTCCAGGGCTCGCTCGACGAGGTCGCGGTCTTCTCCGGTGCCCTCTCGGCCGATCGCGTGCGCGCCCACTACCTCGGAGGCGTGGTCTCCGTCCGGTTGAACGCGACGGCGACCGCGGGCGGCACGCTCCGAACGACCGCGTCGGCCACCGCGGCTGAAAGCGATCCCGATCTTTCGAACAACACCGTCAATTTCGACAGCACCATCAATTCGTCGCGCGCGGACCTCGCGCTCACCGGCTCCGTCTCGCCTGAGCCCGCGATCGTCGGCGACACGCTCACGTACCAGCTGACGCTGAGCAACAAGGGGCCGGCGCGCGCGAGCGCCGGCACGGTGCAGGTGACGCTCGGCTCGGGTCTTGTCGCGGGGACTGCCACACCCAGCCAGGGCAGCTGCACCACAAGTGGCCAGGTCACAAGCTGCGCGCTGGGCACGCTCGATGTGAGCATTCCGAGCGCGCAGGTGCTCGCCGATCATCCCTCCGGGTTCTGGCGTCTGGGCGATCCCGCGGGCAGCACGATCGCCGCCGATGCAAGCGGTAATGGCCTTTCAGCCGCGGTCGATGCCGGGGTGACCCTCGGGCAGCCCGGTGCGATCGGCGGCGACACGGCCGCGACCTTCCCCGGCTCGGGTCCCGCGATGACCGTCGCGCCAAGCGCGCTGCTCGATCTCCCGAATGCGGTGTCAGTCGAGGCATGGGTACGTCCGACCTCGGCCGGGCAGAACGGCGGGATCTTCGAGAAGACCGTCGGCGGCTGGGTGAATAGCGAGTACATGCTCTTCCTCGAGGCGGAGGTCGCGAAGTTCCGCGTGCGCACCACGACCGGCGCGCTTGTACCCGTGGACGGCCCGACCCTTGCGCTGAACACGTGGACGCATCTTGTCGGCACATTCGACGGCACGACGCTCCGCCTCTACGTGAACGGCGTGCTCGCGTCGAGCGCTCTGGCCCAGGGTCCGCTGCAAAGCGGCAGCGGCACCGCGTTCATCGGTCGCCTCGGTCAGAGCCTCTACCCGTTCCAGGGTTCGATCGACGAGGTCGCGGTCTTCCCGGCCGTGCTCTCTCCCGAACGCATCCGCGCCCACTATCTGGGCGGGGTGGTCACCATTGGGCTCACCGCCACCGCGACGGCGGCGGGCACGATCCGCACGACCGCGCAGGCTCAGGCGACCGAGATCGATCCCGACCTTTCGAACAACACCCTGAACCTGGACAGCACGATCCACTAGACGCCCTCCACCGCCGAGGCCGGCTTCTAGACTCAAGACATGGCGACCACTCCCGTGCTCCCGGGCGGCTTCGAGCTTCCGCTCGAGCCGCGCTTGCCGCGCCTCGGGTCCGTCGACGCCGTCGCGCTCGAGGAGCGTGCAGCGTCCCTCGCGACGCGCTCGATCAAGCGCGACTCGAAGGTCTTCGCGCTCGACCTCGCCATTCGCGTCATGGACCTCACGACCCTCGAGGGCGCCGACACGCCGGGCAAGGTCGCAGCGCTCTCGTCGAAGGGCATCCGGCCCGACCCCTCCGACGCGAACATCCCGTCGGTCGCGGCGATCTGCGTCTACCCGAATCTCGTGCCGTACTCGGTCGAGCGGACCAAGGGCACGAGCGTGAAGGTCGCCGCGGTCGCGACGGCGTTCCCGTCCGGGCAGTCCTCTCTTGAGGTGAAGCTGCTCGAGACGCGTGAGGTCATCGACGCGGGAGCGCACGAGGTCGACATGGTCATCAACCGCGGCGCTTTCCTGTCGGGCCGCTATGCGCAGGTGTACGACGAGATCGTCCGCGTGAAGGAGGTCTGCGCGGGACGCGCGCACCTCAAGGTCATCATCGAGACCGGAGAGCTGGGAACGTACGACAACATCCGACGTGCGTCGCTGCTCGCCATCGCCGGCGGCGCCGACTTCATCAAGACGTCGACCGGCAAGGCCGCGACGAATGCGACGCTGCCGGTGCAGCTCTGCATGCTCGAGGTGATCCGCGACGTGCACGAGGAGACCGGCCGCGTCGTCGGCATGAAGGCCGCGGGTGGCATCCGTCAGGCGAAGCAGGCGGTGCAGTACCTCGTGCAGGTGCACGAGACGCTTGGCCTCGCGTGGCTTACCCCCGACCGCTATCGCCTCGGCGCGTCGACACTTCTCAACGACGTGCTCATGCAGATACGCAAAGAGCGAAGCGGGCGGTACCAGAATCCGGACTACTTCACCGTTGACTAAAGACAGGCGCGAGCTCGCGCGCCGTCCCGACACCGCCGCGATCCCTACCGCATGGGAGTACGCGCCCGCGCCCGAATCGCGCGAGGTCGTCCGTCTCCAGGATCGGTACGGGCTCTTCATCGGCGGCCAGTTCGTGGAGCCGCTGTCCAACGAGCGGTACACGACGATCGATCCCGCACACGAGGAGCCGCTGGCCGAGGTCGCGCAGGCCGGCAAGGCGGACGTCGATCGCGCGGTGAAGGCGGCGCGCGCGGCGTACGCCGAGAGCTGGTCGCGCATCCGTCCGAGCGAGCGGGCGAAATATCTCTTCCGCATCGCCCGCATCCTCCAGGAGCGCTCCCGCGAGTTCGCCGTGCTCGAATCGATGAACGGCGGCAAGCCCATCCGCGAATCGCGCGACGTCGACCTTCCGCTCGCGGCGGCGCATTTCTTCTACTACGCCGGCTGGGCCGACAAGCTCGAGTACGCGTTCCCGAACCGCAGGCCACGGCCGCTTGGCGTTGCCGGGCAGATCATCCCCTGGAACTTCCCGCTGCTGATGCTCGCGTGGAAGATCGCCCCCGCCCTCGCGGCGGGAAACACCGTCGTGCTGAAGCCGGCGGAAACCACTCCGCTCACGGCGCTCTTGTTCTGCGACGTGGTCCGGCAGGCGGAGCTGCCGCCCGGCGTTGTGAACATCATCACCGGCGACGGGCACACCGGAGCCGAGCTCGTGTCGCATCCCGACGTGAACAAGATCGCGTTCACCGGATCCACCGAGGTAGGGAAGGCGATCCAGCGCACACTCGCCGGAACGGGGAAGCGGCTCACGCTCGAGCTCGGCGGCAAGGCCGCGAACATCATCTTCGACGACGCGCCTCTCGATCAGGCGGTCGAGGGGATCGTCAATGGCATCTACTTCAACCAGGGCCACGTGTGCTGCGCAGGGTCGCGGCTCCTCGTCGAGGAATCGATCTACGAGACCGTGATCTCGAAGCTCAAGCGCCGGATGCAGACGCTCCGCATCGGCGACCCGCTCGACAAGAACACCGATGTTGGAGCGATCAACTCGAAGCAACAGCTCGAGAAGATCGGCTCGCTCGTACAGTCCGGCGTCGACGAGGGCGCCGAGATCTACCAGCCGCCGTGCAAGCTGCCGGAGCGCGGGTACTGGTTCGCGCCCACGGTCTTCACGAACGTCGCGCAGTCCTATCGCATCGCGCAGGAGGAGATCTTTGGCCCGGTCCTGTCGGTCCTGACCTTCCGGACGCCCGACGAAGCGATCGAAAAGGCGAACAACACTCCCTACGGCCTCTCCGCGGGCGTCTGGACCGAGAAGGGGTCGCGGATCCTCGCGATGGCGCAGCGCCTCCGCGCCGGCGTGGTCTGGGCGAACACGTACAACCGCTTCGATCCGGCGTCGCCGTTCGGCGGATACAAGGAGTCTGGCTTCGGGAGAGAGGGCGGGCGTCACGGCCTCGAGTCGTACGTCGCGCTCGACGACGCATGAGCCGCCTTCCCGTGCTCAAGACCTACAAGCTCTTCATCAGAGGCGCGTTCCCGCGGTCCGAGTCCGGGCGAACGTACGACGCCGAGGGCGCGAACGTCGCGCGCGGATCGCGCAAGGACATTCGCGACGCCGTGCGCGCCGCGCGCCAGGCCGGCGCGGCCTGGTCCGGTATGACCGCGTACAACCGCGGTCAGGTGCTCTATCGCGTCGCCGAGATGATGGAGGCTCGCCAGGGCGAGCTCGCATCGCTCTGCACCGGTGAGGGCGAGGTCGGGCGTGCGATCGACCGCGTCGTCTGGTACGCAGGGTGGGCGGACAAGTTCGCGCAGGTCATCGGCTCCTCCAACCCCGTCGCCGGCCCGTACTTCAACTTCACCGTGCCTGAGCCGACGGGCGTCACCGGGATCCTCCCGCCGGAGCCGCCGCTTCTCGGTCTGGTGTCGCGGCTCGCGCCGGTGATCGTCGGCGGCAACACCGCCGTGGTCATCGCGTCCGAGGCGCACCCGCTCGTGTCCATCGAGCTCGCAGAGTGTCTTGCGACCGCGGACGTCCCGGCCGGCGTCGTGAACATCATCACCGGCCTGCGCCGCGAGCTCGCGCCCGCCATCGCGTCGCACATGGATGTGATCGCACTCGATCTCACCGGCGCGGAAGGCGATGTCGCGGAGCTCGAGCGGCTCGGCGCCGAGAACGTCAAGCGGATCGTTCGCGCAAAGCCCGACGCCGAGAGCCCGTACGAGATCGCCGCCTTCCTCGAGCTGAAGACGGTGTGGCACCCAATCGGGATGTAGGTCTCAGCTTCGCAGCCGCGGCTCCAGGTAAATCACAGTCCGATACGGAGCCACGCTGCGGGCACCCGCTTCAGCGTCGACGATCGCGCGAGTGATGCCGGTCGCGGTCTCAGAGGGACTCACGACGATCCCCGCCGCGATCACGAGATCATCCGGCCCAACGTGGATCGTGCGAAGGTCGACCACCGCCTCGACGCCCTCGGTGCTCGCGATGGCCTGACGGATCGCGTCGACAACCTCGACGGCCGCTGACTCCCCGATGAGCAGACTCTGAGTCTCGCGATTGACCACCAGCCCGATCGACATGAGCAGAAGACCGATCGCGATCGCCGCGATCGCGTCCCACTCGCGCTGCCCGGTCAGCGCCGTCAGGGTGACCCCGATCAGCGCGATGCCGATTCCGACGAGCGCGCCGAGATCCTCGAGGAGGACGACGATGATCTCGGGCGCCTTTGTGACCTGAACGAGCCGCCACCAGGTGAGGGCGCCCTTCGCCGGTCCGACCGTGCGCAGCGTCGTGCGGAGGGACCACCCTTCGAAGCCGGCCGCGATGCCCAGGACCGCGTACGCCCAACGTGGATCGCCGAGCGAATCGTGACCGGAGAAGCGGCTGACGCCCTGGATCAGGGCGAGAACCCCGCCGACCCAGAAGACGGTCAGCGACACCACGAAGGCGTACACGTAGCGGTAGCGCGCGTATCCGAAGGGATGCCGTAGGTCGGCCGGCCGCCTGGATCGGCGGGCGCCGACGAGGAGGAGGACCTCATTCACCGAGTCGGCCAGCGAGTGAAGCGACTCCGCGATCAGCGCGGACGAGCCCGTGACCGCGGCCGCGGCGAACTTGGCGATCGCGACGGCCACATTGGCCGCCAGTGCGGTGATCACCGCGACGCGTTGCTCGGAGGATGGAGTGGTCTTCACATCTCCCCGTGGCCGGCGGCCATGTTCATGTCCATGAAGGGCATCAGCTCCGCGGGCATGATCACGAATGGACGCATCATGTCGCGGTCCTCGTGTTCGAGGATGTGGCAGTGATACATGTACCGGCCGGCAAAGCTGGAGAAGCGCACCGCGATGTCGACGACTTCGTTCGCGTTCACGCGCACGGTGTCCTTCAGGCCGAGCTCGTTGTCGTCGAGCGCGTGGGGGATGCCATCATCGATGCGCTGTCCGATATCGACGGTCGCGCTCGTGCCGGTCGCGGTGATCCCATCTTCGGCCAGGGTCACGGCCGCGGGCTGCCGGCCCAGGACCTGAAAGCTGTCGAGGTGCACGTGGATCGGGTGCGTGTCCTCGGTCAGATTGATCAGCCGCCAGATCTCGGGTTCGTGCAATACCGGGAAGAACGTCGCGGCGTCCTCGAAGCGCGTGGCGACGGTCCGCCATCTCGTTGTGCGCTCTTCGCCGCCGC
>VBIZ01000194.1 GCA_005880575.1 Chloroflexota bacterium | reverse complement strand
GTGCCGATCCCCGCGAGCTACACCGCGCCGGTGTCACCCGGTGACCCGCCTGGCGCGGGCGGCGGTTGGTGGAAGATCGAATACGGGACGCTCGGCACCGGCCAGGACATCACGACTTGGGAAGTGAACATCCGCGGCAACCCCGTCCACCTAATCACGCCGTAGCTGTCTTCGTCTCGGCCGCTCGCGGGCCCTGTGCCCGGCTCGGCTTCGCCTCGCTCAGGGGCCCCTACCCCTGGGGTCGCGCTCTCGCCGCACCCTCCCCGCCTTCGCGTGGTTCGCTCCGCTCACCCCGCGGCGGGTCCCCGGGGCACCCGCGGCTCGCGCACAACCCGCTCGCCGGTGCCACCCGCAACTTGATTCAGTCGGCGAGCTTCAGTTCTAAGGGACTAGCTGTGCCTCGTCCGCTGACTGCTCTCTCATGAACGCGAGGTACAGCGCGAACGGGTCGGGCGGCGACGACACCGTGGCCGAGCTCGCCGAGGTCGTGAGCCGCTTCTGCATCGCGTCCGCGTCGTTCTGTCGACCGAGCGCGCGCAGCGCCTGCGGATAGCTCGAGCGAAGCGTGAACACACCCTGCACGGATCCGAGGGCCATGCCGCGCTCGAACGCGGTCACCGCCTCGCCGAAGAGCCCGTACCCGTACGCGGCTTCGCCGTATGCGACCCACGCCGCGGACGTGTCCTGGGCATACGCGTCGGCCCTCGTCCGCTCGTAGAAGTTCTTCCGCATATGGCCGTCATTCCAGTCGTCTCCGATGATCGCCTTGAGAAGCGCCTGGTCCTTCGGGTCGTAGATGACCATGTACCGATAGCTGAAGGACTGCCAGTTGCTCTGGAACCACTGGTACGAGAGCGGAACCATGTTCCCGAGCATCGGGTCGTTCACGTAGAAGGTGCTCGCGGCATCGTCGTAGCCGCGGACGACCCGCCAGTGCGCGATCCGTGAGACCGACGGGTCCTGCATCCACTGGGTGACCATCGGCGCGAATCCGTTCGCGACGAGGCGGCGAAGAAGATCGTTGGTCCCGTTGTTGCGCCACACCGAGCGCAGGCCGAAGTTCGCGTTCACCCAGCCGTCGACCTTCTGCGGACCCATGCCCGACAGGACGTTGGTGCCGCGAAGGGGCACTCGAGCGAACTCCTGCGAGACGTCGACCCCGAATGTCGAGAGCGCCATGACCACGGATGCCGGCCCGCAGTTGTTCAGTGACTGCCACACGTGCTTCATCTCGTCGAACACCACCGAGGCGGGAGCGGCCTTCGGCTCGGGTGCCGGTATCACGACCGCGGCTGGCTCAGTGCCAACCGCAGCGGTCGTTGTGGTCTGCGCCAAAAGTGACGCGCCTTCATCTCCGGCCGGCGCGAGATTCTGAGCCCGAGTCGACAACGAGGGAGCCGCGGCGAAGGCCGCGCCGCTCAGGCCGAGTACGAGCGCCGCACCGAGCGCGAGAAGGGCCGCCGGGCGTCTCCTCATTCGACAAAATGGTAGCCCTTGGCCACCGCTTGCTCGGCGTGAGGTGCGTAACATCCGGTCATGCGACAAGCGACGCTCGCGCGAGGGAGGCTCGCAGAGCATCCGGTCTGGTCGCGGGCTCTCGCGAATCCGGACCTGGCCGGACGCCTCATTCTCCCGGTCATCGTGGGGAGTGCGATCGAAGATCGCGAGAAGGTCGAAGGGGCGCCGTGGCTCGAGCGGCTGTCCGTCACCGAGGTCGTGCGCGAGGCACGATCGGCCGCGTCCGCGGGACTTGCCGGTCTCCTTCTCTTCGGGATGAGCGATCGCAAGGACGAGCACGCCATGCTCGCGAGCGAACCGGACCATGTCGTGCCTCGTGCGATCCGCGCGGTGAAGGAAGCGGTTCCCGAGCTCGGCGTCGCGACCGACGTTTGCGTGTGCGCGTACACGTCGCACGGCCAGTGCGTGCTCTTCGGCGAGCACGGCGCCGATGTCGCCTCGACGCTGGAGCGCCTCGCCGCGATCGCGGAGGTGCATGCCGACGCCGGCGCCGACATGCTCATCCCGTCCGGCATGCTCGAAGGCGCCGTTCGTGGTATCCGTGACGCGCTCGGTCAACGCCGCGCGGACACGCCGATCGCCGCGATGGTGAAGCTCGAGAGCGCGCTTTACGTCACGCACCGCTCCGCCGTGAACGCGATTCCCATCTCGGAGCGCGCGGTGCCGCTCATCCCAGCCGACGACGCCGCCGCGGCGGTGGCCCGCGCGCGCCGCGATATGGCCGATGGGGCCGACACGATCATCGTCAAGCCAGGCGCACCCGGCCTCGACATCGTCGCGCGGCTCGCGGCTTTCGCGGACCGGCCGCTCATCTCCTATTTCACGGCCGACGAGCACGCTCCGTTCGTTACAACCACGGAGGCCGCGCTCGACCCGACGGCCGCCGAGCGCGAACATCTCGCCGCCGCGCGACGTGCGGGCGCGAGCCTCGTTATCTCATCGGGTGCGTGGAGCGTCACAGAATCGTGAGCAGGACGGGGCGCTGAGCCTCCCCGCGCGCCTCGGCCTATACGCACTCCTCGCCGGTCTCGTCCTGGCAAGCTTCACCGTGACTCCCGATCGGCGTGCGCCGGTCCTTGCGCAACCGACGAATGACGGCGCGCGCGATGCGCGGATCGTGAGTCTCTCGCGTGGCGTCGTCCGGGGCCTCCGCGCATACGACGAGCCGGAGCTGACGCCTTCGCCATCGCCATCGCCGACGCCCGAGGCCACGCCTGATGCGGCGATCCAATCTGTGCCCGAACCGCAGCCGGCGGATTCCATCGACCCCCAACCTGAGGCGACGCCTGAGCCGACGCCTGACCCCACGCCCGCGCCGCCCACGCCGCGGCCGGCGCCGCGGCCCGTCGTCGTCGTGACAAATCCGACGACGGCGTGGGCCGAGGTTCACATGCTCGAGCTGATCAACGCATCACGCGCGCTCGGAGGCCTGGTGCCGCTCTCCATGGACATCGCGGTCGCCGATACCGCGCGAGCCCACAGCGCCGCCGAAGCGCAGGTCCGCTACGTGTATCACGACGGCCCCGATGGGACCGCGCATTCGCGAGACGTGCCGGCATGCGCGACCGGCTGGTACGGCGAGAACACGGGAAAGATCTGGAACGACAACGTCGAGGCGCTGCACCGCGAATTCATGAATGAGCCCTGGATCCCGACAAATCACCGGACGAACATCATGGATCCCGCATTCCGGCGCATCGGCGTCGGCGCCGTGATCGGCCCAGACGCGATGTACATGACCATGGTGTTCTGCCGCTAGCACAGCGACGCTCTCTGGTAGCGTTCGCGTTCGATGGAATACCGCAAGGTCACCCTGCCGAATGGGCTGCGGATCTTGGTGAGCGAGATGCCCGAGACGCGCTCGGTCTCACTTGCTGTGTATGTCGGGGTGGGCTCGCGGATCGAGACGAAGGTCGATGCCGGCACGAGCCACTTCCTCGAGCACATGGTCTTCAAGGGCAGCGCCAAGCGCCCGACCGCCGCCGACATCAGTCAGGTGATCGAGAGCAAGGGCGGCGTGGTCAACGCTTCGACCGACAAGGAAGTCACGGTCTTCTGGTCGCGGGTCCCGGCGCGCCACTACCTCGTCGCGCTTGATGTCATCGCCGACCTGATCCGGGCGCCGATGTTGCGGCCGACCGATGTCGAATCGGAGCGCAACGTGATCGTCGAAGAGCTGCGCATGTACCGGGACCAGCCCCAGGACCGGGTGCATACGCTCGTGGACGAGCTTCTGTACCCACGCCACCCGCTCGGGTGGGAGGTCGCCGGACGCGAAGACGTCGTGCTCGGCATGACGGCCGATCGCTTGCGTGAATTCATGCAGCGCGGCTACGCGCCATCGCGCACGGTGGTCGCGCTGGCGGGTCCTATCCAGGCCGACGAAGCGGTCGCCGCGGTCGACGAGGCTCTCGGTGGCCTCGCCTCCCGGGATGTCGTCAAGTCGAAGCCGGCGCCGCGCGCGGGAAAGGCCCATGCGAAGCTGCTCGGGAAGCGCGCCGAGCAGACGAACCTGTGCGTCGGGTGGCGATCCGTCCATACGACGCACGCCGACAAGTTCAGCATCGACATGATGAACGCGGTCCTCGGCGAGGGGATGTCGAGCCGCCTCTTCCTCGAGCTCCGCGAAAAGCGCGGCCTCGCGTACGACGTTCACAGCTACGACGCGAACTACGCCGACGCGGGTCATCTCGTTATCTACGCCGGCTTCGCACCGCAGAACGGCGCCGAGGTCCTGAAGGCGATCATGCGGGAGGTGGCGCGCCTCCGCGACGAGCTCGTGCCCGACGTCGAGATCGACCGCGTGCGTGACTTCGCGAAGGGCCGTCTCGAGCTGCGGCTCGAGGACACCCGGGGGGTGTCTGGATGGCTCGCCGGACAGGAGCTCTTCCTCGGACGCGTTCGCTCGGTCGAAGAGGTCTCGGCGATCATCGACGGCATCACCCCCGCCGACATCCAACGCGTTGCGCGCGAGTACCTTCGCCCGGAGCTCGCCTACGTCGCCGCGATCGGGCCGCGCGCGTCGCTCGCCGCGATCACGCCGCCGGTCGCCGATGAAGCCTCCGCCGTAATGGCGTCATGAGCGCCGAGCGCACGCTCGTGGTGCTGAAGCCCGACGCGCTCCAGCGGGCGATCGCGTTCGAGATCCTCTCGCGCTTCGAGAAGCGCGGGTTGCGGTTCGCCGCGCTGCGCCTGCTGAAGGTGGACCGCGCGATGGCCGAGAAGCACTACGCGGTACACAAGGGGAAGTTCTTCTACGACGATCTCGTCGGGGTGATCACGGCGTCGCCGGTAGTCGCAGCGGTGCTCGAGGGTCCCAATGCGATCGCCGTGGTCCGCGCCATGGTTGGCTCGACGCGCCCACACGAAGCCAGTGAGGGCTCGATCCGCGGCGACTACGCGCTCGTCGGCCTGCGCAATCTCGTTCATGCGAGCGATGCTCCCGAGACTGCGGCCGCCGAGATCAAGCTCTGGTTTCCCGAGGGGATCGTCGACTACACACGTGACATCGAGCGCTGGATGTCGGAGGACAAGGCGCCGAGCTAGACGCCTCGAGGGAGCGGCGGATGTACAGAGCGATCTTCGGCGCCGTGGCGCGTCGGCGATACAAGACGGGACTGGCCGCGCTCGAACGGGGCGACTGCGAGAGCCCACTCGGGACGAGCCTTCACAGCAAGCCAGCCCTTCGCCTCTGGTGCGAGCGGTTGCACCGGCTTCTGTCGGCTCCGCGCTTCGAGCTCCACGATGTCGTCGTGCAGGGCTGGCCATGGGATCTCACGATGGCGATCCGTGCGTCGATCCATGGCACCGCCCTCGGCGAGCCTTACCGCAATGAGTTCGGCCAATTTCTGCGCCTCCGGAGCATGAAGGTGACCGAGGACTACGTGATCGAAGACACGCAGCGCTTCGAACGGCTCTGCCGCCGCCTCGTCGCGGCGGGCGTCGCTGAGGCCGGCGCCGGTCCGATCACCGACGCCTGAACCTACAGGGGGCGTAGCGCTCTCAGAAACTCGTCCGCGAAGGAGGCGATCGGCCGCAGAAAGCCGTCGGGTTGTATCCCGCCGGCGAGCAGCGCGATGAAGATCACGGCGCCGACGATTCCGGCGATCGGGCGCGGCTCGATGAACCAGCGCTCCACCCCCTGACCGAATAGGGCGAGCACGGCGCGGAGCTGGCCGACGATAAGAAGGAGCGTTGCGAACACCAGCGCCGCGCCGGTCAGCGGGGCGAACTGGTAGGCGATGAGCTCCATGAAGAAGCGGCCCGGAAATCCAAGGAGCGGCGGCGCGCCGATCATGGCGAATCCGCCGACGACGAACGCGAGCGCCGCGAGGGGTGCCTTCCGCGCGATCGGACGCTCCGGCGAGCTGCGCCGCTCGAGCGCGCCCGCCGCGAGCAGCTGACCCGATGCGGACGCGCCCGTGACGATCACGCTCGCAAGCGCCCCGATGATCCCGGGACCCGACAGGGTCGCGATGCCGACGAGCGCCGCGCCGAGATTCGAGATGACGGAGTAGACGACGAGCCTGCGCTGGTCCGGCGCGCCGCTCGCGAGGAATGCGCCGCCCACGGCTGAGGTGAGTCCGATGCCGTGCAGGAGGTCCTGCACCTTCACGACCTGCACGATCGCCGGAAGGAGGCCCGAGAGCGTCAGGATCTCGACGAACGCGATGAACGTCGTGGGGACGAGGACGCCGAAGTACAGAGCCAGCGCCGCCGGAGGCACCTCACCCGCGAGGAGCGCCGCGTGCGTGTGGAAGGGGATCGCCGCGAGGAGAAGCGCGAAAGCGACGACGAGCACGACGACGAGGAGCACGAAGGTGTTCGCGGGCTGGTCGTGAGGAAGGCTCGCCGCGAGGGCGAGGGAGGCGATGCCGAGGCATCCCCCAAGCGCGACAAAACCGAAGTGGCGTGTCGCGGCCTCGACGGAGCGGTTGCGCTGCACCTGAAAGGTGAACGAGCCGACCGGCACGAGAAGACCGACCACGAGAAGACCAAAGATGGCGAGAGGTGCCGTGAGAATCAGCACCCCGAGCGACGTCGCGCCGACGGCGAGCGCGGTCGGAAAGAAGTTGTACGCGGGTTCATCGAGCCAGACGTCGAGAACAAGAAGGAAGAGCGTCGCGAGGATCACGCCCGACGCGAGATGGCCGAGTCCGCTCGAACGCAGCTGGAGATCGAGGATCGTTCCCGTCGTGTCGAGCGGTGTGAGCACGACGAGCGCGAACGCCGCAGCGATCGCCACGAGGGCGAAGGGACCGACGAGGTGCAGGCGTTTCCGGAAGATGAATGCCCCACATGCCGCGGCGGCGAGCACGAGAGGGGCCGCCGCGATGATCAACTCTCCCGCACCACTCGCTCGTTCACGATCAGAAATCCGCCGGCGAGCGCGATGACGACCTCGACCCAGCCGAGCAGGAGAGACAGCCCGAGCTGCGGAACAGTGAGAAGGCGAACGAGCAGCTCGACCCCGGTGATCATCAGGATGGCCCCGAGCGATCCGCGTACCGGTGTTTGGGCCGTGACGAGGATCGCGACGCCCGAAGAGATGAGCCAGAACGCTGCGACCTGCGCCGTGACACCACTTGGGTCCTCGCCGATAAGCGGAACCGCGATCGCTTCGCTCGATGCGGTCCGCAGTGTCGCGAAACAGGCGGCGGTCGCCGCTGCCGCGACGATCGTTGCCAGCCAGAGGCGCCACCCGGGATCCTCACCATAGGACCGGTCGCGTGCAGCGACGTACAGGATGCCGCAGGCGACGAGCGCTCCGCAGCCTTCCACGGCCAGCTGCGTCACGGTGAGCTGCCCCGCGGTCAGCACGTTCGCGGCCAGCGACACGCCGAGCAGCGCTACTGCCGAGTAGCGCAGCTGCCGCGAGCCGTTCGCAGCGAGGGTCGCGAGCGCGACGATGCCGAGGGCGATCACCTACCGGGTTGACCAGACCAGAAGCGCGACGATCAGGACGGCTGCGAGCCACACGCCGGCCCGCTGTTCGAACACCGCGAATCCCGCCGATGCGACGGTGACCGCACGCTCGAGCGCGCGAAACGTCGCGGCGCCCGCGGGTACCGGGTCGGCGGCCCAAACGAACCGTTGCAGTCTCGCCGCGAGCGTGTCGAGGTCCGGGAGAAGCGGACGCAGCATCCGGGCGGCGATCACGAGGATCGTCGCTGCCACGACCGTCCCGATGGCGATGACGGGATCGATCGGTTCGAGCGGGCGGCGAAGGACGACCAGCGCATCCGGTATCGGAAGTGAGAGCAGGCTCGCGACGAGCGCGGTGCTGAAGAGCGCAGCGACGGCGGAGGCCATGTCGAGGTCGGGCGGCGCTTCGCCCTGCGCGAGGCGGCGGCCGGCGTGCGCGAGCTCGAGGAAGAGTACGACCATGATCACGAGGACAGCCGCGACCGCGGTCGCTGGATCCGCGGCGGACGCCGCGCCGGTGGCGAGACCGATGACCCCGGTCACGGTCCACACGGTCGTCGCCATGATCGCGATGTAAGCGCGATGCGGCGGCATCCACACGCTCTCGAGGAGAGCGGCGAACGCCCCGCTCACAAGGACGAAAAGCCCGGCGGCGAGCGCGATCGGAGTTCCCACCGCGAACGCGATCCAGAGCGTCGCCAGCGTGACGTCGTGGCGAGCGACCTCCCACTGCTCCGGCAGGGCGAGGGAAACGGCGGCCGCGTAGAGGACCGTGAGGGCCGCCGCCGCCAGGACGATGTAGCTCCAGTGGAGCTCGTCCCAACCCCCGAGCACCGCCGCGGCGAGCAGCGTGGTCACGATCCCGCGACGGGTCGCACGCCCGCGCGCGCGAGCGCGGACCGCGAATCCAATCAGGATGAGACCGAGCAGCACGAGGCGCGGCGCGAGCGCCACGACCGGAAGGCCCAGAGTCGAAAGGTCGATGTTCGTCACGCCGAGAACGCGCAGGAGCACGATCGACGCGGCGACCCCTGCCGGCATCGCGAGTAGCCCGCGCAACGGCTCGCGTTCGGCGGCCGCAAGCGCCTGCGCGGGTTGATAACGCCAGGGAACGAATGGGTACAGTCCCGCGAACAAAGCCGCGCCGGCGGTCGCCGCGAGCACAGCGCCAGGACTGATCGCCGCCGCCGAGATCGCATCGAAGGCGAGCGACGCGCCGCCCTGACGGGCGATGAGCAGGGCGGCCACGACAAAACCCTGGATGCCCACGGCGAAGTAGGCCGCGATCCGCATCGCCGAGGGCGCGGGCGCGACGAGAAGCGTCGCGAACGCTGTGACCGCGGCAAGGACGGCGATCGCTACCGCCGCGGCGACGAGGTCGACCGTGACGACGACCGCGATGAAGACGAACCCGATGGCGAGAGCGAGCGATGGCAGAAAGCGCGGACTGGCCGCGGAGCGCGCGTTGGCGAGTAAGGCCGCTGCGACATAGGCAACGCCCGCCGCGATTCCCACGGTGGCGAGGCCATCGAGACGGTAGGAAGCTTGGATGGTCGGTCCGCCGGCGGCCGACCATTCCCAGAGGGCGCGCCCCGCCGCGAGGGCCGGATCGCTGAATTGATAGAGAAGAAGCGGCGATATGGCACCCAAAGTGGCGACCAAGAGTGCGCTAGGCACGCGCCATGCCTGTGCGATGCGTCGCGGGGCGACGAGCAGCGCGACCAGCGACAGAGTGATCGCGGCCGCGAACAACGTGATTTCCGCTCGCACTATCACCCTGCGGTAAGGTAGCCGAGGTGGATCTAAGACTCCTTCCACAGCAGCAGCTCAAGGTCACGCCAAAACAGATCGCGGCGAACTACATCCTCCAACTTAGCTCGCTTGAGCTGCAGGACGTCATCAATCAAGAGCTTCAGGAGAACCCGGCGCTCGACCTCGAGGAGGTGCAGGCCTGCCCTCTCTGCGGTCAACCGCTCGCCGGCCGCGTCTGCCTGAACTGCTTCGGCACCGGGAAAGGACCATACAAGGGCGGCGATGACCTCGAGACCGAGCCGCTCGAAGGCACCAGCCTGATGCAGCGGGACGAGGAAGAGGACGAGCTCGATCCGATCGTCCGCGCGGAGGCCGAGCAAACTCTCGCGGAGTACCTCTCCTGGAACACGCGCGTCCTCCTCCCGAAACGGCTGCACGCGGTCGCCGAATACATCATCGGCAACCTCAATGACGCCGGCTACCTCGAGATGCCCCTCGAGGAAGTTGCGACGACCCTAAAAGTCTCGGTCGCGGACGCGACCGAGGTCCTGAAGACCATTCAGGGCATCGAGCCGTGGGGAATCGGCGCCCGCGACACTCGCGAGTGCCTTCTGATCCAGATCGATCACCTCGCCGAGATCGGTGAGGAGATACCGCCGCACGCCCGCGCCATTGTTGCCGACCATCTCCGCGAGCTTGGCGAACACAAGTTCGGCGACATCGCGCAAGCACTTCGCATATCGCGGGAGGACGTCCAGCACGGCTGGGACTGGGTGAAACAGAGCCTCAATCCCTTTCCAGCGCACGCGTTCGCAGCGGGGCCGGACGGTACGAGCATCGGTGGGCGTCAGGTCGCCCTCCGTCCGGACGTGATCATCGTTCGGAACGAGAGGGGCGACTTTGAAGTTGAGGTGATCGAGTCGCGGCGGTTCTCGCTGCGCGTGAACCCGGTCTACCGTCAGCTGGTCGGGCAGCTCCAGGCCGCGCGCAACGCGGGCGCGGCGGCCCCGACGATGACCGACGACGAGCGCCAGCACATCAAGCAATACGTCACGCGGGCGAAGTTCTTCATCGACAACATCAATCAGCGGCGCCAGACGATCGGCCGGATCACCGACGTCATCGTCGAGTGTCAGAAGGATTTCCTCGAGAAGGGCGTCCAGTCCCTCCGCCCGCTGACACGCGCTGAGGTGGGAGAGCGCATCGGCATGCACGAGTCGACGGTGAGCCGCGCGACCGCCGGCAAGTTCGTGCTGCTCCCGGCCGGCGAGGTGATCCCGTTTTCCACATTCTTCACGGCGTCACTGGGCGTGAAGGATGTGATCAAGAACATCATCGAGTCCGAGGATCACTCGCGCCCGTACTCGGATCAGGAGATCGTCGAGAAGCTTCGCGAAGAGCACGGGATCCGCCTCGCGCGCCGCACCGTCGCCAAATACCGAGAAGAGCTCCAGATTCTTCCCGCCCGGCTCCGCAAGCGCTAGCCGACTGAATCTCGCGCGCGGCGTCCGAGGGGCTCACGTGCTCGCGGGCCCCTCCCTCGGCCACGGACCGGCTTCGGCTTTCGCCTTCACCGGCCGCTTCGCGGTAGGGCCTCGGGTCCCACTGCGCGCGCGAGCCCCTCGTCCGCCGCGCGTGGGTATGCCGCCCGCTTAGGCCCGAGCGGTCTTCCTCTTCGGCGCGTTGCCTTTCGGCGGTGGGGCTCCGAGAACTTTCGAGATTTCCTCTACCGATGCCGACTCGATGTGATAGCCGAACGAGGTCCGGCGCACGCCGGGCAGATCCTTGCCACGCATCGCGTCGCGAAGGGCATGCTCGCGCCAGCCGATCTTCGCCGCGAGCTCGGCGGTCGTCAGCCAGTCGCGGTCTTTGCTCTTCGCCTTCTCTGAGGCGTCAGCCTTGGGCTGGGACTTCGATGCTTTTTGCGGTGGCACATCTCGAACTCTAGCCTGTTTGCGCCAGGCGACAGCCTGACCTAAAATGACATCGAAGCGCTGCGGCCCCCTCCGTCGGGGCGGGCGCCTTTTTCTTGGCCTTTTCGCTTTGGGGGTCTCGTGGACGCATCGCCTCTTCTGTGGGTCGTGCCCCTGTCTGGTGTTCTCGCCATCGCCGTTGCCGCCTACTTCGCGTACGACGTGCTGCGCTCGCCGACCGGCACACCCGAGATGCAGAAGGTCGCCGGCGCGATCTACGTGGCGGCAGTCGCTTTCATCCAGCGCCAGTACCGGACGATCGCAGGCCTCGCCCTCGGCGGCATGGTCGTGATCGGCCTCGTCATTTACTTCTTCGAGACGGCTCCCGGCATTTCCCCGACGGAGCTCGCGATCAAGACCTCGATCGCGTTCATCGTCGGCGCCGCGTGCTCGATGGCCTCGGGCATCGTCGGCATGTTCGTCGCGGTGAAGTCGAATCTCCGAACGGCCGCCGCGGCGCAGCACTCGGTCGCCGACGCCCTCCGCATCTCGCTTCGCGGTGGCGCGGTGTCGGGGATCCTCGTGGTCGGTCTCTCCTTGATCGGCGTCTTCGTGATGTTCATCGCGTATGGCGGATTCCAGCATCCCGACCAGGCGCCGTTCACGATCGTCGGCTTCGGATTCGGCGCGTCGTTCGTCGCGCTCTTCGCCCAGCTTGGCGGCGGAATCTACACGAAGGCAGCGGATCTCGGCGCGGACCTCGTCGGCAAGGTGGAGGCGGGCATCCCCGAGGACGACCCGCGCAACGCCGCCGTGATCGCGGACCTGGTGGGCGACAACGTCGGCGACTGCGCCGGTCGTGGCGCGGACTTGTTCGAGTCCACGGCCGCCGAGAACATCGGCGCGATGATCCTGGGCGTCGCGATCTACGCGGTCACCCAGAACCCCGCTTGGATCCTCTTCCCGCTGGTGGTCCGTGGCTTCGGCCTGATCGCCAGCATGATCGGCATTTTCACGGTGCGCGGCAGCGACACGAAGAGTCCGATGTCGTCACTGAACCTCGGCTACTACATCACGATCGCGCTTTCGATCGCCGGCATGTTCCTCGTCACGCAGGTGATGCTCAACGAGAAGGGCGCCGGTTACTGGTTCTTCTTCGCCGGTGTCGTCGGGATCGTCACGAGCCTCGCGTTCGTCTACATAACCCAGTACTACACGGCGGGAGACTGGCGACCCGTCAAGGAGATTGCCGAGGCCGCGAAGACCGGCCCGGCAACGACGATCATCTCCGGGATCGCGGTCGGCTTCGAGACCACCGCCGCGTCGGCCATCACCATCGCCCTCGCGCTGTTCTTCTCGCACTTTTTCGGCGTCAAGTGGGGTGAGGCGACCGGTCTACCGCACGGCGGCATCTACGGCACCGCGGTCGCGACGATGGGCATGCTGATGAGCGCCGCGTTCATCCTCGCCGAGGACACGTTCGGCCCGATCACGGACAACGCGGGCGGCGTCGCGTCGATGGCGCGCGCGTCCGAGGAAACTCGCGAGCGCACCGACCGTCTCGACGCCGTCGGCAACACCACTAAGGCGCTGACCAAGGGATATGCGGTCGGCTCCGCGGCTCTCGCGGCGTTCCTGCTCTTCTCGGCCTACCTCGACAAGGTGGCACAGCTCACCGGCAAGCCGTTCAACTCGGTCGACCTCGCGAAGGTCGAGGTCTTCCTCGGCGGCTTCCTCGGCGCGATGCTCGTGTACCTGTTCTCATCGCTCGCGATCCGCGCGGTCGGTCGTGCGGGCGCCGCGATCATCGAAGAGGTGCGGACGCAGTTCCGCGAGCATCCCGGGATCATGGCCGGCACCGAAGAGCCGAACTACGCGCGTGTCGTGGACATCACCACCGCGTCCGCTCTGCGCAACATGATCGCGCCCGGGCTCCTCGCGGTCGCCGCTCCGATCGTTGTCGGCGTGCTGCTCAAGGCGGAGGCCGAGGCGGCACTCTTGATGGTCGGCACGATGGCCGGTGTGATCCTGGCGACCGTTCTCAACAACGGCGGAGGGGCGTGGGACAACGCGAAGAAGTACATCGAGTCGGGAATGCTCAAGGACGAGAAGGGCCGCGTCCTAGGCAAGGGGACGCCGGCGCACGCGGCGGCGGTCGTCGGCGACACGGTCGGAGATCCATTTAAAGACACGGCCGGCCCGAGCCTGCACGTCCTCATAAAGCTCCTCGCGACCATCACGCTCGTTCTCGCGCCGCTCTTCGTCTAGCTCTCGGTTGGCGGCCGCGGGTCCTGTCCCGGGGGAGGGGGTTGCCCGCTCGCTACCGGTCGGCTTCGCTCGTTCTTCTTGCTGATCTCAGCGACGCCGCCGGATGCACGCTCGCGGGCAACCCCCTCCTCCGTGCCACCCGCGGCCGCGGGCTCCAAAGTCCTCAGCAGCTGATACCAGCGTGAGGTCGGCTCGTTAATGTTTCGAGGGCGTGGCAGGCTCGATCGACTTCAATAGTGATCTCGGGGAGGGCGCCGGCACCGAGATGGCGCTCATGCCGCTCATCACGAGCGTGAACATCGCATGCGGTGGGCATGCCGGAAACGAGAACACCATGCGCACGACGGTCGAGCTCGCGATGCGTCATGGCGTCGCGATCGGAGCGCATCCGGGATATCCGGATCGCGACCGGTTCGGGCGTGTGCCGATGGATATCTCCGCGCGCGAGCTCATCGAATCGATCCGACGTCAGATCGACGCGCTTGTCGGGGTCGCCTCGCGGATGGGCGCGCGCGTGACGCATGTGAAGGCGCACGGCGCGCTCTACAACCAGGGCGAACGCGATGGCTCGATCGCGCGGAACATCATCTTCGGCATACAGGCGGCGACGGGAGGGCACGATCTCGTGATCGTGGCGCCGCCGGGTTCTGCGATGGTGGAAGAGGCGAGCGGCGTGGGGATGAAGGTCGCGCGGGAGGGCTTCGTCGATCGCGCCTACGAAGCCGACGGCACTCTTCAATCGCGGTCGGTCGCCGGAGCGGTCCTCACCGATCACACCGACGCGGTTCGACAAGCGCTGTCGTTCGTCAAGGACGGGGGAGTCACCACAGTCGACGGCAGCTTCCTGAAGCTTGCCGTCGATACGCTCTGCGTGCATGGCGACACGCCCGGTGCGCCGGAGATCGCGCGCGCGGTGCGCGAAGCGTTCGCAAAAGCCAAGATGAAGGTCGCGCCGTTCCGGACCTAAGCGATCCGCGCATCAACCCTTTCGGGGACGGCGCGCTTCTCGTCGAGCTCGGCGACGGGATCGCGGAGACGCTCGCGGCTCGCGCCCGCGCACTCGCGGACGCGTGGGACGCGCGCGGCGAGGGAAGTGCGGTCCCCGCGTACGCGTCGGTCGTGGTGCGCTTCGACCCGTTGCGTCTCGCGCCCGCCGACGCCGAGACGACGGTCCTGAGGCTGGCGAAGACGCTCGATCACGTGGCGAGTGAGTCAGGCCGTGAGATCGAGATCCCGACGTACTACGACGGCCCCGATCTCGTCGAGACCGCCGAGCGCTCGGGCGTTTCGGTCGAGCTCCTCATCGCGCTTCACTCGGGCCGCGTGTACCGCGCGTTCTTCCTCGGGTTCCTTCCAGGATTCGCGTATTGCGGCGTTCTGGATCCGGCGATCGTGGCTCCGCGCCTGCTGCGGCCGCGCGAGCGCGTCCCGGCGGGGTCCGTCGCGGTCGCCGACGGACAGACGTCGGTGTACCCCTTCGATTCGCCAGGCGGTTGGCGGCTGATCGGGCGGACCGACGTCCGCGTTTTCGACAGCACGAGAGACTCGCCGGCGCTGATCCGTCCGGGCGATCGCGTGCGCTTCGTCGCGCGATGATGCAAATCGTCGCGACGGGACTGCGCGCGACGATCCAAGATCGCGGCCGATTCGGTCACCTCCGCGAGGGCGTGCCGCCATCCGGTCCCGCGGATCCCTATGCGTTCGCCGCGGCGCAGGCCCTCGTCGGCAACGACCCGGGCGCCGCCGCGATCGAGATCGTCGGAGGCGCCTTCACGTTCCATTGCGAAAGTCCACGCATCGTCACCGTGACGGGACGCGACGTGGCACTGCGTGGCCGCGACCTCGTCCCGGGATGGACGGCGGCGTTCGCTCGTTCGGGCGAGGTGTTCACCGTGGTCGGCGGCGAGCGCTCGCGGTTCGCCTACCTCGCCGTCTCCGGCGGCATCGCGACCGAACCGATCCTCGGAAGCCGGTCCGCCTTTCTGCCCGCCGGAATCGGCCGCCCGCTGCGCGCCGGAGAGGCCCTCCCGCTGGGGAATGCACGCGTCGACGCGGAGCGAGCGGGCCTTTCCGCCCCGAGTCCCGATTACGACACCGGACAGATACGCGCCATCACGGGTCCACACGCGCAACGTTTCACCGATGAGGCCGAAACCCTGTTCTTCCGCTCCGATTTCCGGGTCGAACCCGCGAGCGACCGCATGGGCACTCGCCTGAGCGGTCCGCGGATCGGCGCGCGCGAAGGCGAGATCCTGACGTGTGGGGTCGTAGCGGGCGCAGTGCAGATCCCGTCCGGCGGAGCGCCCATCGTCCTGCTCGCTGAGCATCAGGCGACCGGTGGCTATCCGGTCATCGCCACGGTGATCTCGGCCGATCTCGGGCTCGTCGCTCAGCGTTTGCCCGGAGAGCGTCTCCGTTTCGCGCGGGTCGATCGCGGTCTCGCGATCGCCGCGCTGCGCGATGCGCGCGCGGCCCTCGAGGTCATCGCGTGACGCAGCGAAACGAGCTCGAGCGCGGCATCCATCGCCTCCGCACCGACGTTGTGCTCGGGACTCGATCGCGCGCGCGCCTGTTCGATGGTCTCGCACGTGAGAACGCCAAATGGGATCGCCACGGGCAACGACGCCGCGAGCTCCGCGAGCGACCGCGCAACGGCGTGCGCGAGGACGTCGAAATGCGCCGTCTCGCCCCGGATCAGACAGCCGAGCGGCACCACCGCGTCGAAACGTCCGGTGCGCGCGAGCATCGCGACCGCCGGCGGCAGCTCGAAGGAGCCCGCGACCTCGAACTCCTCGACCCTCGCATCCTCGGCCAGCGCAGCCTGGACGGCGCCCTGGGCAAGAGCTCTCGTGATCTCGTCATTCCAGCGCGCGCGCACGATCGCCACGCGAGCGCCGCGATGCGCATTTTGAACCCGGGCCGCAGTCTTCCCAGGGGTCGACACTTGCCGCAATCTAGCCCACGAATGCAGCACCGCCTGGTGAACGGGTGACCGACGAAGTCGAT
>VBIZ01000067.1 GCA_005880575.1 Chloroflexota bacterium | reverse complement strand
GCCGCGATCTACGACGTGGACGAGGTCCCCAGCAACCTCGCGATCGTCGACATCGGCCCGCGCACCATCGAGCGCTACGTCGCCGTCATCAAGAGCGCGAAGACGATCTTCTGGAACGGGCCGGTCGGGGTCTTCGAGGTGCCCGCATTCGCGACCGGCACCCGCCGCATCGCCGAGCTGATGGCCGCAAGCGGCGCGACAACGGTCGTCGGCGGCGGCGAGTCCGTGCAGGCCGTCGAAGAGGCCGGACTCGCAGGCAAGATGACGCACGTATCGACGGGAGGGGGCGCGTCGCTCGAGCTGATCGAGGGAAAGACCCTCCCCGGAGTCGCCGCGATCCCGGACCGATGATCAAGACGGCCATCGCGTCGGTTCTGGCCCGCGAGATCCTGGACTCGCGCGGCGATCCGACGGTCGCGGTGGACATCGAGCTCGAGGGTGGCGCGCGCGCGACCGCGATGGTCCCGTCGGGCGCGTCTACCGGTGCGCACGAGGCGGTCGAGCTGCGCGACGGCGACAGGAACCGCTACCGCGGGAAGGGTGTACTGAAAGCCGTGGCGAACGTGAACGACCCGATCGCCCGCGCGGTCAAAGGCCGCGACGCGACCGACCAGCGCGCGCTCGACACGCTCCTCATCGAGCTCGACGGCACGCCGAACAAGGCGAAGCTCGGTGCGAACGCGATCCTCGGAGTGTCGCTCGCGGCGGCCCGCGCCGCGGCGGTCGCGACGGGAACGCCGCTCTACCGCACCTTCGGCAAGGGGACGACGCTTCCGGTTCCGCTCATGAACGTGCTGAACGGCGGAAAGCACGCGACCGACTCGGCCGACATGCAGGAGTACATGCTTGTGCCGCTCGGCGCGCCCACGTTCGCGGAGGCGATCCGCTACGGCTCGGAGGTCTTCCACGCGCTCAAGGACATCCTTCACGACAAAGGGATGGGCACGGGCGTCGGCGACGAGGGCGGGTTCGCGCCGTCCGGTCTGCGAACCAACGAAGAGCCGATCGAGCTGATCCTCGCCGCGATCGCGCGGGCCCGATACCGCGCGGGCGAGGACATCGCGCTCGCGCTCGACCCAGCGTCGACCGAGCTCTACGCGAACGGCACGTACACGCTCGCTCGCGAGAAGCGATCGCTCGATGCACGCGGGATGACGCAGATCTATGCCGACTGGGCCAAGCGCTATCCGATCGTGTCGATCGAGGACGGCCTGGCCGAGGACGACTGGGACGGCTGGCGCCATCTGACCGCGACGCTCGGTGACCGAGTCCAGCTCGTCGGCGACGACCTCTTCGTCACGAACGTGACGCGCATCGAGCGCGGGATCCGCGAGAAGATCGCGAACTCGATCCTCATCAAGGTCAACCAGATCGGCACGGTCAGTGAGTCGGTCGATGCGGTCGAGCTCGGGCGACGCGCGGGGTACACGTCGGTGGTGTCACACCGCTCCGGCGAGACGGAAGACACGACGATCGCCGATCTCGTCGTCGGGCTCGATACCGGTCAGATCAAGACGGGCTCGCTCTCACGGAGCGAGCGCATCGCCAAGTACAACCGGCTGATGGAGATCGAGCGCGAGCTCGGAAGCGTGGCGCGGTACGCCGGCCGGGCGGCCTTTACCCGCGTTCGCGCCTAACGTCCGCCGGCGCTGTGGAACAAAACTGCGCCGACGAACGCGCCACCCGGCGCGTCGGCGGCGACGCTGCGCTCGACCTGTCCGGTCGCGGGATCCAATCGGCTTAGCGCGTTTCGCGCGCGTCCCCCAAAGAACCAGATCGACCCATCCGGGGCCGCGCTGCTGAGAAGACCGCTGTCCCGCGGGAGCGCGATCGGGATCACCGATCGCGCGTCGATGCGGAGGAGCTCGGCGCCGTTGTCGGTGACGAGGTGGGCGTAGGTGGTACCGGCTGCGCTCGAAACGAGGTCGACCCGGACGAACGGAAAGGTCCTCGCCGTCTCGATCGACGCTTCCTCGCGCATGGTGACTGGATCGATCCGTCGCACGATCAGCTGGTGAGATCCACACTTCTGCTCCGCTGTGATCACATAAAGCTTGCCGTCACCGCCGCCGGAGATCGCGAGCGCGTTCCCGCTTCCGGGCAGATCCAACCGGCGGCCGTCGGTGATGTCGAAGATCGCTCCATTGGCTGGGGTTGCCGAAAACACGAAGAGATGGGCTCCGATCGCGGTAACGCCCCACACCGTCGAAGCGTTCAAATTGAACATCACTTTTTCGTAGCCGCACAGCGCCTCCGGACGGAGCGGGCCTACGACCGCCGAAGGCACATCCACCTCGCGAGTAGCTCCTCGTGCGTCTGTCGAGACAAGCCTCCCCTGTTGGAGCTCGTAGATCTCGCCGCCGAAGGCAAGCCCGCGTGGGGGTCCACCTTGATTCATCCGGTCGTAGATGACCGTCGCAGCGGACGCGACGCCGAACGCCTGAACGTGGCCGTTGAATCGCTCGAGGAGGAGCGTCCCCGGGCCGGCAGTCGCGAACTGCTGGCCACTCCCGATTTGCACCGGCGCCTGCCCCGGGAAGCGGAGATAAGCGGGCCGATCCTCGCGGATGACCGGATCCGTGCCGACCTCGATGAACGCGATCGTCGGCTCGCTCGGCCGCACGGATTCACGACCGCTCGCGCTTGCGGCGCCCTGCTCGTCCTCGAGACGAGTGCCGCACGAGACAAGCAGGAGCGCTACGCCGATGGCCAATGCTTGTCGGATCACCAGACGCTATGACGTTCGCGAGCCGCAGATGTTTCGATGCGGCCTAGCATCCGTTGGTGCTCGTTCGGTCGCTTGATGAGCTGACCGCCGCGGACCTGCCCGAGGCCGGAGGTAAGGGTGCGAACCTCGGCGAGCTGCGACGGGCGCACTTTTCCGTTCCGGACGGGTTCGTGATCACATCCGCCGCCTACGCCCTCGCCGCCGAGGCCGCCGGGGTGACCGGAGAAACGCCCGCGACCGCACGCGTCCGCCTCGCCGCCTCGCCAGTCCCGGCCGGGATCGCCGATGCGATCCGAGAGGCCTACCGCGCGCTCGGCGCACCCGAGGTCGCGGTCCGCTCGTCCGCCACGGCCGAGGACCTCCCCGACGCGAGCTTCGCCGGCCAGCAGGACACGCTGCTCGGCGTCTCGGGAGAGGACGCCCTGCTCGACGCCGTTCGGAAATGCTGGGCGTCGCTCTGGAACGATCGCGCTGTCGCGTACCGGCAGACACACGACGTCCCGACGGAGAGCCTTCGCCTCGCGGTCGTCGTGCAGCGAATGGTCGCGGCGGATCGTGCGGGCGTCCTCTTCACCGCCGACCCGATCACCGGACGCCGGAAGCGCGCGGCGATCGAGGCCGTGCGCGGCCTTGGCGAGCAGCTCGTCTCGGGCGCGGTGAATCCCGATCGCTTCATCGTCAACACGCGCACCGGCGCGGTCCTCGAGCGGCGCGGCGACATCCTCGGCGACGCGGAGCTTCGTGAGCTGGCGGCGCTCGGAGCCCGTATCGAGGAGCACTTCGGCCGGCCGCAGGACATCGAGTGGGCGATCGACGCGGACGGGAAGATCTGGATCGTGCAGTCTCGCGACATCACCACGCTCTATCCGCTCCCTTCGAGTGCGCCGGACGACGACAACGACCTCCGTGTCTATTTCTCGGCGAACGTCGCGCAAGGCGTGTTCGATCCGTTCACGCCGATGGGCCTGCAGACGTTCCGGCTCCTGAGCTCCGCGTTCGCGACGGCGCTCGGGCGGCCGGTCCGGGACCCCGCGGCGGGTGCGTCGCTCTACGCGGAATCGGGGATGCGCGTGTTCATCGACCTGACGCCCGTGCTTCGCGATCCGTTCGGCAGGGAGCTCCCGCCTCGTGTCATGAGCGTGATGGAGTTTCGAAGCAAGGCGATCTTCACGAAGCTGCTCGACGACCCGCGTCTACGACCGCGCGGATCGGCTTCGCGCTCCCGCCTGCTTACCATCGTCGCCGCTCTCCACACCGGCGCGCCGCAAAGGGCTGTGCGCGCGTTGTTGCGGCCGGACGCCACGCGAAAGAGAGTGCTGGCCGAGCTTGATCGAGCTATTTCGAGCGTTCGCATTCCGGAAACATCCGCCGAGCGGCTCGACGCGTATGAGCAGCTCATCCTCACCTTCCCGCCGCGGTTCTTTCCCCGCTTGGTCGGCATCGTGATCCCCGGCGTGCTGAGCTACGCGCTCGCGGGCCGCGTGCTCGGCGGGCGCGCGCGACCGGGCGAGCTGCAGACCGTCCTTCGCGGTCTTCCGCACAACCCCACGACGGAGATGGACCTCGCGCTCTGGGAGATCGCGCGCGCGGCGCGCAAGGACCCTCCGTCGCGCGATGCTCTGAGCGCGATCTCTCCCGCCGAGCTCTCGGGCCAGTACCGCGCAGGCGCGCTCCCGTCGCTGCTGCAACGCAAGATGACCGGCTTCCTCGAGCGCTATGGACATCGTGCGATCGCGGAGATCGATCTTGGAGTGAAGCGCTGGTCCGAAGATCCGGCGCATCTGCTCGGCGCGATCGCGAACTATCTCCGTCTTGGCGATGAGGCGACCGCACCGGACGTGCAGTTCGCCCGCGGTGCCCGCGAGGCGGAGGCGATGATCAAAACGCTCGCGTCGCGCGTCCACGGCCCGCGTCGCGCGATCCTGCGCTTCCTTCTCGGGCGGGTTCGGCTGCTCGGCGGTCTTCGCGAGCAACCGAAGTTCCAGATCATGCGAGTCTTCGCGCTCGGCCACATGCTCGTCGCGCCGGTCGGAGCGGAGCTCGCCGAACGGGGGCTGCTCGACGCGCCCGACGATGCGTTCTTTCTGACGCTGCCGGAACTGCGTCGTGCGATCGCCGGCGAGGACCTGCGCGGGACAGTCGTTGACCGCCGCGCGCTCTATCGTCGCGAGCAGGGCCGCCGCCACGTACCGCGCGTGCTTCTCTCCGACGGCACGGACGCTGAGACCGCAATTGCGGCCCCGATGGACGGTGCCATACGCGGCACGCCGGCATCTCCGGGTATCGCGCGCGGGATCGCGCACGTGATCCGGTCGCCGGTCGGCGCGCGGCTCGAACCCGGCGAAGTGCTGGTGGCT
>VBIZ01000193.1 GCA_005880575.1 Chloroflexota bacterium | reverse complement strand
CAATTCCAGCTCCTCGGCATCCGGATGACATCGAGCGATAACAAGACCTCGCGGCCGGTCGAGGCGCACATCTACACCGACACAAGCTCCCCGGGACGGCTTTTCCAGGCATTGAAAACGTTCCTGGGCGATCCCCTTGAGACCCGCACGAATGTTTTTGGCGACGCGAAGGGCTTGGAGGACCTCATCGCGCTGATCCTCGCTCACGTCCGGGAGCGCGCAAAGGAGCTCACCGGCACGGCACCAGACGCGATCACGCTCGGCCGGCCCGTTCGCTTCATCGGCGGCGACGACGCCGAGCATCGCGCGACGGGCAGGCTGCGTGCGGCCGCCGAGCTCGCGGGCTTTCGCGACGTCCGCTTCGTGCCCGAGCCGATCGCGGCCGCGCATGCCGCGGACGTCGGACCGGGAACGAGCCTCGTATTCGACTTCGGCGGCGGCACCCTCGACCTCTGCGTGGTGCGGCGCGACGAGCGCGGCGGGATCGCGGTGCTGGCCACCGCCGGCGGTCCGATCGGCGGCGATCGCGCGACCGAGCTCCTCATCGAGGACGCCGTGGCGCCGCGTCTCGGGTCGCGCGCCGAGTGGGGCCCCAAGCGGCTTCGGCTTCCGCGCTACATCGTCAACGCGCTGCGCGACTGGCACGCGCTCTCGGCGCTCAACGAGAAGCCGCTCCTCGATGCGCTCGACGACCTCGTGCGCGCGGGTGCGCCGCGGCGCGAGCTCGCCGCTCTGCGGAGCGCGATCGAGCTCCAGCTCGGCTACGAGATCTTCCAGACGACCGACGCCACGAAGATCGACCTCTCCACGGTCCCCGCCGCGATCCTCACGTACCACCACGCCGAGGTGGACGTCGACGCGCGCGTCACGCGGGGCCGCTTCGAGCATCTGATCGGGCCGATGCTCAACGAGACCGCGACCCTCGTGCGGCGCGTGACCGGGGACGCGGGCCTCGAGCCATCCGAGATTTCCATGGTTGTCTACACGGGCGGGTCGAGCGCGATCCCGGCCTTCCGCGCGCTGATGCGCGACCTCGTCCCGAAGGCCGCCGCGCGCGACGCCGCAGCGTTCACGAGCGTCGCCGCAGGTTTAGCGATGCCCGGCGTGACCGAGGCCGCGATCACGAGCTAATGGACAATCGTGGGGTGATGCGACGCTTGTTCCCGTTCGCCGGTGCCATCGCCGCGGTGGCCATCACGACCGCGCTCATCGGCGTCATCGCGGGGCGCGCGCAGATCGCGAATATCTCGATGCTCTATCTCGTCGCCGTCCTCGTGGTCGCGGTCGCGCTCGGTCGGGGCGCCGCAATCCTCGCGAGCGTCCTGGCCTTTGTCACGTTCGACTGGTTCTTCGTGCCACCGACGCATCAGCTCGTGGTGGCGGACGCGGAGGAGCTGTTCTCGCTCGCACTGTTCCTGATGACCGCGGTGGTCACCGGAACGCTCGCGGCGCGAGAACGGGCGCGCGCTCTGGAGGCCGAGCACCGCGAGCACGACGCGAAGGTCCTCTACGAGGCCGCGTTCCTCATGGCCGAGCCCGATCTCGAGCGTGCACTGGTCGGAGTAGCCGAGCACTTCCGGAAAGCGCTGGACCTCGACGCGGTGGCCATCGAGGCGGACTCGGAGATCCTGCCCCACCCGGCCGTCGCGGCCCGGGACGATGCCGCCCGCAATGCGCTCCGGGCAGCCGGGCTGCAGCTGCAGCTGATCGACTCGCACGGGGAATCTGGGCGGCGCATCCGTCTGATCGGCCCACAGGTCCCCGGGCGGATGCGCGACAGCCGCGCCCGCATGGTGCCGATCGTTTCGGCGAACCAGCGAATCGGCGGGATCCGGATCCTGCCACGCGCGGGCGCGCCAGACATCGGGCCAGGCGACGATCGACTGCTGGCCGTCGCCGCCGCCCAACTGGGCCTGACGATCGAGCGTGCTCGATTCCGCAAAGACGCGACGGAGGCGGAGGTCCTTCGTCGCGCCGACGATCTGAAGACGGAGCTGCTGCACGCTGTGTCGCACGAGCTCCGGACGCCGCTCGCTTCGATCCTCGCTTCCGCCGGGAGCCTTCGGCAACGCGACGTGGATTGGACCGAGCGCGAGCGCGATGAGTTCGCCGGAGCGATACAGGACGAGGCGGTGCGCCTCGATCGTGTCGTCGGAAATCTTCTCGACTTGTCACGGATCGAAAACGGAACGCTGGTGCCGCATAAGGCGTGGCACGACGTCGGAGCCCTCGTCGAGGACGTCGCCGGCCGCATGCGCCCCGTCACCGCCGGGCATCCGGTGCGACTCGACGTTCCTGAAGACCTTCCTCCGATCGAGCTCGACTACGTGGAGATCCAGCAGGTGCTTTCCAACCTGGTCGAGAACGCGGCCAAGTTTTCGCCGGCCGGATCGGAGATCGGCATCACCGTTGCACGCGACGACGGCGACATACGCTTCGCGATCCGCGACCATGGCTCGGGTATCACGCCGGGCGAGAGTGAGCGGATCTTCGAACCGTTCGTCCGCCTGGCTCGTGCCGGCCAGGGTCCGCGCGGCGTCGGGCTCGGCCTCGCGATCGCCAAGCGACTCGTCGAGGCGCACGCCGGCAAGATTTGGATCGATCGCGCGGTGAGCGACGGTACCCGCATCGTCTTCACACTTCCGGTGCGTGCCGGTGTCCGTTAACGCCGTCCGCGCGGAGCCGTCGGGCGCGAGACTCCTCGTGGTCGACGACGAGCCCTCGATGGTGCGGACCCTGCGGACAAATCTGCGCGGTCACGGTTTCCAGGTCGACACCGCCGAGACCGCCGGCGATGCGATCGCAAGCTACGAACGACGCCCGCCCGATCTCGTCGTGCTCGACCTCAACCTACCCGACGGCGACGGGTTCGAGATCGTCCGGCACATCCGCGAGCATTCGGGGACCCCGATCATCGTTCTCTCAGCGCGGGGAGGCGAGCACGACAAGGTCAGCGCGCTGGACCTCGGCGCCGACGACTACATGACGAAGCCCTTCGGGATCGATGAGCTTCTCGCCCGCATCCGCGTCGCGCTGCGGCACGTCGCCCGGCCGGGGGCCGGCACTGAACCGCGCATCCGCAGCGGCGACCTCGTCGTCGACCTGGAGCGGCGCGAAGTAAGAATCGGCGGGCGAGAAATCCATCTAACGCCGACTGAGTACGACCTGCTGAAGGTCTTTCTGACTAACGCGAACAAGGTCCTGACAGACCGGATGCTGCTGCAGCGCGTCTGGGGACCTGATTACGGCGACGAGTCGCATTACCTCCACGTGTACGTCGCCCGGCTCAGAAGGAAGATCGAGGAGGACCCACAGGCTCCCAAGCACCTCACCACCGAGCCAGGGGTCGGCTACCGTTTCCGCTCGGAGGACCTGTAGCGCGGTATTGAGCGCCGGTTGAGCGCGCGGGTCTCCGCGTTCAGGAGTCGTTGAGGGGTCACGCGAGACCCTTGCTCGAGCGGTGAACGAGCCAGAGGCGAAGCCACAGCGCACCAAGGGCAGCCCGGACCTCGAGGAACGTCACGCGGTTGGTGGGCGGCACCGTGGCGACCGTTACGTGCGCATCGTCCGGCCTTTCCAGCACGAGTTCGAGCGCAAGAACGCGGGCCACCTCGTCGCGACCGAACAGGTCCTCGCGCCGACGACCGCGCCGGGCCGTGTGGTCGATCGCGCGCGCCGAGCGCTTTTCGGGGCGCGCATACCGACCAGCCAAGAGCTTGAGGAGCGGATCGGCAAGGCGAAGGGCCTCGCCGTCTTCGCCTCCGACAACATCTCGTCTTCCGCGTACGCGACCGAAGAGATCATGCGCGTGCTCCTCGTCGCCGGACTCGGCGCGATGGCCGCGCTCACCCTCCCCATCACCCTCGCGATCATCCTCGTGCTCGCGATCGTGGTCGTGAGCTACCAGCAAACGATCCGGGCGTATCCGAACGGTGGTGGCTCCTACATCGTGGCGAGCGACAACCTCGGGCCCTTCCCGGGCCTGACCGCCGCGGCTGCACTCCTCACCGACTACGTCCTCACCGTCGCGGTATCGATCGCTGCGGGGGTCGCCGCCCTCACATCGCTCTTCCCGCAGCTCTTCGATGTCCGCGTCGCGCTTGGCATCGCGTTCGTCGTGATCCTCGCGATTGGCAACCTCCGCGGGATCCGAGAGAGCGCGACGATCTTCGCTCTTCCCACCTACGTCTACCTCGCCGCGATCTTCGGGCTTCTGGCCTATGGTCTCCTCCGATTCGGGACCGGGACTCTGCCGCCGTACGCCGCACCTCCCGAGTGGAGGCCGCAGCAGGCGATCGAACCGCTCGGCATCCTGCTCGTGCTCCGGGCGTTCGCCTCAGGGTCGGTCGCGCTGACCGGCGTGGAGGCGGTGTCGAATGGGGTTCCGGCCTTCAAGCCGCGCGAATCGCGAAACGCGCAGGCCGTCCTCATCCTCATGGGCTCGTTCTTTGGGGCGATCTTCCTCGGCATGAGCTTTCTCGCGGGCCAGCTCGGAATCATTCCCGATCCGACCGAGCAGGAGACCGTGGTGAGCCAGCTCACGCGTTCCTTTGTCGGCACCGGCACTCCGTATCACTACCTCGTGCAGGTCTCTACCGCGCTATTGCTCGTCCTCGCGGCCAATACCGCCTTCGCGGACTTTCCGCGCCTCGCCAGCATCCTGGCCCGCGATCGTTTCGCGCCGCACTACTTCCAGTTCCGCGGCGACCGTCTTGCGTTCACGACCGGGATCGTCGTCCTCGCGGTCCTGTCGGGGCTCCTGATCGTCGCGTTCGGCGGCAGCGTGACGAACCTGATCCCCCTCTACACGGTCGGCGTATTCATCGCGTTCACCCTGAGCCAGGCCGGCATGGTCCGGCACTGGTGGAGGTTGCGCGGGACCGAACGCGGGTGGCGCTGGCGCGCGGCCTTGAACGGACTCGGCGCCGTCGCAACCGCCCTCGTGGCGATGGTCGTCGGCGTCGCGAAGTTCACGCTCGGCGCGTGGATGATCCTCGTACTCATCCCCGTCCTCATCGCCCTGATGTGGGCGATCAACCGCCACTACCGCTCGGTCGAGGACGCGCTCACGCTGGATCAGCCTCATGCGGCTCTACCCCGTCGGGCGGCGCCCCGGGTGTTGCTACTCCTGGCGCGGCTAGATCGCGCGTCGCTCGAGGCTCTCGCCTACGCCCGCTCGATCGCTCCGCTGGTCACGGTCATCCACGTGACCGACGACCCCGCGGAAGGAGAGGGCATCCGCGACCGTTGGCGCAGCCTCGATGTCGACGGCGACGCCGACCTCGTCATCCTCGAGTCACCATATCGGGCGCTCATCCCGCCACTCCTGGCATACATCGACGCGTTGCAGAAGCAGGACCCCCTGCGGCCGATCACGGTCGTCCTGTCCGAGTTCGTCCCGCGCCATCCGTGGGAATACCTCTTGCACAACCAGGCTGCGCTCCGACTCAAGCTAAGGCTCTTCTTCCGCCCCAACACGGTGGTTATCGACGTTCCGTATCACGTCTAGCACGCGGCGGGTCCTGTCCCGGGTCGGGACAGCAGGGGGTTTGAGCAGCGTCGGGGTCTTCTGAGCGAGCGGCCGCTGGTCGGCGGTCCATCGCGATCCCACGAGGGGCCGAGCGAAGAAGACCCCGACGCTGCTCTCTCCGCCGGACAGGACCCGCCGCTGCCTCTAGCCGAACAGCGCCTTTCGGACTTCGCTCTCCGACGCCGTGGGCGAGAACACCATGACGCGATCGCCTACCTCGAGCTTCGTGTCGTCGTCGGCATGCAGGAGCTTGCCCTTGCGGATGATCCCGCCGACGAGCGCGCCGCTCGGCAGTCGCAGGCTCCCGACGGTCTTGCCGGCGGGCGGCGTCCCGATCGCGATCTCGGCCTCGATCAGCTCGTTTGCCGAACCCGCAAGAGACATGAGCGGCATGAACCCGCCCGATGGAAGCTCCTGCTCGATCACATTCATCAGCACGCGCGTCGAGGAGATCGTCTCGTCGATGCCGAGGGTCTTGAAGACAATCTCGTTCTTGGGGTTGTTCACACGCGCGATCACGCGCGGCGTGCCGCAGCGTATCTTCGCGAGCTGGCAGATCACGAGGTTCTTGGCGTCGTCTCCGGTGACCGCGATGAGCGCATCGGCACGGCTGCAGCCCGCCTCCATCTGCGCGCGCCCCTCATCCGCCGGGGCGTTCATGACGATCGAGCCAAGCTTTTCCTGCACGAAGTTGGCCCGACGCCGATCGGCCTCGATGACCGTGACTTCGTGTCCAGCCTCGAGGAGCGCCTGCGACAGATGGAACCCGATCTCGCCCGCGCCGGCGACGACGAAGTACACGCTTACCGCGCCTTCACAGGGGTCTTCACGGGCTCGTGGACCATCTCGGCCTCGTGGGCGAGCGCTTTCCGCATGAGGACTTCGCCCACTTCGCGGTCCTCCTGCAGCATCGCTTGAAGCAGCGTGCCGAGGATCGTCGTCCGGGAGAACGTGTTGATGCCCATCTCCCGATAGGTCTGCGCGCGGACCGGGTCGTTCACCTTCGCGATTACCTGCTTGACGCCGAAGATCTTCTGCGCGATCTGCGCTGCCATGAGATTGCGGTTGTCGCCCTCGGTCAGGGCCAGAAGCGAATCCGCGCGCTCGATGCCCGCCTGACGCAGCACCTCCAGATCGGTGCCGTCCCCGAGGATCGTCTCGCCTTTGAACGAGCTGGGCAGATGCTGGAACCAAGCCCGCTCCGCGCGCGCGGGGGTCGTCGACGCGATATCGACAACGCTCACGCGGTGCCCCTCCGAATCGAGCAGGCCCGCGAGGAATCCCCCCACACGGCCGCAGCCGACGATGACGACGTTCACTTGTTCTCTTCCTGACGATACGCGAGCACCGCGCATGGCGCGTTTACATACACGTTCTGCACGGTTCTTCCCACGTACACCCTTCCTAATCGCTTTCGATAGGGCATGGCAACGACGATGAGGTCGCACTTGCGTTCCACGGCCGTGTCGACGATGGCAGCGGCCGCGTCGCGCGCCTGCAGGAGCTCGGTCTCGAGCTGGAGGCCAGCTTGGTCGGCCACCTTCTTGGCGCTTTCGAGGAGCTCCTCGCCCCGGTCGAGCTCCGGCTCCATCACCGCGTCAAGCGGAAGGTTCCACCGGACTTCGATGACGTGGATGCCGACCACCTCGGCCTTGGCCGGCTTTGCGACCCACGCCACGAGACGAATCACATCGGGATCCGCGCTAGTCCCCGCGAGCGCCACGAGGATGCGCTTCGGCTGCATGAGTGCGCGAGTCTAACCGCGGGCGAGGTCTGCAGTGTCGCGATGGTGGTACGGAACGTCGATGACGATCGTGTTCGGTCGGAACAGGAGCGCCGCCTTCAGGCGAAACGCGGTCTGGCTGTGCAGCAGCCACTCCCACCAGTGGCTCGGTACGAACTCGCTGAGCACCACGGTGATCGGCCGGTCGTCCGACTTGTCGATCGCGTCGATGTAGCGCAGCAGCGGCTGGACGAGCGACCGGAATGGCGATTCAAGGACGTCGAGGGCGACGTCCGTCCCGAGCCGGTTCCAGCGCACGCGGAACTCGTCCGCGCTCGCGCGCGACATCGACACGTGCACGGCCTTCACCGTCGGCGACACCGATCGCGCGAACGCAAGCGCCTGGAGCGCGGCGCGGTCGAGTCGCGCGATGGGAACGATCACCACCGGCGCGGCGTATACGGGCACGCGCTGATCCGTCCCGGAGATCACCAAAGCGTCCTGCGTCGTCTGGTAGTGCCGGTTGATCGCATAGAGGAGTGCCACGATGACCGGGATCAGCACCATCACCATCCACGCGCCGAGGGCGAACTTCGTGATCGCGACCACGATGAGGACCGTCCCCGTAACCACGGCGCCGAAGGTGTTGATCGCCATCGAAAGGCGCCATCCGGGATTACGGAGGCGCCACCAGCGCCGCACCAGCCCCGACTGCGACAGAGTGAAGGCCAGGAACACTCCGATCGTGTAGAGCGGGACGAGGGCGTTCACGCTCCCGCCGAACGCCGCGAGGATCAGCGCGGCGAGCACCGATAGGACAACGATCCCCGTGTTGAACGCAAGGCGCGAGCCGACGTCCGCAAAATGCCGTGGCATGAACCGATCGTTCGCAAGCACCGAGGCGAGCCGCGGAAATCCGGTGAAGCCGGTGTTGGCCGCAAGCAGCAGGATGATCGCCGTCGTCACCTGCACGAAGTAGTAAAAGGGCGTGCCGGCGCCGACCACCGCTCGGGTGATCATGCTGTTCACGGTCTCGATCTCGCTCTGGTCGGGTTGGATCCCGATCTTTGTGGCGAGGTAGGTGACCCCGAGGAAGATCGTCGCGAAGATCGCGCCCATCAGGACGAGCGTGATGACCGCGTTCTTGGTCTCGGGCCGCTTGAAGCTCGGCACGCCGTTCGCCACAGCCTCGCTTCCTGTGAGACCGACCGAACCCGAGGCGAATGCGCGGAGGACGAGCAGGATCGAGAGCGCCGCGGTTCCCTCCGCGGGGAAGGGGTCCGGCGGCGTGACCGCGGCCGGCACGTCGCCGGTGAAGATGCGGAAGAGCCCGTACGCGAGGAGTCCGTACATGGCCAGCATGTACGCGTATGTCGGAGCCGCGAAGAGGAGCCCCGCCTCACGGACGCCGCGAAGATTGCCGACCGCCAGCACCGCGATGAGCACGATCCCGACCATCACGCGATGCTGGTGCAGCTCCGGAACGAAGCTCGAGATGGCGGCAACGCCCGCGGCGGTGGAGACGGCAACGGTGAGCACGTAATCGATGAGGAGCGCGGATGCGGCGACGAGTCCGGCGACGACGCCGTGGTTCTCACGCGCGACGAGATAGCTGCCGCCGCCGTTCGGGTACGCGCGGATCACGCGCGATTCGGAGAGGACGACGATCGCGAGGACGAACACGACCGCGAGCGCTATCGGCATCGTGAGTGCGAGGGCCGCTCCCCCCGCGATGGCGAGGATGCGCATCGCCTCCTCGGTCGCGTACGCGGAGGAGGAGACGTTGTCGGAAGCCAGGATCGGAAGCCCTGTGGCGACGCCGATGCGCTCCTCGGCCTCGGCATCGCTATGCAGCCGCTTGCCGATGAGAAAGCGAACGGTCGCGTCCCACCCGCGCCCCACACGACCCGTCCGATCCATGGTCTGTTCGGTCGCGACATAGCGACCGCCGTGGCCCCGTATGCCACTGCCCGTCGGCCGCATGATGCGGACGTACTGGTCGCCGACGTGACGGCCGGTCTGCTTGACGCGCCGCTCGAGTGAGGGGGTGTCGGGCGGCTCGGGCTCGTCAGCGGTCATGCCGGTGATCCTCTCGGTCTTCGTCAAAGTGGTAGGGCACGTCGATCACGATCGTGTTCGGACGGAAGAGAAGGCTGGCCTTGAGGCGAAGAGCAGTCTGGCTGTGCAGGAGCCACTCCCACCAGCTGTGCGGCACGAAGGACGCGAGCACGACGGTGATCGGCTTGTCGGGATCACGTTCGCCGATACGGTCGATGTATTTGAGCAGCGGCGGCACGAGCGAGCGGTACGGCGACTCGATCACATCGAGGGGAACCCGGCCCGCCCAGGCATCCCACCGCTTGCGAAACTCTCGCGAGCTCTCCTCGCTCGTGGAGACGTGGACCGCCCGTACCGCGGGCGAGATCGAACGGGCGAAGGCCACGGCGCGCGCGGTCGCGCGGTCGAGCCGGCCCACGGGGACGATCACGACCGGCGCGCGCATCAGAGGGACTTCCTCGTCGAGCCGCTCGATGACGAGCGCGTCCTGCGTCCTCATGTATGTGCGGTGGATGGAGAAGAGCAATGCGACGAGCAGCGGGATGATTAGCACGATCAGCCACGCGCCCTCCGGAGCCTTGGCGATGAGGACCACGATGAGGACGAGCCCGGTGACGACGGCCCCGAGGCCGTTCAACATGGCTCGCCATTGCCAACCGGGCGAGCGGAGGCGGCGCCAGCGGCGAACAAGCCCGGTCTGCGCGAGCGTGATCGCGAGGAACACGCCGATCGTGTAGAAGGGGATGAGCTTCGTCACGCTTCCCTGGTTCACCGCGAGCACGAGGGCCGATGCCAGAGCGAGGGCGACGATCCCGAACGAGAACGCGAGCCGATCGCCGCGATAAGCGAACTGCCGCGGCATGAAGCGGTCGTTCGCCAGGACCGAGGCCAGGCGCGGAAACCCGGTGAACCCGGTGTTCGCGGCGAGCGCGAGGATGACGGCGGTCGATCCCTGGACGAGGTAGTAGAACGGCGACATGCCGACAAGCGATCGCGTCACGAGACTGTTCAGCGACTCCGCTTCGAGGCGGTCGGGGATCGTGCCGATGGTCTGCGCGAGATACGTGAGTCCGAGAAAGAGCACGGCGAACGTCGCGCCCATCAGAACGAGCGTGATCGTCGCGTGGCGGCGTTCGTCCTTCTGCATGCTAGGGACGCCGTTCGCGATCGCTTCGCTACCCGTGAGTCCGACCGATCCGGATGCGAACGCGCGAAGGACGAGCAGCGAGCCAGCAAGACCCGCGAGCGACATCTCTCCTTCCTGCGGAAAGGGATTCGGCGGCACCGCGGCTGGAGGGATATCGCCGGTCACGATCCTGAAGATGCCGTACAGGATTAGCGCGCCGAGCGCGAAGATGTAGACGTACGTCGGTCCGGCGAAGATCAGGCCCGCCTCGCGAACGCCGCGAAGGTTGCCGACCATCAGCAGAGCGATGAACGCAAGCCCGATCGGCACGGCATCCGGTTGCAAGTCGGGCACGAAGCTCGTGATCGCGTAGACCCCGGCGGCGGTGGAAGTGGCCACCGTGAGGACGTAGTCGATGAGAAGCGCCGCCGCCGCGACAAGCCCAGGCATCGTGCCCAGGTTGTCGCTCGTGACGATGTAGCTGCCGCCGCCGTTCGGGTACGCCTGGATCACCTGTGATTGCGAGAGGATCACGATCGCGAGGACACCGACGATCGCGATAGCGATCGGTGTCAGAAAAACGAACGCCCCCATCCCGGCGAGCGCGAGGACGCGCATGGCCTCCTCGGTCGCGTACGCAGAGGAAGAGATGTTGTCCGAGCCGAGGATCGCGAGTCCCGTGAAGACCGACAGCCGCTCGGTCTCTTCCGCCTCCATGCTGAGGCGCCTTCCGAGCAAGAAGCGCCGGACCGTCTCGTACGCCCTGCCCAGTCGGCTCGCGGACTCGAGGAGCTCCTCGTCCGCGACGTAGCGGTCTCCGCGCCGGCGGAAGCCGGGGGCGCGGTAGAGCTTGACATAGCGGTTTCCCGGAAGTCGCCCGGACTTGGTGGTGCGGTCTTCGAGAGAAGGAGTCTCGGGTGTCTCGTTTTTTCCTTCGTCGTCTGTCACGTCAGGGTTGCGATTGTGGCACGGTGCCGCGGGCCCGCTCCGCCCCCGATTGGTCCATCAACACGAGCTCGCGGGCGGACGAAGCCGACTGACGCTCGATCGAGACGAGGTGCGCGGGAGACGTGAGCACCTGGATGGTGATCGCACCCGGCGGTGGCGCCCCGAACGTCGCGTGGGCCGTGAGCGTGCTGCCGGTGCGCTCTATCCGCACGACACGGATGTCATATCCGCCGGTGCGCTGCGCTCCAGCGAAGGCGCCGATATAGAGGCGCGTCGCGTCTCTGGCGGCGAGCTGCTCGAGGCCAATGGTCGCCGGATCGGTCGCTGCGACGATGCGCGGGCCACCTTCGTACTCCGATTCCTGCGTCGAGCCGTGATCGGTGAAGGGCACGTTCTGGGCAGCCGTCACGCCCGCCTCCGGGCCACCGCACGCGACCGCGACCACAAGCAGGAGCTCACAGGCCGAACGCCAGGCGGTCCGCAAAGATCGAGGGAAGACCTCGTTCGCGGATCCGGCGCTGCGTCTCTTCAAGTCGATAGGGCGAACGATGGAAGGTCACAGTGCTCATCGCAAGGTCGATGACCGCGTACGCGGCCCGTGGATCGCCGTCTCGCGGCTGGCCGACGCTTCCGGGGTTCAGAAACGCGCGGGGCGCGAGCGCGTACGCGACGTCGTACCGCACCCGGCCGGGCTCCGCGCGCCCGTCCGCGCGAAAGAGCGAGGGAACGTGGGTGTGGCCGGCGCAGCAGTGCGATGTCCTGGCAAGCGCGAGCGAGGCGGCGGCACTCCTCGGGTTGGTGACGTACTCCCACAGGGGATCGCGGAGGCTTCCATGGCAGAGCGTCACGTTGTTCGTTTCGAGGGTCCTCGGGAGCGCCGCCAGCATGTCGCGCTCCGCCGGAGAGAGCCAGCGCTGATGCATCTTCGCCGCAACCGCCGCGGGCGGATTGAAGAAGTCCAGGTCCTCCCCCCTCGCGACCGCGCGGTCGTGGTTGCCCGCCACGATCGTCGCCTTCCGCTCGGCGAGGAGCGCGAGCACGTCGGACGGGTCGGGCCCATACCCGACGGTATCGCCGCAGACCCAGAGCGCGTCCACGGGTCCCATCTCGGCGAGCACCGTCTCGAGCGCGACGAGATTCGCATGGATGTCGCTCACCACACCGACCTTCACGCGACGGATGCCTCTCGCGCAGCGCGGATGGTGAAGCGCCTCTCCGCGAGAGCGCGGCCGATGACGACGGAAGCCACGCCCCGTGAGGCGAGCGCACGAACATCGTCGAGGTCGCGAACGCCGCCGCCGGCGTGCAGCGCGACGCGACGGCCGAGCACCGCGCGCACAGCGTCGACGAGGTCGAGCGGTGGGCCCGCGAGCCGCCCTTCGGTCGTCAGATCGATGAGATAGAGCGCGCGCACCCCGGCGATCTGCGCGGCGCGCGCTGCGGCGAGGGCGCCGCGACCGGTCGCGACCGCGACGAGGTCCGCTTCGCCGCCGCGCGGCGCGAGGAATCCGGCCTTCGCTTCGATCTCGACGATGCCCGTGTCACCGAGTGCGGCGATGTCCTTCAGAAGCTCGTCATCGCCGAACACGGCGCTCGAGAAGAGGACGCCCGCGAATCCGCGGTCGATCGCACGGCGCGCGTCGTCCACGCGCGAGATCCCGCCGGCCAGACGGCACGGCACACCCGCGGCGTGCGCCACCGCGGCGAGAAGTTCCAGATTCTCCGAGGTACCGGTCTCCGCACGGTCGAGATCGACGAGATGCAGCTCCTCGGCACCCTCCGCAACGAGGTCGCGCGCTTTCGCGATGACGGCTGAGCCCGGACCGTCTGAAAGGCGCGATCCCCGAATATCGAGCGATGGCACGATCACCACGGACGACGCTTCGCCTCCGCCGCCGAGCGCGGAAAGCGCGTCGGCGTTGCGTGAACCTTCCGGATCACGACGAGCGATCTGCCCGGCAGGGTCTTCCCGAGGCCCAGCTCCGAGGTCGGCGTGACCTTCACGATTTCTCCGCCAATCGCCGCGCAGGCTTTTTTCGCGCCCGGCAGCTCCACGTCGAGCCGGCCTTTCCAGGCGATCGCGTCGCCGCCGACGCGCAGGAACGGCAGCAGGTATTCCACGATCGCCCCGAGCGTCCCGACCGCGCGCGCAGTGGCGACGTCGTAATGTTCGCGCCGCGTGCTCGCGAGCGCCTCGGCGCGTTCGTTTCTCACCTCGACTCCGTCGATACCGAGCGTGCTGGTGACCTCCTCGAGAAAGCGAGCCTTCTTCCCCATCGACTCGACGAGCGTGACCCGCGCCGCTGGGAGCGCCAGGCGCAGGGCCAGACCCGGGAATCCCGCGCCGCTCCCCACGTCGATGATGCGTTCGCGACCGGTCCACGTTCGCACGGCGACCGCGGTGAACGAATCGAGGAAATGTTTCGTTGCGATATCGGCCCGCGTTGTGATCGCTGTGAGGTTCGTGGTCGTATTGCGTTCGATGAGGAGATCGGCATATCGCGCGCAGAGCACCAGCGTCGCGGGATCGAGATGCACGCCAATGCGCTCGGCGTCGCGAGCGAGCGCCTCGAACGGCGCGTCAACGGACTCCGAGGGCGGCACGAGCCGTAAAGTATGGCCGTGAGGCGCGCCGTGGCCGTCTGGGCCGCGGCCCTCGTCTTTTCGTGCGGATTGCTCGCGTTGCCGTTGGTCGCATTCGCGGCCACCAGCGCGGTGAACATCCAGGGATCGGCGTTCGCTCCCGCGACGGTGACCGTACGCGTCGGGGACACGGTGACCTGGACGAACCACGATGCGTTCAGCCATACCTCCACGTCTGACACCGGCGCTTGGGACACGGGTGTGATTCGAGCGGGTGCGTCGGGCTCATTCGTCTTCACGGCGGCCGGGACATTCGCGTATCACTGCGCCATCCACGCGTTCATGCACGGCACGATCGTCGTCCAGGCCTTGTCAACACCACAGCCGACGGCACCGCCGACCGCGCCGCCGACGCCGGTCCGCACCGCGCCACCCACGATCGCGACGACCGAGGCTCCGACGCCGGCGCAGAGCGAAACGCCGACCCCCCAGGGGACGACCGCCGCCCCGAGCGCGAGCGCGTCGCCCGTCGCGGCGGCGACGGAGACCGCGTCAGCCTCGCCGACCACCGTCGCCGCGCAGGTCACGCCCACACCGAACACAGGCGGAGGCGGGATGGGGCCGCTCCTCATCGGCGCCGCCGCGCTCGCGGTCGTCGTACTCGGCGCGATCGCGTTCTTCCTCGCGCGGCGGGGCTCGTAGCCCGACCGCTCGGCTCCTCGCTCGGCCGAGCGGCACACCACCTGCGACAATGCGCCTCATGGCCGTCCTTGCGCGTCGCGAGCAAGCCGACGATGTTGCCGAGATTCTCGTCACCGCCGAGGAGATCGCCGCAAAGGTGCGAGAGCTCGGTGCCCGCATCGCCGTCGACTATCAGGGCAAGGATCTCGTCCTCGTCTCAGTCCTCAAAGGGGCGCTTCCCTTCCTCGCCGATCTCATGCGGGCCACGCAGATACCGCTCGCGCTCGACTTCCTCGAGGTGTCGTCGTACGGCGCGAGCACCGAATCGAGCGGAGCGGTGCGCATCCTGAAGGACCTCGCCAATCCCATCGAAGGCCGGCACGTGCTGGTCGTCGAGGACATCCTCGACACCGGCCACACGCTCTCCTACGTCTTCGATCACTTGCGCTCGCAGCGGCCCGAGTCGGTCCGCCTGTGCGTTCTCCTGGACAAGCCCGCGCGTCGCATCGTCCCAGTGGAGATCGACTACCGCGGGTTCGAGATCCCCGACAAATTCGTCGTCGGGTACGGGCTTGACTACGCCGAGCGGTATCGGAACCTGCCGTTCGTCGGCGTGCTCAAGCCGGAGGTGTACGCGAGGGGATCGTGATGATCTGGCTCGCGCGGACAGTCGTTGTCGCGCTGCTCTTCGCCGCGATGCCCGAGCGCGCCGCGGCAAGCTCGCCGCTCGCCCCGCTGCCGCCGACGATCCGCGTGAACATCTCGCTTCTCGGCACGAGCTACGCAAAGATCGGATCGACGGGCTCGTTGACCGTCACGCGCGATGACGGCACGGTGGTCTACCAGGGTTACCAGAACAGCGTGGCGCGGCGCGGCGTTCGCCGGCTTGCGGATCCCAGCCGAAGCGTCGTCAGCCTTCGCGACCCGTCCGAGCGCCGGAGCCGCCTTCAGGAGGTCCGCGAGGCGCGCCGGCGCGCACAGCTCGAGGACATCCCGATCGTGAGCGTCCCGTTCGAGTTCTCGGTCGAGGGCGACGGGTCGGAGGCCCTCGCGACGCCGCTCTTCTCCGCGCAGCAGATCACCCCACTCCACTACGCGGCGACGGGCGGGCTCCTGACGTTCGACGGGCGCGCGTTTCGGGGAACGCTCGACCTGACCCGCGACGACGAGGGCGACATGATCGTCGTGAATCAGGTCGACACCGCCTCCTACCTCGCGTCGGTCGTCGGCTCGGAGGAGCCCACGACCTGGATGCCCGAGGCCCTCGCGGCGCAGGCCATCGCTGCGCGCACGTACCTTTCGACGCACCTGGCCCGTCACGACAGCTACGACCTCGAGGGCGACACCCGCGATCAGGAGTACGACGGCCTCGCCGGCGAGGCAACCTCAACGGTCAAGGCCGTCCAGCGGACCGCCGGCATGATCGCGACGTACAACGGACGCGCGATCGAGGCGCTCTATTCGGCGAACGCGGGCGGCATCACCGAGGACAGCGAGAACGTATACGCCAACGCGCTGCCGTATCTCCGATCGGTGCCATCACCGGCGGACGAGATCGCGCAGGCGTCTTCGTGGGGTCACACCAGCTGGGTGTGGACGACGGAGTTCACGGCGCCGCAGCTCCGGAGCTACATCGGCGCCCGCGGCATCGACGTCGGCGATCCCCAGCGCATCGACCTCGTGCGCCTCACCGGCACCGGTCGCGTGCTCTCTGCGAAGATCGTCGGGTCGGGCGGGAGCCGCGACATCGGCAAGGACAAGGCGCGCTATTACTTCGGGCTTCGCAGCACTCTGTTCACCGTGACCACACACCCGGAGGAGATCGAGTACGTCGACGCGTCCAACGCTGAACGCGTCCGGCAGGTCGAGCTTCTCGGCGCGACGCTCGAGCGCAGCTTCACCTTGAACGTGAGGGATCCCGACCGCATGGCACGCACGCTCCGCGTCCTCGGGTGGCAGTACCGGTTGCCGGCGCGTTTCGTGTTCACCGGCAAGGGATACGGGCATGGTGTTGGAATGTCGCAGTGGGGCGCACAGGGAATGGCCCTCGGCGGCAACTCGGCGGAGGAGATCCTCCGCCATTACTACAACGGGATCGAGATCACCAACCTGGGCGGCGCGTAGCGCGCGTGGCCGCGGCCGCCGTTCTGGCCGCCGCGGCGTGGCTCATCGCGTTCGTGACATGGTCGAGCGAGCCAGCCGGATACGACTTCGTCGCGCTGTATTCGGCGGCGAGGCTCGTCGCGACCGGCGCCGCATCGTCCGTGACCGACGCGGGCGCGCTGCTCGCGATGGAACACGCGACCCTGCCCGAGCGGACGATCCTCCTGAACGATCCCAATCCGCCGGCGCTGGCGCTGCTCATGGCACCGCTCGGCGCACTCCCGCTCGTGCCCGCGTATGCGATCTGGGCCGCGCTCGGGGCCGCGGCGCTCGCGACCGCCGCGTATCTCCTCGGGCGCCTCGCGGAGCCGGGACAGCGCGTGCGCCTCTTTCCGTTCGCGATGCTGGCGCCGCCCTCGCTCATCGCGCTCGCTGAGGGACAGACGACGCCGTTCGTGCTGCTCGCGGTGGCGGCGTCGCTGCGCGCTCCGCCTTTCTGGTCGGGCGCGCTCCTCGGCCTCGCCGCATTTCGCCCCCAGCTCCTGCCGCTCTTCGCGCTCGTCGCTCTGACGGAGCGCCGTCGGGCGCTCGGGCTTGTCGCGATGACCGCGTTGGTCGCGCTCGTGTCGCTCGCGACCGTCGGCGTCGACGGAATGGCGCGCTACCCGGATCTACTCACGCGCGTCGCCACCGAGCTTCGCCCGGGCGAGCTCGGCCTCGCCGCGCTCGTCCGGCGCGTGGTCGGAGGTGACGACATCGTCATGAACGCGGCACTCGCCGTGGTCCTCTACGCGATCGGCACGGTCGCCGTCCTATTCCGCTCGCGAATGTTCACGACGCGCACGGTCGACGCATCGACCTGGTCGATCCTCGCGGCACCGCATGCGCTCCTGCACGACGGCGTGATGGCATATCCCGCAGTGGCACAAGCAGCGACAACGACACGCGCGACGGTTCTCTGGGTGGGGACCGGAATCGCTGTTGCGCTGATCCAACAGGCAGGAGTCCCGCTCGCGCCGCTATGGCTGCTCGCTATGTGGTGGTGGGCGCGCCGGTAGTAGTCCGGCGGGTGGCACGGCGCAGCGGGTCTCTTGCGAGCGCGGGTGCCCAGGACCCCGCACGCAGCGAACGGCGTGAGCTGCATGAGCGGGGAAGGGTGCGCAAGCAAGAGACCCGCGTAGCCGGGACAGGACCCGCCGGACTTATCGGGAGCCCTACTCCCCCTTGAACTTCTGCGAGTTGCCCATGTGCGGCCAGACGCGCTCCTGCGCGATGGCGAGGAGCTGCTTCGTGTGATTGCGATCGTGATGGATCCACTCGTGTAGCAGGTCGCGCACCGTAAGGCGTCCGGCTTTGGGATGCTCGATGCCCTTACCGAGATCACCCGGCTTCAGCGATTGCACCAGCTTGATGCTGTCATGTCGGATGCCCATGAACTCCATCCAGAGGCTCTGGCCCAGCCGCGCGCAGTCGTTCCGCTCCTTCGCGACGGCTTCCTGGTCCCAGGCGCTCGTCTTCTCCTTGCCGGCCAGGATCTCGCGGATGCGGCCGGCAAAGCCGCGCTTCTCAGCCTCGATGAGGTGACCGACGACCTGATCGGCGCACCACTCTTTGGGATCGAAGTGCCAGGCGCTGTCCTCACCAAGGGCTTCGAGCTCGGCATCGACGAGGGCCAGCGTTGCCTCGAGGTACCCGACGACCTGATCGGTCGTGAGCTCCGACGTCGTGCTCATGAGACGAGCTGCGGTGCGCTCCGGATCGGGATTTTCACCTTGAGGACGACGTTGCCATCGGCGCGCGCCTCGTGCGTCGACTCGCCGTGGAGCAGCTCGAGACGTTCGCTCCGCCGAATGCCGGATTGGAGCTCGCCGTCGGGCGGCAGCTCCTTGCCGTCGCTCTGCAGAAGAACGTCGAGCGTGTCTTCCTTCCACTGGAGGCCTAGGACGATCTCCTTCGCCTGGGCCTTGTCGATCCGCTCGACGAGCGAGTCCTGGATCAGGCGGAAGATCGCTACCTCGTCGTCCGAGGGGAGCCGGCGATCGCGGCCGGTGCTCGAGAAGTCGATGCGGACGCCGTGCTTGTCGATGAGCGTCTGCACGTACCGGCGGAGCGTCGGGACCAGACCGAGGTCGTCGAGGATCATCGGCCTGAGCTCGAAGATGAAGCCGCGCAGCTCCTGCAGTGTCTTGTTGACCATCTGCCGGAGCGAAGCGAGCTCGCCCCTCGACTTCTGGGCATCGACGTCGAAAAGCCGCTCGCTGATCTCCGATTGGAGCACCACGTTCGCCATCGCCTGCGCGGGACCGTCGTGGACCTGCCGCGCGATCCGCTTGCGCTCCTCCTCCTGAGTGTCGACGACGGCCTGCAGCAGACGGCTCTCGTCGATGAGCGGCGCGGTGTCCGGCGGAAGTGGCGGGGCGGTGTACTCGGTGAGCTGACGCTGCGCCGTCGCGAGGATCTGCGCGCTCCGGTCGATGAGCTTCCGTTTCGACTGCAACGAGTTGAGCTGACCTTCCATGGTCATGCGGCGCGCCAACGCCGCCGCGTGCTCGTCGGTCGCGCCGAAGATCTCTTCGCGCTGGAAGTTCCCCGGATTCCGGCGAACCTCCTCCACCTTCGCCTTCATCTGGTCTTCTCGAGACTTGAGGCGGTTCACCTCGGTCTGCGTCGACTCGATGAGCAGGTCGAGCTCGCGGATCTCCGCCGTCACCTTCTGCTGCTCGGTCGCGATCTCCGCGAGGACGCTGGGGGGTGCCATGGTCAATTACCGATCTCCGGCCCTTTGATCCAACCCTGCCGGATCGCGTAGACGACCGCCTGCGTGCGGTCGTTCACCGACAGCTTGCGCAGGATGCTCGACATGTGATTCTTCACGGTCTGCTCGGAGATGGCCAGCGCGTAGGCGACCTCCTTGTTGGTCATGCCTTGCGCGATGTTGTCCAAGATCTGCACCTCACGGGGCGAGAGTGGCGCGAAAACGTGCGTCGAACCTGGACCATACACGGAAAGCTCGCGGAACTCAGCGAGCACCTTCGACGCCACCGCCGGCCGGCTGAAGATCTTTTCGTTGATCACGAACTGGCCTGCGCGCACTTTGCGGATCGTGTCGGTGAGCTCGGTCGGCTCGCAATCCTTGTGGAGGTAGGCGGCCGCGCCGGCTCGAATCGCCTCGAAGAGGATCTGCTCCTGATCCTGGGCGGTCAGGATGACGACGCCGACGGCCGGCAGCTCCCGCCGCACCCGCTGCGTGGCCTTGATGCCGGAGAGCCGCGGGAGGTCGACCTCGATGACGAGGACGTCCGGCTCGAGCTCGTTCGTCTTCGCGACAGCCTCTTCGCCGTCGGAAGCCACGCCGATGATCTCCATGTCCGATTCCTTCTCGATGACCTGCCGGATGCCCATCGTTGTGATCCGACTCGCGTCGGCAAGAAGGATCCGGATCGCGCGCTCGGGCCGCTCGCTCATTCCTGCTCCTTGTGAGTCCGCTCGTTGCGACGCGCGCGGAGCGGCTCGACCTTCTTTTCTATCGGCAAGAGCAGCGTGACCGCCGTTCCCTTGCCCGGCGTTGACTGGATCTGGAGCGAGCCGCCGATCAGCTCGGCGCGCTCGCGCATAGAGAGAAGTCCGACCGACTTCTTGTGGCGTGCGGCCTTCACGAGGTCGAAGCCCATTCCATCGTCGGTCACGTGCAATACCCAGCTGTCGTTCGCGCGCGACCAGGCCATGCCGACGGTGCTTGCATGCGCGTGCTTGTGGACGTTCTGCAGCGCCTCCTGCATGACCCGGTAGACCGCGAGCTCCTCCATCGGCGTGAGTCCGGTGTCCTTCAGATCGAGCTGGCTCGCGACCTTGATGCCGCAGCGGGCTTCCCACTCGGACGCGTAGTTGCGGATCGCCTCCGCGAGACCGAGCTCGGTGAGCTCCGGTGGCCGCAGGTCGTAGATCATGGCGCGAACCGAATCGAGCGAGCCGCGGAACTGCCCTTTCAGATTCGCGAGCTCCGTCTTCAACGTTTGGCGCACCTCGGCCGGAGCTCGCTCGGTGATCCGCTCGAGGTACTCGACCTCGAAGATGGCGTTGGCCAGGACCTGCGCTGGGCCGTCGTGGACGTCGCGGTACAGGCGCTCTCGCTCGGCCTCGAGGCTGCCGAGCACGCGCTGCGCGACCTCGACCGCCTCGTCTTCGCTGTCCGACGACGGATCGATGCCCGAGCCGAGCAGATACGCGGCGCTGGACTCGATGTGCTGGATCACCAGCTGCAGCTGCTTGAGACGCCGATAGCCGCGCTGGGTCTCTTCGTCGAGCTCGCCGTGCGTGGTCTGGCGCGAGCGGGCCTCGGCGCGTTTCTGGTAGATGCGACCGTACTTCTCGACCTGCTGCCGGATATTCCGGACGTCATGCCGCAGCGCATCGACGATCGCGTCGAACTGCTCGTCGAGATCCTCGGATGTTTTGACGACGCGCGCCGCATCGCTCATCGGCGGTCAGTCTAACGGCGCTCAGTGTGAATTCGGGATGATGAAGAGCACGTATGACGCGCTCTCGGTGATGATCGGCCACCGCAAGTCGCGGGCACGCACCGCCACGGGCGAGCCGGGCTTGACGAGCAGCGCTCGCGCCCCGCGCCGCGAGACAACATCGCGCCAAGTTGGACCGAGAGACACGAGAGTTTCGTAGTCGCGGAGGGCATCACCGGTGTACGGGAAGAGTCGGCCGTCGATGAAGACCGGAGTTGCAGGCGCGTACCAAATGAGGAATCCGCCCCAGTCATAGTCGTTCACGACCCCTGGACCGGGCGGCAAAGACGAGAGCGCGCCCGTCGGGTAGACGGACAGGTTCGGCTCGCCGCGCGCGAAAAGACCCGCACCGACGACCGCGGCGAGCGCGATCGCGGCCGTCGCGAGGTCGATGCGGAGCGATGGCACGCGCGGCACGAACGCAGGAAGGCGCACGTTGACCCGAAAACGCGCCGCGATTGCAGCGACGGCCTCGGGGCCATGAGCCGCGAGGTACGGCGCGGAGGCGACCGCGAAGAAGGGCGTGTGACGCGCGGCCGTCATCGAGACGAAGAGCACCGGCACGAGGAGCGCGACGTCGCGCAGCGCCGTCGGACGAGAGAGCTGGGCGGTGACCAGGACAGCGAGCACGACGAACGCGAAGACGAAGCCGTACGGCTGCGTCACGTCGGGCACGCCCTCCTCCTGAATCACGCGAGGCGGCGAAAGGAAGTGGCCGCTTGCGGACGTCCAGATCGAGACGCCGGAGGGAGTGAGCAGCGTCACCGCAACTGAAACCGCGACGACGCCGAGCGCGAGGCGCCGAGCGTCGGGACGGCGGAGCCACAGCTCGGCGCAGGCGATCGCGGCGACGGCGAGACCGAGCGCGAACGATGCGTGCAGGTTCGCCCACACCAGGATGAGCGCCGGCACAGCCATGAGGACGCGCGGTCGCTCGGCCGAGAGGCGCAGGAGCAGGATGAGCGCCGCGAAACAGCAGAGGCCCATGAGCTGCGGGCGCTCGGTCCACGCGTAGCGGGTCAAGGCGATCGCGGGGAGCGCCGCGATCACCGCGACGATCGGCCTGCGCTGCGCGGTCAGGGCCGCTGCGACGATGAGCGCCACGATCGCGGCGACGAGGAGCGCCCGCAGCACGATGATCCCGTTCCAGCCGAGAGCCGCATACGCCTCGTACCAGATCACCTGACCGAGCCACTGGTCGGTCAGCACCGGCAGGCCGTTCACGGTCCAGGAAAACGTGTCGACGCGAGCGAGACCGTCGGTGATCGTCTGACGTCCCTGCGCGAGGTGCCAGAAGAGATCCGGATCGCCGACGGTCGCGAGAGTGGACGTCGCGCCGAAGATCCCGCCGGCGAAGAGCGGCAGCGACCACGAAAACGCTCTGGTCACGGACGGGCGAGAACGATCCATCGACCAGCCGTGTCCGAGGAGCGCACGCGCCACCCGTCCTCACGCAGCGCGACCGCGAGCGGGCGCTCGGGCCGGAGAAGCAGCTCGCTCACTTTGTACTTGTCGAGTAGGTCGCGCCATCCGGGGCGCAGCCCGACGAGCGCGCGATAGTCCGCGAGCACGCCGCCGAGATAGGGCACGTAGCGTCCATCGATGAACACGGGGCGCTCCGGCAGATTGAAGATGAGGTAGCCGCCCCAGTCGTACTCGTTCAGGAGAACACCGCTGTCCTGCCGCAACGTCTCGAGCGCAGTGGCGGGATAGGCGCGCTCGTCGGGACGGAGCGGTGCGGAGAAGGCGCTCGCCAGCGCGGCGATCACGAGAGCGAGCGCGACGGGTACGCGCACGGGCGCCGGCAGCTCGAACGGCCGTGGAGCCCGAATGAGCCCCGACAGGCGCGCGCCCAGGAAAGCGGTTGCCGCGAAGCAGAAGAAAAGCATCTGGCGCTGGGCCGTGAAAGCGAGGTACAGGAGAGGCGCGAGCAGCATCGCCTCGAGCAGCGATCCACCTCGGAGGAGCGCGCTGCCGATGACGACCAGGACGAAGGCCGCGAAGAGCGCGCCCGCCGGCGTCACGACGTCAGGCGGAAGGAACTCGGTCAGGAAGCGCGGCGGGTTCAGAAAATCCTCGCGCGCCGCGCCGGCGAGCTCGAGGGGCGCGGGGTTCATGAACGTGACCGCGACGCACGCGACCGCGGTCAGGACGAGGGGCAGTCCGCGCCGTCCTTTCGTGAGGACGGCCTCGGTCGCGAAGATCGCGAGGATCGCGAGGCCGAGGAGATAGCCGCCATGCAGGTTCGTCCACACGAGAGAGAGCGGCGGCAGCACGAGCAATCGCCGCGAGAACCCACCCGGCAACGAGAGCAGGACCTCGAGGAGGGCCGGGAAGATGGCGAGGGTGAAAAGTTGGGGCCGGTCCGTCCACGTGATCTTCGCGACGAGCAGCGCGGCGATGACGAGCGGCAGCGAGATCCACCACGGCGCGCCGCCGCGACGCGCGAGGCGTACGACGAAGAACGCGGCAACGGCGACGAGCGTCGCGCGGAGCACGGCGATCCCAGCCCAGCCCGCGGCGGCGAACGAGCCGGCGAAGGCGAGCTGTCCGAGCCACTCCCCGACCCCGAAATGCGCGCCCGCGACGGTCGAAGAGAAGATGTCCTGCCGGAGGAACTCGTGGTGGTCGAGCATCCACCGGCCCATCGCGAGCTGCCAGTAGGTGTCGGAATCGGTCGAGGGCAGGCCGACCGCGATGATGAAGACCGCGCTCGCAACCGCGAGCGGATATGCGCTCGCCGAGAGGACCGCGCCTAGCGGCCGCGGTGCAGCAGCCATCGGACCGTGAACGCGGCGACGTCACGCATCGCGAGGAACGCACCGGCCGGCGTCACACCCTCCGCGATGCCCGCGATGCGCGGCCGGTGCGGGATGTCGGTCTCGCGGACGACGCGCCGGCGCGAGCAGAGAGTGATGAGGATCTCGGCCTCGAAGAAGTTGGACTCGCTTCGCGGCGGTGCCGACCGGAGCTCCTCCGCACGATAGAGCTTCACGCTGTCGATGTCGTGCACCGGCAGCCGGAAGATCCGACGGAGCAAGCCCGAGTAGAGCTGCGCCATGAGCACGCGGCTCGCCGGGTCGCGCCGCGGGACACGGCGACCCACGACGAGCGCCGCGCCATCGCGGATCGCCCACATTGGCTCGAGCGCAGCGGCGGGCACCTGGCCGTCCCCTGGAGTGAAATAGATCCACTCCCCGCGCGCTTCGGCGTAGAGGCGCTTCATGGTCGGCGGAATGCCTTGCCGCGATGGGTTGCGGAGCAGGCGGAGCTCGGCGACCTCCGCACACGCGCGCTGCAGCTCGGTCCACGTGCCATCGGTGCTGCCGTCGTCGCACACGATCAGCTCGAAGCTCGAGGCGAGAGCGCGCGCGGCGTCGCGGTGGCCTCTCACGACCCCGGCCACCGTGACCTCCTCGTTGTGGGCAGGGATCACGATCGAGAGCTGGATGCGCGTCACCCTAGGGCACAGCGGCCACGCCGCCGGTGTCCGGCAAGGCGCGAATCGAGCAAGAGATCTCGGCGCGGACCGCGTAGATCCGGACCGTGCCGCGCTCCACCGGAGGGCTGAGCCACGGCACCGGGTCGCCCCGGTAGAGGCCGTCGTAGACCGAGAAGTGCGCCGCCTCCAGGACGACGCTCTTCGCGCCGTACCGCGCCGCCGCGCACGCCGCGACGTTCAACCCATCCGCGGGGGTCACGACCACCGTCCGATCGGCGATCCACCGCCAGGCCGCGCCGTCGATCGCGAGGAACGGTCCCGGCGGGATCGCTTCGACCGCCTCGCTCCGCAGGCGATAGCCCGCATTGAATGCGGCATCCCAGGTCTGCAGACCGAAAACCGCGAGCACCGCGGCGGCGCCGACCGTCGCGCTCGTCACAAGGCGGCGCGCACGCGCTCCGCCGCGCGCGAGCCATCCCTCGCCGCCGACGGCAACGAGCGCCATCGCGAACGGATACAGCGCTGCGAGGGAGTGGAAGTACGAGCCGCGCGTTGCGTGAAGCGGCCAGACGACGCCCTCGGCCACATAGATAAGGAGCGAGAGGCCGACGAACCCGCGCACCGCCGGTCGCCGCCAGGCGTCCCTCACCCCGAGCGCGAGCGGGAAGACGAGGAATCCCATGAGGCCGGAGAGCGCGACGAGGAGATCCGAGCCGAGCGCGCCGAGACGCGTCGCCACGATCGTCGCGAGGTCGGTTGTGCCCGTCGGCGTGACCGCGAAGAAGTCTTCGTATCGCGCGAGGAAGATCGTCCGGGCGAGCAGGTCCGGCGATCCGCCGAGCGCCACTCCGCGCAGCAGCCATGCCGCGCCGATCGCTAGCGCGATCGCGCTGCCCGCGACGCCGGCGGCACGAGACGACGGCCGCAACGCGAGCGCGAGGAGCGCCACCCCGAACAGGGCGCCCTCCGCTCGCGCCAGGAACAGGAGCCCGACGAGCAGGCCGCAGATCGCGCCGGCGCGCGCGTCGCCGGTCGCCGCGCGTCCGAACGCGATGAAGAACGCCGTTCCGATGAGAGCGGCGATGGCGAACGAGTCGAGCGTGACCCACGCTGGCGCGAACGCGCCACCACCGAGGCCGGCGAGCGCCGCCGCGAACAGGCCGGCGCGCGGCGATGCGCCGATCGAGCGCGCCGCCGCGTACGCGACCGCGGGGACGAACGCGGCCACCGCGATGATCGCGGCCTGGGCCGACCGGAACGTACCGAGAAGAGGCTCGAGAACCGTGATGCCCGTCGCCTGTACGACGGTCGCGAGGGGCATCCAGAAGCGGTGACTCGCCACGGGAAGCGGATCGAGGTGCGGAGCCTCGAGAAAGTTCCAGACGAAGTCCGCGGTGAGGCCCTCACCGTGAGCGAGCCGGCGGGCGACGTCGACGTAATAGAACGCGTCGGTGAAACCCGGTTGGATCACGACGAACGCCGCGGAGAGCAGGCGAAACGCGAGAAGCGCAAGCGAAAGCAGAATGAGCCCGCGGCTCACCGCGCGGCACCGATCCGTTCGGTCCGCTGGGTGCGGAGGTACAGCACGCCGCCGACGACGATCACCGAGAAGACGCTGACCGCTCGATCGAGCACCGCGACCGCGACGGCGTCGTTCTGCGCAAGGCCGAAGCCCGTCGTGAGGACGTACACCATCGCGATCTCGACGAACCCGAAGCCGGCGGGCGTAAGCGGAACCGTCGTGAGCAGAGAGGAGGCGACGGCCACGAAGATCACCTGCGACGGTGGGAGATAGAGGCCGAGCGCGAAGAGGACGAGCAGCAGGCGGGTCGTCTCGAGCGTCCACACCAGGAGCGTCAGCGGACCGGCGATCGGCAGCGCGCGAAAGCTGTGCAGGACGCCCTCGCGAAAGAGTCTGCCGATACGGCGCACCTCCGCGGGGAAGAACCGCCCAAGCCGCGGACCGACCGCGTAGAGCGCGACGAGCCCGATCAGGATGACGAAGCCGAGCGCGCCGCCGGTGACGTAGAGGACGTTCAGATCGGGCAGGATCGTGCGCCCGAAGGCCACGTACCCGTCGACGATGAGCAGCCCAAAGACGACGAACAGGTCGAGAAGGCGCTCCGCCACCACCACGCCGACAGTCCGCGACAGCGATATCCCGAAACGTCGCTTCACGAGATAGCTCCGGTACAGGTCGCCCAGCTTTGCCGGCACGAGACAGTTGACGAACCACCCGAGGAGCAGGATCTCGAGAAGGTCGCGCCCGAAGATGCGCGTGCCGCCCTCGCGGAGGAGGCGCGCCCACCGGATGGCGCGGACCGGGAACGACAGGTAGTACACGAGGAGCGCCGCGATCACGAACACCGGGTCCGCCCGCCGCAACGTGGCGAACGCCTGGCGCCAATCGACGTTCCGTGCGAAGAAGGCTATGAGTGCGAGCGGGATGACGGTCGAGATGAGCTCGCGCCAACCGAAGAGCTGGCGCCGTACGGCGATCTCGTCCGTGCGCCCCGCCGCGGCGGCGAGCTGCTCGATCGTCGGGTCCTCGACGTGAGCCGCGACCTGCGGCTCTTTCAACGACTTGGGCTCGAGCTCTTTCGTCCGAGCCACTTCCGAAATCGGTCGTAGCGGGTGAAGACGTGGACGCCGCCACCGGAGAGCCGACCCTGCGTGACGCCCTGACGGAGCGCGTCGAGGAAATCCGCACGCCCGGCGAAGTCGGGCATCTCGACGAAGGCGCGGCCGATCTCCACCGCGCGGTGCGCATCGCTCCCGGCCGTGCCGACGATGTTGTGCTGCCTGGCATAGGCGGCCGCCGATCGGTTGTTCAGGAAGATCGCCTCGCGCGCGTTGAAGATCTCGAGCGCATCGATCTGCGAACGGAGGCGATCGAGAGCGGGCCGCCGCATGTGATAGCGGCGGTTGATGCTGAAGGGATGCGGAACGACGACGAGTCCGCCCTGATCGTGGATGCGGGCGATCGTGTCCTCGCCGCTCAGATCGCGCGGAATGGGACGCTCGAGGAAGAGACCGATGATCTCGCCGTCGCGCGAGCTGACCTCCTCGCCGATGATCACACGGAAGCCGTCCGCCAGCTCGCGCAGACGGAGCCCACCCTCGATTGTGTTGTGATCGGTCGCGCAAATAACGTCGATGCGGGCGGCGCGCACCGCGCGAGCCTGCTCCGCGATGGGGGTGCGACTATCGGGCGAGGCCTCGCAGTGGGTGTGCATGTCCACGCGAACGCGCGTCGCCTCGGTTCCTATCAAGCAGCTCGTCCCGTCGGCCTTGCCTCCGCGACTCGCCACGGGCTCAAGGCTGGCGGTTTCACTCGGCTCGGCAAAGCCGGGCCTCGCTCAGTCATTTGGCCCTTCCTTTTTGACGCGCGTCGTCGACGATGGTGCGGACGCGCTCGCGAAATCGTGACACATCGAAGCGGCGCGCCGAGTCGCGAAGCGCTTTCGGTTGGAAACGCGTCCGCTCCGCGCGAAGCACGCCCTCGGCGAAGGCGCGCGGTTCGGGCACGTCGACCAAAACGCCCTCCTCGCCGTCGCGGATGATGTCGAATACCCCGCCTGCGGCGAGAGCGACGACGGGCGCGCCGGAGGCCAGCGCTTCGGCGCACACGATGCCGAAGTCGTCCTCGGCCGGGAAGATGAGGCCGCGCGCCGACGCGAGAAGCGAGCGAAGGGTGGCGTCGTCGGCGCGGCCTGTGAACACGACGTTCTCGCCCGCCATTCGCTCGAGGCTTTGGCGCTCGCGGCCTTCACCCACGACGAGCAGGCGCATCCCGATCTCGTTGAAGGCCCTGACCGCGACGTCGGCGCGCTTGTATTCCGAGAGCCGGCCGACGAAAAGCCAGAAATCGCTTCGTTCTTCGTTCGCGGTGAACGAGGCGACATCGACCGGCGGATGGACGATCTCGATCGTCGGGCCGGGCACGCCGTAATACGTCTCGATCCTTCCTCGCACGGCGCTCGAATTCGCCATCCATCGATCGAACCGGCGTGCCGCCTTTTGATCGTCCTCACGCAGACGGCCGAGTAGGTCACGCACCAACGGAATGAGCGGCTGCGGAACCTCCTCCTGTAAATAGCGATCGCTCCAGTCGTACAGATAGCGCGTCGGCGAGTGGCAGTACGCGACGGCCACAGTGCGATCCGCAAGGCCGATGGCTTTGATGAAGGCGCTCGTCGAGACCAGAGCGACGTCGGTCTCCGGCGACACGCGCAAGGCGCGCGCCGCGTTCGGGTAGAGCGGGAGGAGCAGGCGATGGCTCTCGCCGAGGAGCAGCCACTGGAGGTAGCTCGTGCGAAGATTCCATCCGGGCAGGTCCCCGTAGCGGCGCCGATCGTGGAAGAACGTGTACACGGGAGCCTCAGGCCACATCTCATGAAACGTCTCGACCACGCGCTCCGCGCCGCCGTGCGCGACGAAGTACTCGTGGGCCAGGGCGAGGTTCATCGGCCGAAGATGCGCTGCCGCGCGACGAGCGCCGCGAACACGGGGAGCGCGCGCTGCCGTCGCCAGCGGTGCGGCTCGAAGGCGAGCCGCCAGAGCCACTCGAAGCCGATCGCATGCACGAAGCGCGGTGGCACCCGCACCCGACCCGCGAGCTGATCGAACACGCCGCCCACGCCGATCGCGGTCCGGACCGCCGGAAGGAGCGGTAGGTTCCGCGCGATCCAACGCTCCTGCGCGGGCATGCCGTACGCGACGAGGAGGACGCGCGCGGCGGCGGCCTGGATCCGCTCGCGGATCGCTTCGTCGTTCTCCGATGCAGGCGAGCCCGCGTGGGTGCCTGCAACCTCCAGCGAGGGGATCCGCCGCACAAGCGCCTCGCCCGCGCGCTCGGCGACGCCGGGCGCGGCCCCGAGGAGAAAGACCGGCCCGCTGACGAGCTGCAGGACGGCGGGCACGAGCAGGCGCCCCGGAACCCGGCCGGGCAACGGATCGCGAAGGACGCGCGACGCGAGGAGCACGCCGGTCCCGTCGGCGACGACAAGCTCGGCGGCGCGGGCGAGCTCGAAGAGATCTTCGTCACGACGCGCGAGCATCACGAACTCCGGATTCGCCGTGATCACGAAGGTTCGTTGACCGGCGGCGTGGCGCTCGATGATCCGTTCCGCAGCGGCGGCGAGGTCGACCCGGTCGAAGCCCACGCCGAGGATGTCGACGCGCCGCGACGGCAAGGCTCGCTCGCTAGTGGACTGCGACGAGGCTTCTGCGGAAGAAGTCGAGGTGCTCGAGCGCCATGCCCGTTCCCTTGGCGACGCAGTAGAGCGGGTTGTCCGCGACGTAGCAGGGGACTCCGGTGACCTGTGTCAGGAGCTTGTCCATGTTGCGCAGGAGTGCTCCGCCGCCGGATAAGACCATGCCCTTGTCGATGACATCGGACGCGAGCTCGGGTGGCGTCTCCTCGAGAACGGCCTTCACCGCGGCCATGATCTGCTGAAGCACGGGGTCCATCGCCTCGGAGATCTCGTTTGAGCCGATGGTGATGGTGCGCGGCAGGCCGGCGATCAGATCGCGCCCGCGTACCTCCATCGTGAGCTCGGGGTCCATCGGCAACGCCGATCCGATCTGAATCTTCACATCCTCGGCGGTGCGCTCGCCGATCATCAGGTTGTAGCGCTTGCGCACGAAGTTCGCGATCGCTTCGTCGAGCTTGTTGCCGGCGGCGCGAACGCTGCGCGATACCACGATGCCTCCGAGAGAGATGACCGCGATCTCCGCGGTCCCGCCGCCGATGTCGATGATGAGGTTGCCTGATGGTCCCGAGATCGGGATGTTCGCACCGATCGCGGCCGCGAGGGGCTCCTCGATGAGGTGGGCCTCGCGTGCGCCGGCTCGCAGGGCGGCGTCCTTGACCGCGCGGCGCTCCACGCTCGTGACGCCGGATGGGACGCAGATCATCAGCTCGGGCCGGACGAACTTGATGCGCCCCGTCACCTTATTGATGAAGTACTCGAGCATGCGCTCGGTGATCACGTAGTCGGCGATCACGCCGTCGCGCATGGGACGGAGCGCCGTGATCGTGCCAGGGGTGCGGCCGAGCATGAGCCTTGCCTCTTCGCCGATCGCGACGATCCGAGGCCGGTTAGAGCCATCCTCTTTCGCGAGCGCCACAACGGACGGCTCGGTGAGGACGATCCCCCTCCCACGGACGTACACGATGACGTTGGCCGTGCCGAGGTCGATGCCGATCTGTCGGGAGAACACGCGGTGAACTCTAACGGGCTGTGACACCGAAAAGTGCCCTAGTTCGTCACGCACCGACCGCTGTGAGGATGAAGTCGGTTGCAAATCCAAGCAGAAGCCCGACCAGAATGCCCCACGTCGTCATGTCTTTGTGACCAAGCTTGCGCGCGACGGCGAGAAGCTCGATGACCACGTAGAGGATCGATCCCGCCGCGAGCGCCAGGAACGCGGCGAAGACCGTCTCGTTCTGAAAAGACTGGCCGATGATGGTCCCGATGAACGTGGGCCCGCCCGCGATGAGACCGAGCGCTCCGAGGAAACGCCAGCTCGGGAGATGGGTCTCGCCGGCGAATGGACCGACGATCCCGAACCCTTCGGTCGCGTTATGGAGCGCGAATCCGATAACGAGGACCAGGGCCAGCCGAAGCTGTCCGCCGGCTGCGGACTGCCCGATCGCGAGGCCCTCCGAGAGATTGTGAAAGCCGATCCCGAGCGCGATGAAGAAGGCCAGGCGCTCCGCCGGCCGCAACCGCGCGACGGGTCCGGCGCGAAGCTCGCGCACGTCGGCGGCACCCGGACCGAAGCGCACCGTGGCACGGGCGCGTCGCGAGAGCCAGAGGTCGTAATAGACCAGACTCATCAATCCGACCGTCAAAGACACCGCAAAGACAGCGGCGAGCCAGCCAAAGCGCACCCAGCTGCCACCGCCCGTGGCTTCGGCAAGCGCCGCCTCCACCGGCTGAATTCCCTTCGCGAGCACGTCCCAGAAAAGGAAAAGGAGGATGCCGGTCGCCCCCGCGTTCAACAGCGACCGCATCCGGTTCGATGCGCCGCGCAATCGTCCGAGGGGAAGTCCGAGAAAAACGGTGAAACCGGCGATCGCGCCCAGCAGAAGGATCTCGGCCATCGACATCGCGGCTGTGCCACTCCGAGTGCGATACTCGCCGCGGGGAGCGCTCCCCTTTAGGTCGCCCTAACGGCTAAGGTGAGCCTAACGATTTCCGACCGCGGAGGTCAACAATTACCGCTTCTCCGGCCGTCGAGGAGTACCTCCAGGCCATCTACACGCTCGGGGACGAGAACGGACACGTCGTCTCGGCGCGCCTCGCGGAGTTCCTCGGCTTCTCGGCACCGGCGGTGTCGGAGATGGTGCACCGCCTGGAGCGCGACAGCATCATCGCCCTCGATGACCGAAAAGAAGTGCATCTGACCAAGAGCGGGCAGCGCCACGCCGACTCGATCGTCCGCCGCCATCGCCTCGCCGAACGCTTCCTCGTCGAAGTCCTCGGATTCGAGTGGTGGAAGACCCACGAAGAGGCCGAGCGACTCGAGCACGCGATGTCGCCTGAGATGGAGCAGCGCATCCAGATGGTGCTCGGCGACCCCCAGACCTGCCCGCATGGCAATCCCATGCCCGGGGTGAGGGGGCGCCCGACGAAGCCGCTCGAGCGCGTGCCGGCGGGAGCGACCGCCACGGTCGAGCGCATTCCCGATCAGTTCGAGCATGAGCCCGGCTTCCTCGAGTACCTCGACTCGCAAGGGCTGCGGCCCGGCGTCGACGTAAGGGTCGTCGATCTCCGGCACGGA
>VBIZ01000192.1 GCA_005880575.1 Chloroflexota bacterium | reverse complement strand
TCGCGAGCATCGCCGCAGTCGCGCTCGCGGGGGCCGGTGCGGGGTACCGCCTTCGCGGGATCACCTACCAGCGGGATGCGCTCACCGCGGCTGTCGCGAGCGGCTCAGGCGCCGCGGCGATATGCGACTTCGACCGCGATGTGCCGCTCCTCCGAGACCAGGGCGCCGCCGACGCGTCTGCGATCGAGGATGCGATCCGCGCGGGGGTCCGCGAGGTGATCCGATCGCGCGGCGAGCCCGTGGCCACGGACCGCGCCGCCGTCGCGGCGCTCGAGTCGCTCGCCGCGCGCAAGCTCCTCGCGCCGTTGACCCTCGCCCGAGCGGGCGGGGTCTCGGAGCTCGAAACCTTCCTCGATCATTTTCGCTCCGCGCTGGCCGACGCGACACGCTCCGGCATCGTGAAGATCGATCTCGACGGCGCCGCCGCCGAGCACGCGCACGACACCACCGTCTACTCGCTCGCCGAGCCTGGTGATGCGACGCCGCTCGACGATCGCCTCGAATGGGGCGCGTGGGGACTGCTCTCCGCGTCGCGCGACGTCGAGACGCGCACGCTGCTTCGCCACGCGTACGGGCTCTTCCGCGACGTCGAGACCCCTGACCGCGAGCTCGTCGAGCGCTGCATCGCCGCGTACGGGCACCAGAGCGACGACGGAAGATGGCGTTTGCGGGACGAGGACGCCCTCGTTCGCCGGCAGGCCGATCAAACGCTGCTTGCGATCCAGCTCCTGGATGCCGGCCGCCGCCTCGGTTTCAAGGTGCACATCGGGCGCGATCTCGAGCGCCGCGCGCTGCCCGAAACGCATCTCGACCGCGGCAGCGTGCTCGGCGACCTGATGACCGGAGCCGAGCGCACCGCCGACATCTCGCGCATCGCGCAGCTCCATTCCGATGCGCTCGATTACGTCGACTGCCTCTGGTACGACAAGGGCCGCATGGTGTTCCTGTGGCAGCTCGAATGGACCGCACGGCTTCACCGGAGCATCATCGCCCTCGGCGAGGCGGTCCCGGACGAGGATCGCGTCTTCCGCTTCTTCGCCGTCGCGGACGAGAGGCGGGCACTGGCTGAGTTCAAGCTGCGGCGGGCAGCGAGTACAGCCGAAGTGGTCCGGCGGCGGGGCTGGCGCTTCGTAAAGTGGGGGCCGCTACGATCATGGGCGACACAGCCGGGGGTGGCGCTGGACTTGCTTGAGCCCGTCCTGGGCCTCTCTCCCGAGGTGGAACAAACCGGCCAGCAACTGGCGTTTAGGTGGTAATAACAGGAGGCGAAGCATGTCCAAGCCACAGGTAGTCAGCGACCAGAACTTCGAGACGGAAGTCATCAAATCCGACACTCCGGTGCTCGTCGATTTCTGGGCGGCTTGGTGTGGCCCCTGTCGGATGGTCGCTCCGGTGCTCGAAGAGATCGCGAACGAGCAAGGCGAGAAGGTGAAGATCGCCAAGCTCGACGTGGATGCCAACCCGATCACCGCCGGACGTTTCGGCGTCCGCTCGATCCCGACGATGATCCTGTTCAAGAACGGACGCGAGGCGGATCGCGTCGTGGGTTATCACCCGAAAGAGCAGCTCCTCAAGAAGATCCAACCGCACATCACCGGGACCGCCGCCGCCTAGGGCGCGGCATCGAGCGCGCACAAGATGACGATCGTCCTCCGGCCGCGCGCGTCGCTCTTCCACGCTGAGGGTGGCTGGTTCAGCGCCAACTGGCACTTCAGCTTCGATCAGTACTGGGACGAGGCGAACATGGGGCTCGGAGATCTGCGGGTCTTCAACGACGATCGACTCGTGCCGGGAGCGGCCTGGCCGATGCACCCGCATCGCGACATCGAGGGCATCACCTACGTCGCCGAAGGAACGTTCAAGCACGCAGACTCACGCGGCAATGGCGGCGTACTTCACCCGGGCGCGGTCCAGCGAGCGACGCTCGGCTCGGGGATGCAGCACTCCGAGCGGAACGGCTCGAAGACCGAGTCGATGCGCTTCATTCAAATGTGGATCATGCCGTCGCGTCGGGGGCTCGAGCCGAGCATCGAGCAGAGCGAGTTCCCGGCTGAGGCCCGGCGGAACCGTTTGAAGCCGGTCGTCGTCCCCGCGCAGGGTTTCGGCGGTGAGGGCGCGCCGCGCGCCGACGACGCGGTCGCCGTTCACCAGGACGCGGCCGTCTATGCCGGGATCCTCGATCCGGGCGCGACGGTCCGCCATGAGTTCCGCCCGGAGTTCGGCGGCTACCTGTTCGTCGTGCACGGCTCACTGGTCCGACCGGAGCTTGACGAGGGCGGAGCGGCCAAGATCGTGAACGAACCGAGCATCGAGCTCGCGGCAGGTCCCACCGGCGCCGAGGTCCTTCTCGTGGAGACCCGCACGAAGCGCTGAGCGTCCGGATTCGTTACGGCTTTGCGCCTACCCAAGCCGTAGCGGCCCCCTAAGGTTCGCGTTCAGAGATACGCGGCCCCGGCACGGGCGCCGGCGGCAGGAGGGAAGCCACAAATGCGCGAATACCAAGGCGCGGGCGACGGATCGGGAAATGCCACATTTGGCCCAGGGCTGGTCTTTGAAGGAAAGCTCAGCTTCCAGGGTCAGGTCCGCTTCGACGGGACGTTCACTGGCGAGATCTCGACCGACGACCTTCTCATCATCGGCGAGACCGCGAAGGTCTCGGCCGACATCACCTGCGGCTCCGTCGTGATCAACGGCGAGGTCAACGGCAAGATCAAGGCTCGCGACTCCGTTGAGCTCCGCGGTCATGCACGCGTGAAGGCGGACCTCACCACGCCGTCGCTCGTGATGGACAAGGGCGTCGTGTTCGATGGGTACTGCAACATGATGGACAAGCGCGACGTCGTTCCTCTTTCGAACGGCGAAGGCCGCAAGACATGGCAGTCCGGCGGGCGCGGCAACAAGCACCAGAACCGCAACCGCGAGGCGCTCGAAGCGCAGCCGGTGGATCTCTCGGCGCAGTAATTCGGAGCACCGTGCATCGGCAGGGACGTTAACGAGTCCCTGCCATGCGACGTGTGCTCACGGTCCTCGTTGGCGTCTCGCTGGGGCTTCTCGTTGGCAATTCCGTCATCCGTGCCGCGCCGGCGCTCGATGCCCGCTGGCAGAGCGCGGGCTCCGCCCACGAGACCTCTCTCGTCGACCGGCTAACGCGAGGCGAGAAGACGCCGCTCCTCTTCGTGCCCGACTCGGTGACGAGCGAGCCGTCGGCGATCGCCACATTGGTCATCGTTCTTCCGGGTCTCGGCAACGATGGCCGCGACCTGGCGCAGGAGTTCGTGTCCGCCGCCGAGGAGCACCGCTGGCTTCTGCTCGCGCCGAGTCCCGAGTATGACCCGATCGCGAACGAAAGCCTGACGCTCGCGGATCTGCGGGTGGACGAGTCGCTTGTCGCGCTCGCCGATCAGGTGATGGCGCGGTCGCGATTCCACATCGCGCCGGTCATCGACGTGGTCGGTTTCTCGCGCGGCGCCCAGAGCGCGCACCGGTTCGCGCTCCGCCATCCCCAGCGCGTCGCCGCGCTCGCGACCTTTTCGGCGGGCACCTACACGATGCCGACGAGCTCCGCGCCGTATCCCCTCGGCGTCGGCGACTTCGCGCTCTGGAATGGTCAGCGCCCGTTGGACGTCGCCGCGCTCCGCAACGTGCGGGTCTTGGTGGGCGTCGGTGGAGCCGACGCGAACCCCGCCGACGTGGTGCGCGCGTGGGACGCTGTCGGAGGCACGACGCGCCTCGAGCGCGGGACGCGCTTCGCGCACGCGCTGGAAGAGCTCGGCGTTCCGTCGCGTTTCGCGACCTACCCGGGGGTCGGTCATGCGTTCGTGCCGGCGATGCGCGCCGACGCCGTCGCGTGGCTCCTGGGCGGCTCGTGAGCTGCCTCCATACACTCGGATCGAGCTTCTTCGGAAGCTGCACTTGAGAGTGCGGGGGCTCCGGTGAGTCCCTCGGTCTTCAAAACCGTTGACGGGGCGTAGAACGTTCCGTGGTGGGTTCGACTCCCATGCACTCTCGCCGAAAATGACCGCAGAAGAGGTCGCCCGCGAGCTCGAGACCGAAGGGCTCGACGAAGCCGCCGCCGCCGAGCCGGGGCGCACCTCCGCCTGGTCGGCGCTCGAGCATCGCGATTTCCGGCTCTTCTGGGTCGGCCTCGTCGTCTCGAACATCGGGACGTGGATGCAGCAGTTCGGCCTGGGGTGGCTCGTCGTCCAGCTCGCGATCAAGGACGGCGTCCCGCAGCTCGCACCGCTCTATCTCGGCCTGGTCGGCCTCTCTCGCGCGCTCCCCGGGCTCGCATTCGGCCTCTTCGGCGGCGTCGTCGCCGATCGCGCCGATCGCCGCCGCCTGCTGCTCCTCACGCAATCGAGCGCGGCGGTGTCAGCCGCAGTGCTCGCGTTCCTGGCGATCACGAATCAGATCAACATCGTCGAGATCGTCCTCATCAGCGCCCTCAACTCGATCATCTTCTCGTTCGATGCGCCCACCCGCCAGGCGATGGTGCCGCGTCTTGTATCCGATCGACAGCTCATGAGCGCGATCGGCCTGAACTCGGCCGCGTTCAACGGCGCGACGCTGGTGGGGCCGCTCCTCGGCGGTGTCCTGATCATCCCCTTCGGCGTGGGCGGGCTCATGCTGATCAACGCGGTCTCGTACATCGCGATCGTCGTCGCGCTCCTGCTCATGCGTCCGCAGCCGGTGATCGAATACGGCCCGCGGCTGTCGCTTCTGGAATCGATCAAGGAAGGCCTCTCGTTCATCCGCAGCGACCCGGTGCTCCGCTGGGTCGTCGCGCTGAGCGTGGCGACGGCCCTGCTCACGCGCCCCTACATCCAGCTCCTTCCCGCGGAGGCGCAGCTTCTGGGGGTCGGCGCGGTCGAGCTGTCGTGGCTGCTCGCCGCATCGGGCGCCGGCGCGCTCGGCGGCGCGCTTGTGACCGCGTCGCTCGGTGGGTGGAAGCATCGCGGTGCGCTGCTCGTCGGCGCGGCGTTCGCGCATGGCTCGCTACTCATCCTGTTCGGGCTCCAGCACACCGTCGCCGGCGCGCTCGTATTCGTAGGGCTGACGAGCCTCGCGGTGATGGTCTATCTCGGGATGGCCAACACCCTCATGCAGACGCGGACACCCGACGCGCTGCGGGGACGCGTGATGAGCGTCCAGACGATGGTCTTCATCGGCTTCATGCCGCTTGGGCAGATGCTCCTCGGCTCGGTCGGCACACTCGTCGGCATCAACAACGCGTTCCTGGTCGGCGGCATCATCGTGACGCTGGTCGCGGGATACGCGGCCCTTCGCGTCAGTGCCCTCCGAGAAGCGGTCGCGACGGCACGGCCGAGTGCCGCGACGACGTCCTAGCTCGGGCGGGGCTGGATCGTCGCGGGCTTCGCCGTCGCGCGGTCGCCGCCCTTGCGTGCGATGACCTTGGTGTCCCCACGCCGATCCTGATAGCAGTGCGCGCAGAGCATCGCGTCCCCGACGGCGAGTTGGATGTACGCGTCGGATCCGCAGTCGGCACAGCGTCCTGGTACAGCCCGATCCCTCATGACGAAGGGGCGTGCACGATTACGGCCATGGATGACTTTTTGATGACTCTTAGATGAACGCGTTGACAGCAATCGCGGGCTCGGATAGGCTCTAGAACATTCGTTCTAACAGCCTGGATAGGCCAGTGCCGGGCTGAAACGAACGATTCGCGAACGATCAAGGGGAGCGATGTGGCGGAGAACCGACTGGCCGTGGCGATCGCGCGTATCGAAGGACGCTTTGGCGTACATGCGCTTGCGCGCGGCGATACAAGCGAGCGCCATCGGAGTGAGCTCGTCATGGCAACAAAATCGTCACTCGATCGTGTGATCGGTGGCGGCCTCGTCGCCGGTGAGCCCATCGCGTTCATCGGCCCGCCGAGCGTTGGAAAGCTCCGGCTCGCCCTCCGCGCAACGGCGTCGGCGCAGGCTCAGGGTGGGATGGCTGCCTGGATCGATCCGACGGCCTCGTTCGATCCGCTCGCCGCGGTGCGCGCGAACGTCGATCTCGAGCGGCTCGTCATCGTGCGCGCGCGCGGCACCGGCGTGGCTCTCGCGACGGCCGCGGCACTGCGCAGCGAGGGATTCCGCCTTGTCGTCGTCGACGTCGGCGACCCTGCGTTTGGTGGGATGAATGTCGATGACGTCGCGCCCGCGCTCCCGGCGGTCCGCGGATCGCCGGCCGCGCTCCTCGTCGTTGCGGGCGAGCCCGGGCGGCGCGTTGCGATCCCGACCTTCTTCTTCGAGCGCGTTGCCTGGGAGCGCCGGTTCGATCGGACGGTGGGGTGGACGTTCGCGGTAGGACGCGCGCGCGCAAGCGATCGCGCGCTTTTCTCCATGACGTCGCTCGATGGTGGACTCGCCGATCTCGGCACACGTCCCGATCTCGCCACGGTCGCGGTCTAAAGAGTGAGAGATCCGGTCACGCTCGCGATCGTGGTGACCGACGCGCCGGAGATGCATGGCCGGTTGCTTGCCACGCTCCATGCGGCGCTCCCGCGCGTGGGTGTGCTCGACCCGTGCGCGTTCGCCTGCGATCTCGCCGGCACGGAAGAGCTTCTGGGCACGCCCGGTCGGGTCGCTCGAAACGTCGTGGCCCGCTGCGCGCGGGCCGGCGCTCGGGTGTCGGCCGGGATCGCGCCCACGCCGTTCGTCGCGCGCGTCGTGGCGGAGCGAACGCCGCCGGGCGAGATGCGCTCTGTCGAGGACGGCCGCGCGTTCCTCGCGCCGCTGCCTCTCGATGTGCTTCCGGTCGACGTGAAAGTGCACGAGGAGCTGCGATTACTCGGCCTGCGCACCGTCGGTGAATTCGCGGATCTGCCTCGCGGATCGGTCTTCGACCGGTTCGGCAGCGCCGTCGCGCGCGCGCACGCGCTCGCGCGAGGAGAGTACGGCGACATGGTCCGCGCCTCAGCCCCGCCGCGCCGAATCCGTGCGCGCCGCGCATGGGATGACGCGATCGGCTCGCGCGAGCAGCTCGTCTTCGCGCTCCGCGTCGTGGTCGACGAGATCTCCGCGGCGCTCGCACGCGACGGCTTCGCCGCGCTGCGGCTCGAGCTGCGGCTCGATCGCGAGGACGCCGGCCCGCTGCGGATCGAGCGCACCGTGCTTCCGCCGACCCGTGAAGCCGCCGCGCTGCTGCGCTCGCTCCGGTGGGCGCTCGAGGAACGCGAGGAGCTCGGCCTGGTGACGGGCTGCGCCCTCGAAGTGCCGGAGGTCGAACCCGCGCGCGGCCGGCAGATCGGCCTTTTCGCGCCCGATGGCGCGCGCGAAGAAGAGGCGATCGCGACCGCGCGCTATCTGCGCGCGAAGCTCGGCAAAGGCGCGGTGCTGCGCGCACGCGTCGCGGACGACGCTGCGCGCCTGCCCGAGCGCGCGACCGAATGGGTCGAGGTGATCGCATGAGGCCGTTACGAAATTCGCAGTTTCCGAACTTCGTGGAAGGAGAGAAAGGAAATGCGGCTCTTCGCTGAGCCTCTGCCCGCGAAGCTGGTGTGGGACGAGGGGGAGCTCGTCGCTCTTGTTGTTGCCGGACACAGACATACCGTCGTCGAACAACTGCGCCGGTGGCGCGTCGAAGCGGACTGGTGGAAGGACAGCGTGTCCCGGGACTACGTGACCCTGCGGACCGCGGACGGCCTGGTGTGCGATGTCTATGGGGACAGGCGCTCGGGTGCCTGGTGGCTGCAGCGAGTGATCGATTGACCCGAACGGGGTAGGACTACCGGTCAATTGCCCCGACCGACCAGTCAAGCGAGCCTAGCCCGCACATGCGTCGGCCTCTCGCGATCGCGTTGGTCTGCGTCCTTGTCCTCACGTTCGCCGGGACGCCCGCGGCTCATGCCGCGACAGTCTCCGCAACGTGGCCGGTCGGCGCCGCGCCCTTCGGCCTCGCTCTCGACACATCGACGGGCAAGGTCTACGTCGCAAACAGCGCGGCCGCGGTCTACGACATCAACAACCCATCAGCTCCCGCGCGCGGGCTCATCTCGGTCGTCGATCCAGGGACCGGCTCGGTCGCGAGGATCCTCACCAGTCTCACCGCGAACTTCGTCGTCGCCGACTCGGCGAGTCGTCGCCTCTACTCATCCAACGCGACTTATTCGGCGAGCCAATCGTCGATCGACGTGTTCGACCTCGACGGCGGCCGGCAGCTCACGAGCATCCCCGGTGCCGGCGGCCTGATGGCCGCGTTGGACGCCACGGCGAGCCGGCTCTTTGTCGGAGGCCACGCGCTGACGGTGGTCGATACGTTGGCCAACACCGTCGTCATGTCGATGCCTGCGCCCGCGGGCACCGCGTGGTTCGGCGCGGCGGTGGATCCAGGGCTTCATCGCGTCTTTCTCACCGATGCGTCGACCACGAATCCGCGACTTGTTGTCGTGGACGAGCGCGACCTCTCCGTCGTCGGACAGGTGACGCTGAGCAGCGCCGTTCGGTACGCGATCGCGGTCGATGGAGCGCACCATCTGGTCTTCGTCGCGGGCACCGACCCGAGCGATCCATCGGTCGCGACGTTGTACGTGATCGACGCCGACACCTTGGCCGTCGTTCACACGACCTCGATGCAAGGATTCCCTCTCGGCGTCGCGTTCGCGCCGGGCAGAGGACGGGTCTACGTGTCGACCGTGGCGAGCCCGTCCAGCACCGGCTCTATCTACGCGATCGACGACGCAACCTTTGAAGTCGCGGAGACGATGCGCATCGCCCAATTCCGTCCCGGGCCACCCGTTCTCCATCCCGACGGGCGGTTGTACGTCGGCAACTACAACGACCTCGGTGACCCGATGCAGAACCCGCCGCAGGACAGCACTCTTTTCGCCCTCGACCTGAACAATCACGCTCCGATCTTCAAGAGCCTCACCGTGTCGCCAGCGACGGCGTTCACCGGCGACACGCTCCACGCCGACGCGTTCGCCGTCGACCCCGATTTCAGTCTCTCGCTCGGCGGGGACCCGGTCACGTACTCATACCAGTGGTCACGGAATGCCACGCCGATCGCCGGAGCCACCGCGTCGACGCTCGACCTCTCCGTCGCCGGCAACGGCGATCGCGGCGACACCATCAGCGTCCGCGTCACCGCGAGCGACGGTCAGCTGAGCAACGATGCGAGCACGTCGGTGGTCGTGAGCGACAGCCCTCCGACGGCAGCGGTAAGCCTCAACAACACCGCCCCCACGACCAACGCCGTGCTCGCCGCGGCCGTCACCGCGACCGACCCCGATAACGATCCCCTGACGTATCGATTCGTGTGGCGTGTGAACGGCGCGCTTCGCCGGTCGTCGTCGGGGCTCAACGCGTCGGACGGCTTCGACCTCAGCGTTGCCGGGAACGGCGACCACGGAGATAACGTTGTGGTCGAGCTCGTCGCCTCCGACGGCACGCTCGACAGCGCGGTGGCCACCGCGGGAGCGACCGTGGTGAACTCTGCGCCGACGGTCGCCATCTCGCTCAACACCACGGCGCCCACTACGAAGAGTGTTCTCGTCGCCACCGTCGTCGGCGAGGACATCGACAACGACGGCCTCACGTACGTTTACACCTGGCGCCTGAACGGCGTCGTGAAGCGGACCGTCACGACCACATCGACGACCGACCGCTACGACCTCTCGGTGCGCGGGAACGGCGACAAGGGCGACGTGGTCACGGTGACGGCCACCGCCACCGATGGCTCCCTGGCCTCGCCGACCGCAACGATCAGCGCGACCATCCGCAACCGTTAGATCGAGTCGGGGTCGATCGCCGGAAGAAGCGCGGGATCCTGCACGGGCACGGCCCTCGCCGGTGCGTTCAGCAGCGATCCGAGAAAGCTCGCGTAGCTCGTGAGGGCTTCCAGGTGGCCGGCGTTGTAGAGATTCTTTCGGCCCGCGAGGACCGCGATGACGCCGCTCGGCGCCTCGCCACGTCCGGCGACCGGAACGACGACGCAGCTTCGGCTGCGAGGGAGTGACACGCCGATCGGACGAGCCTCGAGATCGTCGACGATCGACGCGCGGTTTTCATTCACCGCCGCCGCGACGGCGCCGGCCACGTCGCGCTGCCCGATGACCTCATCCGGCGCGCCCGCGGCGGCGACGAGCTCGAGCCCGCCCCCCGGCACGGCCACGTAGATGAGCGCGGTGTCGCCGGGAACGATTTCGAGCGCAGCCTCGGCGAGAAGTCCAAGCGTCCTCGGCCCGAGTCCCGGCCCGAGCGCGACCGCGGCTTCGGCGAGCGCATCGACGAGGCGCCCCCTCGGCACGAGCCGGCCGCGAACGAGCCGCATCGCGCCGAACCCGGCACCGATGGCCACCAGGGCGACGACCCCGATCCCGTTTCCGCCGATACGCAGGACAGGCTCGCCGATCGCGTGGTTGGTCACGCTCCACAGCGCCGCCGTCACGATGGTCGACAGAAGAGCGGTCCCGATGCCGACCTCCGGACCGAAGAGCGCGCCGGCGATGGCAACCGGCAACATCGCCAGCAGCGATGCCGAGGCTCCGAGCGCCGGTTCGGCCAGCAGGAACGCGCCGGTGTAGCTGACGAGCAGGACGCCGATCGCGGCGATGGCCTGCCGGCGCCGAGCGAGCGCACTCCAGGGGCCGCCGGGGACGTGGGGACCCGCGAGGATCACCGCTGCGCGCCTGGCGATCGGCTTGGGCGGCGGCGCGGCGCGCCGCAGCTCCGCGAGCAGCGATTCGAGGGGCGTGTCCTTCGTCACGATCGCGGCGGCGCCCGCAGCGAGCGCCGTTTCTCGGATCGCGTCATTCAGCGTGAACATCACCACGCGTGTCTCCGGGAGGCTGGCGTGCATGGTCCGCAACACTTCGATGCCGCTGAGTCGCGGCATGTCGCTATCGAGCACGACGACGTCGGGCTTGGTCTCGCGGATCATGCGGAGCGCCTCAACACCGTCGACGGCCGCGCCGACGAATAAGAAATCGCTTTCCGATGCGAAGGCTTCGCGGAGACCATCGCGGACGCTCGCGTTGTCGTCCGCGATCAACACGCGCCGGACGACGGCGGAGCGCGGTCCGGGCGCGGCGAGAAGCCGAAGTCTTCGCTGGCGCTCGACGGCCCGCCGGACGTCGTCCGCGCTCGCGAATCCAAGCTCGACGAGGATCTCGCCAAGGGGCATTCGCTTGCCTTGCCGGAGGTGTTGCTCCGCGAGCGCCCGTTCGAGCTGCGCCGGTCGAATCACCCCCACCTCGATGAGGTACAGGCCGATGCCCGGATCGCGCTCGGAGCCGTGTCGGAGGACCTGGAGAAGATCCGCGAGATCCAACGGGCTGAATGGCTTCACGATGAACGCGGAAGCCCCCACCGCACTCGCGAACGCACGGCCTTCCGGCTCGTCGCGGGCGGTGAACAGAACGATTGGCATGCTGCGTGTATCCGCTGCCGCCTTGAGCTCGCGACAGACGGAGTAGCCGTCGCGCCGCTGGCCTTCGAAGTTCACGTCGAGCAGGAGGACGTCCGGGCGATGGCGTCTGGCGAGCGCGAGACATTCATCCGGTGTCGCCGCTTCCCTGACCGTCCAGCCCTGCGCCGTCAGGGTCACTCGAGCGAGCGCCCGCAGCCCGGCGTCGTCATCTGCGATCAGGACTGTCGGACCCTTCCCGTCTCGGCTGTCATCCACGTATGGGTGCGACTGTCAGGCCTGTTGAGCGACCAGGCAAATAGGACTTAGCCATTCAACCAGGAATAAATAGAACAGACATTCTGAGCGCGGGCAAGAGTCGCCGAGCGCGTCCGTCCAGAAACAGCAGATCGCTCGGTCAGGGGAGACCCACGAGGTCCCCAAGCGAGTCTCCTACAGCGAATGAACGGAATGAAAACGCTCGCCGTCCTCATCGCTGCTCTTGGGGTGCTGATCGTCGATGCCCTTCGACCCGCTCCCAGCCAGGGCGAGGACGACGACGTGGGACTTTTCATTGGATCAGCCCGTCCGCTCGCGGCCGATACGAGCGTCGCGCGACGCCGCCGCTGAGGTTTTTTCTGCTCCCATAACCGGGCTCAGCTAATCTAGAACAGACGTTCTAATACGCTCTCGGCCAGAGAGCGGTGGGGAGCCCGCAATTGGCCGGTTGGGTCGAGCTTCACGCGCACTCCAACTATTCCTTCCTCGACGGCGCCTCGGATGTCGACGACCTCGCCGGCGCCGCGGTCGAGCAGGGCCTCGACGCGCTCGCGCTCACCGACACAAATGGCCTGTACGGCGCTGTGCGGTTCGCCAATGCCGCTAAAGAGCGGGGACTCCGTCCGATCTTCGGTGCCGAGCTCGAGCTTCAGGACATGGGTCACGTCGTCCTGATCGCGCGCGATCGCCAAGGCTGGACGAGCCTCTGCCGGACGATCTCGGCAGCCCAGCTTGCCGGCGAGAAGACAAAGCCGAAAGCCACGTTCGACCTCCTCGCCGAGAACGCCGCGGGCCTCTTTGCGCTCACCGGCTGCGCACACGGCGCGGTGCCGCGGGCGGTCCGCGCGGGCGAGCTCGACGGGGCGCGCGAGGCGCTGGCGCGCTTCGCTCAGATCTTCGGCGAGCGTCTGTATGTCGAGCTCTCCGACCATCTCGACCCCGACGGACCCGCGCTCTGCGACACCCTCGCGCAGCTTGCCACGGAGCTGGGCCTCGGCTGCGTCGTCACGAACAATGTCCATTACGCGCGCCCCGACGGCCGTCGTCTTCACGACGTGCTTCGTTGCATCGATCTTGGCGTGACGCTCGACGAAGCGGGGAACCGCCTAAAGCCGAACGGCGAGTACTGGCTCAAGGGCGAAGCCATGCTGCGCGAGCGCCTCGGCCGCTTCGACGAGGCATTCCGCAATGCGCGCGCGATCGCCGACTCGTGCGTGCTCGACCTCCTCTATGACACGAACACTCCGCGCACCGAAGCCTCGTTCGTCGGAAAAGACCGTCTCCCAGGTTTTCCCGTACCGGACGGCGAGACCGCGTTCTCGTTTCTCTACGGGCTCTGCGGCGAGGGCGCGAAGATCAAGTACCCGCGGATTACGCGCGACGTCGCGAAGCAGCTCGCGCACGAGCTCGACGTCATCGACCGCTGCGGTCTCGCCGAGTTCTTTCTCATCAACTGGGACATCGTTCGCTTCTGCAAGGAGCACCGGATCCCGGCGCAGGGGAGGGGATCGGCCGCGGACTCGATCGTCGCGTACGTCCTCGACATCACCAAGGTCGACCCGATCCAGCACGACCTTCTTTTCGAGCGCTTCCTCACCGAGGACTCGCGGACGATGCCGGACATCGACCTCGACATAGCGACGAACGATCGCGAGGAGGTGATCCAGTACGTCTACAAGAAGTACGGCGAGCGCTACGCGGCGATGGTCTGCAACGTCGTCACCTATCGCGCGCGGTCTGCCTCACGCGAGGTGGCCAAGGCGCTCGGCTTCCGCCTGGAGACGATCGATCGCATGGCGAAGTCGATCGATCAGTACCACGTGGATCCGCGGGGTATCCCGACGTCGGCGCAGCACCCTGCGTATCACCACACCGACCGCGCGTCCGAGCACGGCTGGGAGGAGCCGCGGGCGATGCCGGATACCGTCGGTGATTTGCTTGAGACCTTCGACGAGAAGGAGCGCGCGCGCTTCCCGCTCTTCCGCGAGCTCACCCTCGCGATCGCCGATTTCCCACGGCATCTCTCGATCCACAACGGCGGCATGCTCATCACCGCGCTTCCGCTCGTCGACACGGTGCCGATCGAGCGCGCGACCATGCCCGACCGCAACGTCGTGCAATTCGACAAGCGCGACGTCGAGGACCTCGGCCTGGTGAAGATGGACCTGCTCGGCCTGCGGACGCTCTCGCTGGTGAAGGACGCGGTCGCCGACATCGAGGCGCGCCACGGCGAGCTGCTCGAGCTGGGGTCGCTCCCGCTCGACGATCCAGCCGTCTACGACCTCATCTGCGAGGTGGACACTATCGGCCTGTTTCAAGTCGAATCGCGCGCGCAGGCGCAGGCCCTGCCGCGCGTGCGGCCGCGGAACTTCGCGGACATCGTCGTCGAGGTCGCGATCATCCGGCCCGGTCCCCTGCAGGGGAACATGGTCAATCCCTACATCAGACGTCGACAGGGCCGCGAGGCGGTCGCATACGCCCATCCCCTGCTCGAGCCGATCCTCAAAGAGACGCTCGGCGTGATCCTCTTCCAGGAGCAGATCCTTCGCGTCGCGATCGCGGCCGCCGGGTTCTCGCCGTCGGCGGCCGACATGCTGCGTCGCGCGATGAGCCGCGCTCGTTCGAGCGCCGACATGGAGAAGCTGCGCGGGCCGTTCGTCAGTGGAGCGCGCGACAAAGGCGTCGACGATGTCATCGCGAATGAGATCTTCCGACAGATCGCCGCCTTCGCCGAGTTCGGGTTCTGCAAAAGTCACGCTGCGGCGTTCGCGCTCACCGCGTATCACACCGCTCATCTGAAGCTCTACTACCCCGCCGAGTTCTACGTCGGTCTTTTGAACAACCAGCCGATGGGCTTCTACTCGCCCGCCGTCATAGCCGGAGATGCGAAGCGTCATGGAGTCGCGATTCTCCCTGTCGATGTGAATCGATCGTTTGCGAAGGCGGTCGTCGAACTCTTATCAGACGCGGCAGCGTCGAAACCCTCTCTACGCGACGGTGGACCCCCCGGCCTCCGGCCGGTACCCCGTCGCGCGGGGGCCCTCGACGCTGCCGCGCCCGGCAGTCATCCGGTCGACTCGTCTCGCACGATCGCGTCACACCGCAAATGTCGAGATCACGACGTACGGATTGGCGTCGCATCCGTCAAAGGATTGGGCGAGCAAGAAGCTCAGGCAGTTGTCGAGGAGCGCCAACGTGGCGGGGCATTCAAGTCGTTCGATGAGTTTGCGACACGCGTCGGCTTGAAAGAAGAAGCGCTCCGCAATCTCGCGCTCGTTGGGGCATTCGACTGCTTCGGCGAGCCGAGGCGCGCGCTTCTCTGGCGCGCGCGCGACGCGCACCGCACGTCACCGTCGTTCGTGCGGCGGGCTCTCTCCCTGCCTACGACGGCGGCGCCTCAGCTCCCGCCGGTCGGCGAGCAGGAGCGGACCGCGCTCGATTACCGCATCACCGGTATACCGACGGGGCCGCAGATCATGAGCTTCTACCGCGAGGACCTGGCGCGCCGTGGCGTTCTTCGCGCCTGTGACCTCGAGAGCCGCCGCCACGGGAGCTACGTGCTCGTCGCAGGCGCCGTCGTGGTGAAGCAGCATCCCGAGACGGCGAAGGGCCACGTCTTCCTCTCGCTCGAGGACGAGACCGGGATCTCGAACATCATCATCCGGCCCGCGACGTACCGGCGATACAAACGCGTGCTCGACAGCGATGCCGCGGTCGTCGTCGGTGGAACGCTCCAGACCGTCGATGGCGTCATTTCGGTCACGGCCCAGCGCCTCGACGCGCTACAGCTCTTCGCGAAGATCGCCGCGCGCGAGTGGCAGTAGCGGCCGACGAAATCCCGACCGGGCGTCAGAACCTGATCCGGACTTTCTGACCGAGCACGTTCGCCTTGATGTTCACCCGCCGTTTCGGAAGCTGGACCCGATCGGGCATGGCCTCGACACGTTCGGTGTGGCGCTTCGTGAACTCGTAGTTGATCCGGAGGTATTCGAGGATCACCTCGAGCTCCTTTTCGGTGCGCTCCTCGAGTAGCGCGGTGCCCTCCCTGGCGATCGGCTGGTAGAAGGGCTCCGACGCTCTGAGTGCCGCGGGGGTGATTTCCACGAGCACCCTGCGCCGGTCCGCAGGATCGGCTCGCCGCCGGACGATGCCTCGCTCCGCGAGCCGGTCGATGAGCCGGGTGACGGCCCCGCTGGTGAGGCCGGTCCGCCGCGCGAGGTCTCCGGCCGAGAGGGCACCGCGCGCGACGAGCGTCCCCAGCACCTCCAGCTCGGTCGACGTGACCCCGAGGCGCTCGGCGATCGCGTTCGAGAGGAAGGCGTTCTGGGTCTGCTCGTCCTGGATCGCGACGATGATGTCCTGGATCAGCTGCGCCCTGCGCCCGGATGCCAACGTTCTAACGACCTTTCTGCATCGTGTGATACTGTCACTATCTGCGTTATGCAGATAATGCACCTTGCAGGTGCTGAGAACAGTATCGCACGGAGGTACCGGAATGGACGCCGCGATTCGCAAGACGAATCCTTGGGCCGTACTGGCCGTCTTCGCTCTGGGCACGTTCCTCACGCTGCTCGACCTCACGATCGTGAACATCGCGATCCCGAGCATCGTCGATGACATCCACGCGCCGCTCGACGGCATCCTGTGGATGCTCAACGCCTACAGCCTCGTGTACGCGGTTCTGCTGATCACCTCGGGCCGGCTCGGTGACATCTTCGGGCCGCGCCAGCTCTTCGCGGCGGGCGTCGCGCTCTTCACGATCTCCTCGGCGCTCTCCGGGCTTTCGCAGGACGCGACGCAGCTCGTGCTCTCGCGCGCCGGCCAGGGCTTCGGCGCGGCGCTGCTCGCGCCGCAGGGACTGCCGATGATCACGAGCCTCTTTCCACCGAACAGGCGCGGCGGGGTGTTCGCGATCTTTGGGATGCTCGCCGGGCTCGCGATCGTCCTCGGCCCGACCCTCGGTGGCCTGATCGTCGCCAACTGGGGTTGGCGCTGGATCTTCTACGTGAACGTTCCGGTGGGAGCGCTGATCCTCGTGCTCACCGCGCGCCTCATCCCCGACCTGCGACCCGGCCGGCCGCACCGTCTCGACTTCGTCGGCGTCGGTCTCGCGACCGCCGGTCTTCTCGCGGTGATCTACGGACTCATCGAAGGCCAGCGCTATGACTGGGGAGTGATCACCGGGGTCATCTCGATCCCCCTCGTCATCGGAGTCGGCGTGGCGCTGATCGCGATCTTCCTCGTGCAGCAGGCCCGCCGCCAGGGCCACGAGCCGCTCGTGCCGTTCGAGGTCTTCGCCGACCGCAACTTCGCGCTCATGGCTTTCGTGCTGATGGCGATGGGCTTTGCGATCGTCGGCGTGTTCCTGCCGCTCACGATCTACTACCAATCCGTTCTCGGCCTCGATGCCTTCTCGGCCGGACTCACCATCGCGCCGCAGCCGGTCGTGATGATGCTCGCATCCGGACCCGTCGCCGCGCTCATTCAGAAGGGCTACGCGAAGCGCATCCTCTTCGTCGGTCTTCTGCTCTTCGTCGCGGGCCAGGGGTGGATCGCGTACACGGTGAGCGCGGACGCCGACCGCTGGGCGCTGCTTCCCGGACTCATCGTCTCGGGTCTCGGCATGGCCGGCGTATGGACTCCGCTCTTCGACCTTGGAACGCGCACCTTGAAGCCGCGTCTCGCTGGCGCCGCCTCGGGCATCTTCAGCACGATCCAGGAGCTCGGTGCGGTCCTCGCGACCGCGGTGATCGGCGCGGTTCTTCAGAACCAGCTCGCGACCGCGCTGCGTACCGAAGCCATGACCTACTCGTCGCAGTTGCCCCAGCCTGTCCGCGCCCCGTTCGTCGACGGCTTCTCGGCGGCCGCCAAGCAGGGCCTCGAGGTCGGCGTGGGACAGAGCGGCACCCCTCTTCCGCTTCCCATCGGCACATCCGCTGATCTCGCGATGCAGATTGGGCAGATCGCCCACGCTGTCTTCACACACGCCTTCGTCGATGCGATGCGCCCGGCCATGGCTGTCGCCCTTGCCCTCGTCTTCGTCGGCGCGCTGGTGACGCTCCGCGCCCGCCAGCCGAAGGCCGCCGAAGCGCCGGTGATGGAGGCGGTCGCCTGAGTGGAAACGCGCGTGATCGTTGTCGCGCCATCCGGCTCAATTCCGGACGCTCGGGGTTTGGTGGGCATACCCACTCGGGGGTCGCCGATACCCGATCGTGCGCTTGCCCGCCCGGTGGATCGCCTTTTACGGCGGCACCCGGCGGGGTTGAGCGGCAGGCGTCGGATGTCGCCGAGCGCGCCACTTGGCGCGTGTCCCCCCTTGCGATCGGACTTGACCTCAAGCCACGACTGACTCGCCGCGCATGGCGCGTGCATGGCTGCGACATCTTTGACTATTACTCGATACCTGCGGTGACTTGTCGCGGCATCGGCCGAGCAGGAGACTGCCGCAGACACGAGCGAACAAGCAGGCCATGCAGACATCGCGAGCTGGGGGCGGCGGACGGCACGGGCGGACGCAGGATGGGGGAACTTGGACAGTCAGAGCCAGAGACGGGCAGAGGACCTGCTCGACTCGATTTTCAAGGTCGCCACGGAGCTGGTGCGGGGTGAGCGGGCGTCGCTTCTTCTGCGTGAGGACAACTCCACCGACTTCGTGATCGCGCGCGCGGTCGGGCTCGCGGACGACGTGATGCGGCGCGTGCGCGTGAAGCCGGGCCAAGGCGTCGTCGGACTCGTGGCGCAGTCGAAGCGTCCGCTCCTCGTGCGCCACATCTCGAGCGCGCCGATCCAGTCCGGGGAGGGAAGCTACCGCTCCGACTCATTCGTGAGCGTGCCCATCCTGGTGGGCGACGACTCTCGCGGCGTGTTGAGCGTGACCGATCGGAACGACGGCAAGCCGTTCGACGACACCGATCTCGAGACGCTCGAGCTTCTGGCCGGCCACATCGGCCAGGTGCTCGTCATGCAGGAGCAAGGCGAAGCGCTGCAGCGTCTCGCAGAGACCGATCCACTCACGTGGCTCTTCAACCGCCGTCACTTCGACCGTCGCCTCGAGGCCGAGACCAACCGCGCACTACGCGCGGAGCATTTGCTCGCGCTCCTCATGCTCGATGTCGATCGCTTCAAGCTCTACAACGACCGGTACGGGCACGCGGTCGGCGACGAGGTGCTGAAGGCCGTGGCGGCCGCGATCAAACAGGCGGTCCGTCTGTATGACGTGCCGACGCGGTACGGCGGCGACGAGTTCGCGGTCATCCTGCCGGACGCCGACACCGAGGCCGCCACCAGGGTCGCAACACGGATTCTCGAGAAGGCAACCGAGGCCACTCTGCCGCCCGAGCTCGTTGCCGCGCGCGAGCGCTTGCAGCTATCGATCGGGATCGCGACGTTCCCGCGTCCGGCGGGCGACGCGGCCGCCCTCGTGGAGTCCGCGGACGCGGCGATGTACCGAGCGAAGGAATCGGGCGGCGGAATCCGCGTGTGGGAGCACTCGCTCGGCGAGGGACCGCGCGGCGCGATCCGCTCGCGCGCGATGAGCCTGCCTGCCGCGCCGTACCTCGCGGACCCGGCACGACTCGCGACCGCTGAGCTGCAGAAGCATCTCCCGCACGCCCTCGCGTCGGAGTGGAATGCGGTCGTCGTCGGACACGAGGGCCAGGTCCTCACCGTGGCACTGCCGCAGCCGAATCCTGCGGCGGTGGACTCGATATCGAAGGCGACCGGGTTCGCGGTCTATCCGGTGTTCAGCAACGCCGCGGATCTCGAAGCGACGCGCCGCCGGCTCACGACGAGCAACGGCAGCACGAAGTGATCAGCGGGGGCGAGCCTCTTCGCGTGTGACGCCGCCCTCGGCGCCGCGGAAGAGATAGCCCACCCCAGGCACGGTCTGGATCACGTCACGCGGCTTGCCGTCGGCGCCGAGCTTCCGCCGCAGGCGGCTCACGTTCAGCTTCACGAGGTCGCCGCCGACATCCGCGTCGTAGCCCCAGACACCCTCGAGGATCTCCTCCTGCGTGAGGACGCGTCCGGGGTTCGCCATGAAATGCCGCAGCAGCTTGAACTCGGTCGGTGAGAGATGGACGGGCACCCCGTCCGCGCGGACCTGGTGCGTCGCCTCATCGAGGATGAGGTCGCCCGTCTTGTAGATCGCTGGGGCGGGGCGGCCGCGCGTGCGGACCGAGCGGCGCAGGATCGCCTTGACCCGGGCGACGAGCTCCTTCGGCCGGAACGGCTTGGTGATGTAGTCGTCCGCTCCGAGCTGGAGCCCGCGCAGGATGTCGCTCTCGTCCTGTCTCGCCGAGAGGAGCAGGACGGCGACGTGCTCGTCGACGTGGCGAATGCGCTCCAGGACGACGAAACCGGCCAGCTTCGGCAGGTTGATGTCGAGGATTACGAGGTCGGGCTTTTCGCGCCCGACGGCCTCGACCGCGGTCTCTCCGTCGTAGGCGCGTGAAACGTCATATCCCTCACGACGAAGCGCGTACTCGAGAAGCTCCACGAGGTCGCGGTCGTCGTCGACAACCAGAAGCTTTATTAGTCCTCTGCCTCCTCAGCCAAGTGGCGAGCCTTCGGGAGTGTGAAGTGTACCGAGGTCCCGCGTCCAGGGGTGCTCTCGATGCTGATGTCCCCGCCCTGCGCGTGCACGATGGCGCGGCAGATCGAGAGCCCGAGACCGAGCCCGCCCGCTTGCTCGCGGACGGTACGCGATCGGAAGAAGCGTTGGAAGAGGCGGTTCTGCTCGTCGAGGGGTATTCCGGGGCCCTCATCCGCGACCGTAATCCGCACGTATCCGTCAACGCTCTTGGCGCCCACCGTTACGCGGGTGCCCTCCGGGGCGTACTTGCTGGCGTTCGAGATCAGGTTGGCGAAGACCTGCGTCGTCCGGCGCTCGTCGGCGAGCACCCGGTCGGCGTCGGCCTCGAACGCCTTGACCAGCTCCTGTCCCTTCGACTCGAGCATCGGCTGGATGAAGGCCATCGCCTCGGAAAGCGAGTGCTTGAGGCTCGCGGTCTGGGCGCGTACCTGGAACGTGCCGGCCTCGATGCTGCCGGCGTCCATCAGGTTCTCGACGAGATGCTCCAGGCGGAGGGCGCTGCGCCGGAGCGCTCCCGCGAGCAGCGCGAGCTCGTTGCGGGGCATGTTGAGTGCGTCGTCGACGACGAGGTCGAGCGACGCGATGAGGCCCGAGATCGGCGTCCGCAGCTCGTGCGCGACCTCCATAAGGAATTCCTCTTTGAGCCGCAGGAGCTCCGCCTGCGAGGTGACGTCGCGGACGGTGTGCAGGACGCGACTGCCGGGGAGCGGCGTCGAGACCAGCTCGAGGACGCCCATGCGCTCCTCGCGCGGAAACCACGCTCGGCGCACGGTGTGGGCGTCGATCTGCTGGATGCGGGTTGCTCCGGACACGAGCAGGAGCTCTTCGAAGACCGTGCCGAGGAGCGAATCCTCGCCGAGGATGCGGAACGCCGCGGGGTTGGCGCTCACGACCAGGCCGTCGTGGTCGGTCAGGACGATCCCGTCGCTCAGCGCCACGAAGGCCTCGGCAAATGCCGCCTGGTCGAGGGCGGCATCTTCGCGCCGCCGACCGGTGACGCGTCGGCGCTCGGCGGCCGACGGCTGCTCGTTCATGTGACCGGGATTCTCAGGCGTACGCGTGTCCCCTGACCCGGGCTCGAGTCGAGCGAGAGCTCCGCGCCGATGAGCCGCGCGGACTCGCGCATCTGGAGAAGCCCGAGGCTGCCGCGTGAGGCGTAATCCTGGAGCGTGCTCGCAACATCGAACCCCTTCCCGTTGTCCTCGACCAGCGCGACGACCCCGCCGCTGTCCTCGTACACGTCGATCGAGACGAGGGGCGCGCGACCCGTCTTGATCGCGTTGTTCGCGGCTTCTCTGATCACCGTGAACGCGCCCGCCTCGACCTCCGGAGCGAATCGCCGGTCCGCGTCGACCCTCCGCGCGACGACGCGCGACCCATTCTGACCGTTGATGCGCTCGGCCAGCGCGCGGGCGGCGGCTCCGAGCCCGCCATCCTCGAGAACGACCGGCCGCAGCGCGAAGAGGATGTCGCGCAGGCCCTTCTGCGACTCGAGGAGACGCCCGCGGAGCTGCTCGAGGTCGGCCATCGCTGCCGGAACGTCCTGCTGGGCCCGGCGTTGCGCGAGCTCGATGCCCAGAGTCGCGTTGGCCAGCGTCTGCGCGACCCCATCGTGGAGATCGCGTGCCAGCCGGTGCCGCTCCTCCTCGGCCACCTTGACCACGCGCAGTCGTTCGGCCGCGAGGGCGCCGGAGAGCTGCACGTACTCCAGGGCGATGCCCGCAGACTCCGCTAGGGAGATCGCGAACCGCTCGTCCTCAACGCGGAACGGGCCGTCGGCGTGGTTCACGGCCTGGAGGACGCCCAGGCGCTTGCGATCCCGGGTGTCGATCGGCACGACGAGGATCGAGCGCGTCCGGTACCCGGTGCGAGAGTCGACGCCGGGGTCGAAACGAGGATCTGCATACGGATCGTCGATGCGGAGCAGCTTGCCGGTGCGCGCGACGTCGGCGGCGAGGCTGGTGCCGTCGAGTGGGAGACGGATCTGGTTGAGGGCGAGCACGCTCTTGCCGCGCTCGCCGCCCTCCGTGAGCGCACGTGACCAGAGCTCGTTCTTCGACTCGTCAACGACGTACAGGGTCGCGCGGTCCGCGTCGAGCATGTAGGTCGCGGCGAGCGCGATGCGCAGCAGGACCTTTTCGATGTTCGCTTCGAGCGCAAGATCGCGCTGGAGCTCGAGCAGCGTTTCGAGCTGCTTCGCCTCGGTGAGCGGCGCCATTCGCCGCGGAT
>VBIZ01000066.1 GCA_005880575.1 Chloroflexota bacterium | reverse complement strand
CGTATGGGTTACCGGCGCGAGATAGCCGGTGCGAGCGACGTACCCGCCTACACTTTCGCCTCTCATGGACTTTGGATTCACGCTCAAACCCGACCATTCGCTCGAGCGAGTCGCGTCGCTGGCGCGTCTTGCCGAGTCCGCCGGGTTCACCTACGGCTGGCTTTTCGATAGCCACGTGCTGTGGAAGGAGCCATACGTCCTCCTGACCTTGATGGCGCAGAACACCAAGCGGATGCGGCTCGGGACCTGCGTCACCAATCCCGCGACGCGCGAGCCCACCGTTACGGCGAGCGTCCTGGCGGTGCTGCAGGAGCTGTCCGGCGGCCGGATGGACCTCGGCATCGGCCGAGGCGACTCGGCGCGGCGGGTGCTGGGGAAGAAGCCCACGGATCTCGCGATGCTCGAGGAAGCCACCAACGTCATCCGCGACCTCTGCGAAGGCCGCGAGGTCACATACGAAGGCACGAGGCTGCGCTTCGACTGGACCGGCAGGCAGCGCCTTCCAGTGTGGATCGCGGGATACGGGCCGAAGGCGCTCGAGCTCACCGGCCGCATCGCCGACGGCGCGATCATCCAGCTCGCGGATCCGAGCCTTGTCGGCTGGTGCATCGGGCTACTCCGAGACGGCGCGCGCAAAGCCGGCCGCGATGCGAGCGCGGTCTCGGTCATGGTCGCCGCTCCCGCCCACGTCGGACCGCGCGACAAGGTGCGCGACCGCGTCCGCTGGTTCCCCGCGCTCGTTTCGAACCACGTCGTCGATCTCGTGAAACGCTACGGCGAAAAAGGGTTGCCGGCCGACCTCACCGCGTACGTTCGGAACCGCCCCGGATACGACTACCAGCACCACGCCGAATCGGGCTCGTCGAACGCCGCGTTCGTCGATGACGAGTCGGTCGACCGGTTTTGCGTGACCGGCGAGGTCGACGAGCACATCGAAAAGCTCCGCCAGCTCGCCGCGATCGGCGTGCGTCAGTTCAACATCTATCTCATGAGCGGCGAGGAGGAGCGGATCCTTGAGCTCTATGGCGAGCGCATCATTCCGGCGCTCTCCCGGACGACCGCGACGGTCTAGGCTGGCGCGGCCTGCCTCTTCGCGTGGAAGCGGCGCGCCTTCGCGCGGTTTCCGCAGTCGCTCATATCGCACCAGCGTCGCGAGTGGTTCTTGCTACGGTCGAGGAAGACCCACTCGCAGCTTTCAGATGCGCACTGCTTCACGCGATCGCGCTGCGTTGATGTGAGCACATCCGCAGCCGAGCGAGCGATCTCCCACAGCGGCCGTTCGAGGACGTCACCATCCGACGGGAGGGACCACCCGATCCCGTCGCGGTCGTAGACGAGCCGCGACCGCGCGGCGGCCGATGCCGCCGCGTCGCTGATCAGATCGAGATCCGCGTTGCGGGGGACCTCCCCCGATGCAAGTGCGGAGAAGACGGCCCAGATCGATTCGCGCAACGCGATCCCGAGCTCGTAGACCGCCCGCGCGCGTGTTGGCTCTCTTTCGGCGCGCTGCCTCAGGCGCTCTCCGGCGGATCGCTCCAGCCCGCCCGCGAGCTCCGCGAACGCGACGATGTCGGCGTACGCCTGAAGGTGATCGTGGGTCGGACGGACGTGCGAGCCCCCGACCGTGTTCGCGAAATCGAGCGCCAAGGCGCCGCCGGAGAGCTCGATCCCGTGGTCAGGAACCGGAGGAATGTCGCGCATCTAACTGACCTAACCGCCTATTACCTTATTGACTGGTTAAACCATAAACCGTAAGGTCGGGCGTGGTCAACCCCGGGACAGAAATAACCGGCATCCGCCCCGGTTGGCGGTCAAGGAGAGGACGATGGCAATCGTCATCCTCGTGTGCGCTCTGATTGCGCTCGACGTCGCGGCTCAGCTCTACGGGGCGGATAGCCGCCCGCGGGAGCCGGACCGCGGAAAGCTCTAGAGCTTTCCGGTCGCGGCGTAACGGTCGGCGATATCGAGCGCCTCGTCGATGGCGCGGATGCCGATCGCCAGCTCCTCGTCGCTCACCGAGAGCGGCGGCGCGACGAAAAGCATGTTCCAGCGGCAGAAGACGTAGACGTCGCGCTCGAGGAGAGCCGCCTTGAGCGCGTTCGCGAGAGGGCTCTTCGGACCGTTCCAGCGCTCGAGCATTTCTTTGGACTTGCGGTCCTTCACGAGCTCGATGCCGGCGAAGAGGCCACGACCGCGGACGTCACCGACGGATGGATGGCGGTCTCCGACCCGATTTAGCTCCGCGAGGAGCTTCTCCCCCATCCCTGCGGAGCGGTCGATCAGCCCGTCCTCGCGGTACGCCTCGATCGAGGCGACGCCGGCAGCACACGCGAGCGGGTGCCCGCTGTAGGTCGATCCGACCCAGAGCACGTTGTCGTCGAAGTGATGGGCGATCCTGTCGCTCACGATCGCGCCACCGAGCGGCACGTAGCCTGAGGTCACACCTTTCGCGAAAGTCAGAACGTCGGGGGCGACGCCCTCGTGGTCGCCGCCGAACCACTTCCCGGTGCGCCCGAACCCGGTCATGACCTCGTCGAACATGAGGAGGATCCCGTATTTGTCGCAGAGCGCGCGCAGCCCGCGCAGGTAGCCATCGGGCGGCACGAGCACGCCGGACGTGCCGGGGATCGGCTCGACAAGTATTGCCGCGATGTACTCGGGGCCCTCGTACCAGATCACCTCTTCGACGTGGGCGAGCGCCTTCTGCACGTCACCGCCGAAGACGGACCGGTACGGATCGGGGTTGAGGAAGTGCACCACGCCGGTGATGCCGGGCTCCGCGGCCCAGCGACGGTTGTCGCCCCCGAGCGTCATCGAGCCCTGGGACTGGCCGTGGAACGAGCGCCATTGCGTGAGGATCTTGTGTCGCTTGGTGAAGAGGCGAGCGATCTTGATGGCGTGCTCGTTGGCTTCGCTCCCGCCTGTTGTGAAGATCGTCTTCGACAGGTCGCCGGGCGTCACCTCCGCCAGAAGCCGCGCGAGTGTCGCGCGGCTCTCCTCGCCGAATGACGGCGTCACGTAGCAGACGCGCTCGGCCTGCTCCTGGATGGCACGGACGACTTTCGGATGGCTGTGCCCGAGGTTGACGTTGATGAGTCCGGACGAGAAGTCGAGGATCCGCCGCTCGCCCGCGTAGAGCCACGACCCCTCGGCACGCGTGACGACGACCTGCTTGATTCCGCCCTGCGCGGACCACGACACCAGGACGTGGTCCGCGGTGTCCTTCGCGATGGTGGACGGGTCCGAGGAGCGTTTCGTGGCAACGGCCATGCCGCCGAGTCTAGCCCGCGAAAACGGGCGGCCGCCGGAGTCTCGCTCCGGTGACCGCCCGCTCGATTGCGTTAGTTCCCGCCGGCTGTCACCTGCACTGTGGCTTTCTTGAAGCCCGAGCCGTTGATATCCGCGCCCGAGGATTTCAGCGCGTCCGCGGCCTTCTTCGCCAGATCGGTTCGGTACGCGCCGTCGGTGGGCTTGTTCTTCAGCACCTGGTACGTCGTCGAGATGGTCACGGTCTGGTCCCATGCCGACTTGTCCAACATGCCGATTCCGTTCGGCGACGGCCAGATCAACGCGTTGATCTCGTTCAGCTGCCAGGTCATGTGGCCCTTGCCGAGCGTGGTGCCAGCCTTGAGCACGATGTCGACGCACTGGCTCTGGTTGTCACGGCAGAACACCCACCCCTTGAAGGAAGCCTGAAGGAATTTCGCGGCGATGTCCTCGTTGCCCGACTTCTTGAGCCAAGAATCGCGAACGAAGATGTGGTCCTGGAGCATTCCGGTGCCGACCGAGTTGAAGTCGATCACGTTGAGCTCGGCCGGCGTGTACAGCTGGCCGGTCTTCGGGTTCTTCTGCTCGAGCACCTGCGCGTACTCGTTGTAGATCATGGCCTGCGCCGCATCGACCTGGCCGTTCAAAAGGAGCGACATGTCGAAGGGCTGGGCCACGATGTTGACGTCGCTCGCCTTGGTCGGATCGATGCCGACCTTGCGCATCGCGGCGTACAGCTCCGGCTCGTTGCCGAAGCCCCACGTTCCGACCTTCTTGCCCTTCCAGTCCTCGGGCTTGGTGATGTTCTTCTCTTTGAAGCTCACCTCGAGCGTGCCCGAACGCTGGAAGACCTGCGCGATGTTCACCAGGTCCGCCCCAGCCTCGCGCGACGCGAGCATCTTCGGCACCCACGCGATGCCGAACTCCGCGGCGTCCGATGCGACGACCTGTTGAGGCACGATGTCCGGTCCGCCCAGCTTGATCTCGACGTCGAGGCCGAGATCTTTGAAGTAGCCCTTGTCGACCGCCGCGTAGTAACCGGCGAACTGCGACTGGGCCACCCACTGGAGCTGCAGCCGCACCTTGGTGGTCTGTCCGCTGCCACCCCCGGTGGCGGTGGTGCCGCCCCCGCAGGAGACCGCAAGCAGGATCGCGACGATCGCGAACGAAAGTGAACGAAGACCTACGCCTCGCATGGCAACCTCCCTCGCGCGTGACTGGAGCGCGTTACGCCGCATCGGCGATGCGCGCCGAAGCGTGCCACGGGATCGCAACGCGCTCGATCGCGAGGATGATAAGGAAGAACGCAATGCTCACGGCCGAGGCGACCACGATCGCCGCCCAGGCGTTCGCGAATCGAAAGAACGCCGCCTCAGTGATGATGAATTGCCCCAGCACCGACCGCGACCCGCCGAAGTACTCGGCGACGATCGCGCCGATGAGCGAAAGCGTCGCGCTGACCTTCAGCGCGGTGAAGATGTAGGGGAGCGCGTTCGGCACGCGGACCTTCGCGAAGATGGCGAGCTCGCTCGCGGCGTAGGAGCGCATGAGCTCGAGCGACCCCTGGTCCACGAGCGTGAGGCCGCGAAGCGTGTTGATCATGATCGGGAAGAACACCAGGACGGCGACGACCATCATCTTCGAGAGCGGGTTCAAGATCCCAAACCAGTTGTTCATGATCGGCGCGAAAGCGATGATCGGCACCGAGTTTGCCGCGATCGCGAACGGCAGCAGGGCGCGGCTCGCTGTCACCCAGCGGGCAGTCGCGAACGCGACCGTGAGGGCCGCGACGCAGCCGATCGCGAGGCCGCCGACCGCTTCCACGAAGGTGTTGCGGCCGACCGTCGCGAGCTC
>VBIZ01000191.1 GCA_005880575.1 Chloroflexota bacterium | reverse complement strand
CGGGACCGGGGCGATCGTCGGCGATGTCGTCTGCGTGGGCGGCGTAGTCGGCGCGGCTGCGGGGAGTGAGGCCGCCGGCGTGGCGGCCCCTCTGTCGGTTGGGCTCGCGGAGGACGTCGCCGGACCGGGCAGGACCTGCCGGGCCGGTGAGCCGGCCACTCGTGAGGGCTGGGGAGACGCGCTGCCAGGCGCGGCGGATTCGCTTGGGGCGGCGTCTCGGCCGACGGTACGGGTCAGGCTGAACCCGGCGAGCGCGACGGCTATCGCGAGCGACGGCCCGATGAGCACATACAACGTGAAGGAAGCCCGGCCCGCCTGGCCAAAAGCTCGATCGCTCGGCTTCCCCTCACGCCCGCCCACTGCTTTGGTAGGTACTTCTTACCCGCCGGCAAGGCTGGATAAGTGACGACTCCGTTTCAACGATAACGGCGGGTCATCTCCCGCCGCGGAGACGCTTCCTGAATGACCGTTCGAGTTCGCGTAGCGCACAGGTCTGAACGCAAGCGGCACAGCTTCCGCGACGAGAATTCCGACGGAGGTCGGGACTCCCTACGCGCCCTAGTAGCCGAAGCCGGTTGGCGACTCCGCACGAAGCATGAGAGAGCGACGATCCTTCGAAGGCATCTCGAGGACGATGAGAACGCCCTGCCAATCGCCGTCCCCGGGAACCTTCCACGTGCTGAACGCGAGCGGTGCGTTCGCGGCGCCGGCGACACGCGTCCATCCCGCTGCGGCGAGCTGCTGCGCGAAGAACGATTCGAGCTCAGCGGCCGTCTTCGACGTGTTCGCGACGGCATCGGATTGCTGACGCGGCCCGCCGAAGCTCGCTCCCGACGACTGGAGCACCACACCGTCCGGTGCGCGAAGCGCGGGGAGGCGTTGCGCCGTCATCGCCGGCGGGGGACCGCCCTTTTGCGAGCAGGGCGAGCCCATGAACTGCTGCGCGCTCGCGCTCTGCGCCGGTTCGAAGTGCACGCGGACATCGTTCGCGGCGTTGAGGCGGGAGAACACGGAGACGGAGACGTACGGCAGCCCGTCGCCCTTGCAGAACGTGCTTCCCTTCGCCGGGCCGATGCTCCCCTGGAATCCTCCCGGCTGCATCTGCTGCGGGATCTGCGGCGGGGTGAGCCCCTTCTTCCCGAGCTCGCGCTCATAGAAAGACGTGACGTCGTCGGCATTTCCCGGGACGTCGAGGACCGCATCGAAGGAAGGGTTTGCGTTGGTTCGCTGCCGAAGCAGGCTGCCCACGAGGTGTGATCCCGGCGGGATCGGCAGGTCAAACCCGGCGTTCGGCGGGAGTGCCGCCGGATGCAACGTCACGGTCTGCGTCGATCCGTCGGGCATCGGATACGGCGGAGCGACAAGGCGCGCTGCGAGCTCCGCGAGATCATCGCCCGGCGCGGGAGCCGCTCCCTGTCCGCCGCCGCGGATGTCCCCGACCTGTGATGCGAGCTCGACCGCCGTGAACGCGATGACGAGAGTGAGCGCGACGGCCGTCAGCCCGCCGAGCAACAATCGCACGAGCGCATCAAAGCACGTCGCCCCAGCAAAGCAAGCGACGGTCGGGTAACCGCCTTGACGCGCGCTTGCCACACGAGCGGTCGGTCAGGCCATTGATGCGTACGTCGGCTTACGCGAGCGGCTTCGAGCTCATCGCCTGAGTCCAGCGGTCGTGGTATTCGACGACATCGCGGAGCTCCGGAAGCGTCTCATCGGGTCCGCGCCGTTCGACGTAACGCGTCGTCGCGTATTTCCACGTGCGGTCGACGAGGCGCTGCAGATCCTCGCGGTCGATAGCGCGTGCCGCGAATGACGGAAGGGCCCGCTGTCCGGCGCGCCACGGCTTCGGTGTCAGCCGGGCCCGGAACGATCGCTGCACGCGGCACAGGAGGATGAACCTCGCGTCCGCGCCGAGCTCCTCGAGAAGGTCGCGCGCGTCCTCACCAGCCGGATCGAACGTGCGGTTCGTGCAAAGGTAGCGCCATCCCGCTCGAGTCCGGTACGCGCGCATCGCCATCTCGGGATGGCGGGCCAGAACGGTCGAAAGTCTCGCCGGCTGCCGTTCTCCCGACGGGGGCTTTGGGCCGCGATCGTCGGTGTCCACGTCGGCGAACAGAGCGGAGGTCGCGTTCATGACGACCGCGCCATACCCGTTGACCGTGATCCGAGCGAGGTCCCCGGTCGGTCCGCGAACGACGTCGACGAGTGGCTCCGCGCGCCGGTCCGCGAAGTACGCGTACCCGCCGAGCGCATCGCTTCTCCCTGCAAGGACATCCTCGAGAGCGCGTCGCGCTTGCTCTTCGGCGATCTGACGTGCTTCCGCGGCGGACGTCGTCGAGATCCCAACTCCCGAGCGGAACACGCGCCTCCCCGTGCGTGGGTCGGTCGCCGGGAGCGTGCGCATCTCGCGGAAGATGCGCTCCTCGCCGGCGGGCAGGAACCTCGTCTCGCTACCGGGAAGCGTGAGCCCTTGCTCGGGCGGCTCGTCGCCGGGCGGCTCGTCGCCGGGCGGCTCGTCGCTGCCACGCCGGAACAGGCGGCCGATGAATCCCATTAGCGGTGGGCCATCTGCGAGACGTTGTTCATGATCGAAAGCGCGGTTCCGCTGAAGATGAGGCTCTTCTCCTCGGCGGAGAAGTCCATCTCGTCTATCGAGGCCACCGCCTTCTCGATCGAACCAAGCAGGTGCGGGTAGTCGCTGCCCATCGCCATGTGATCGGCGCCGACGATGTCGCGCAGCATGCGCAGATTGTGCGACGAGAACGTGACGGTGTCGTAGTAGAGCTTCCGCAAGTAGAAGGACGGCGGCTCGTCGATGTTGACGCGGCACTCGGCGAAGTCGCGCCAGCCGGAGTCCATTCGCTCCATGAGGTACGGAATCGCGCCGCCGGCGTGGCCGACGAGCCAGCGGATATTCGGAAGCTGTTTGAAGACGCCCGCGTAGCACAGCTTGGCGATCGCAAGAGTCGTGTCGAACGGAAAGCCCACGATGGGCCCGAGGACGTACTCGGTGAATGCGTCCGCGGAGGCCGGGATCATCGGGTGGACGAAGATGCAAGCTCCGCGGCGATCCGCCTCCTCGAAGAACGGCCGATAGACCGGATCCGCGAGCGTACGGCCGCGGATGTTCGAGAGGAGCACGACGCCCTGCATCCGCAGCACATCGAGCGCGCGCTCGAGCTCGCGGAGCGCCGCATCGGGGTCGTCCATCGGGATCGAGGCGAAGCCGAGGAAGCGACCGGCATGCTCCGCCGCGAGCTCGGCGTACGCGTCGTTCGCCAGCCGGGCGACCTCGGCCTGCGCGCTCCCCTCGAGGAAGTACACATTCGGCGTCGAGAGGGAAAGGACCTCGATGTCGATGCCGACCCGGTCCATGTCTTCGATGCGCTTTGCCACATCGGTCATGGGAGCGGTCACTCCAAAGAAGCGCGCGCCCTTGAATCGGATGATCCGCTGCCCGGTCGGGCTCGTCCCGAACGAAAAATCGCCGCCGCTGCGCTCGATCCGCTCGAAATACGCGGGTGGGTAGTAGTGCGTGTGGAGGTCGAGCCGCATCGTCCGCAGTCTTGCAGACCGACTACTCTCTCTGTCGTGCCGGTACAAGCGGACACCCTCGCGGGCCGTATCCGGGATGTCCCCGACTTCCCGAAGCCGGGCATCCTCTTCAAGGACATAACGACCCTTCTCAAAGACGGCGACGCCTTCGGCGCCGCCATCGACGGGCTGCTCGCGAAGATCGGCAACAAGAAGATCGACGCGGTCGTGGGTATGGAGTCGCGAGGCTTCATCTTCGCGGCCCCAATCGCCTACAAGCTCGGCGTCGGCTTCGTCCCGGTGCGCAAGCTCGGCAAGCTGCCGGGCGACGTGGTGAGCGTCGAGTACGACCTCGAGTACGGATCCGCGACGCTCGAGATGCACAAGGACGCGATAAAGCCGGGGGCCCGGGTGCTGATCGTCGACGACCTTCTGGCGACCGGCGGCACGGTGGCCGGCACGATCGAGCTCGTGAAGCAGCTCAACGGCGAGATCGTGGGCCTCGCCTTTCTCATCGAGCTGGCCGCCCTCAAAGGCCGCGAGAAGCTCTCGGGCTATGAGATCGCGACGCTGATCAAGTACTGACCAAGCGACCGAGCGCCGTCTCGGTCTGTCGATCAGCCGGGCGCGAACTCTCCCGTCGCTCCCAAAACAAACGGATAGCTCCCTCCGTTAATCGGGCGTCTGTCTGGGTGCGTACGGCGGATAGATGGGCCGTGGGGTGGCCGGATCGATGGAGAGGCAGTAGTCGTGAGTCTGGCGTTCTCTGCTCGCTCGGCGGCCTTCACGAACGGATACCGCACGATCGCTCGCTTGTGGCGCGCCGACCTCTGCGACTTTTATGAGGCCTGGAGCGAGGAGCGCGAAGCGCGGTGCGTAGTGAAGATCCTCCGGCCGGACCGGCGGGCCTATGCGCCCGATCGGCGTCGCGTCGTAAGCGAAGGCGAGCTGCTCCTGTCGCTCACCCATCCACACATCGTTCGTGCGTACGAAGTCCGCAAGGATCCGGTCCCGTTCATCGTGCTCGAGGCGATCGGCGGATCGACACTCGCAGGCATGATCGAGCGGGGACCGCTGGCGGTGCGGGACCTCGCACGGTTGGCGACGCAGATCTCCTCAGCGCTCGCGTACCTGCATCGCCGCGGCTACGCGAACGTCGATCTCGCGCCGTCGAACGTGGTGTTCGACCACGGTCACGCGCGGGTCCTCGACTTGTCGACGGTGCGCCATCCGCGGACGGGCGAGACGGCTGAGTCGATCGACTCCTTCGGTCTCGGGTCCCTGCTGTATCAAGCCGCCACATGCCGTGCCCCCTTTGGCGAGGGTGCGGCCGGAACGCATGTGGCGCCGTCGCTCAAGAAGAACGGGCGGCTTCTGCCGGCGACCGTGTCGGTCGTCATGCGCTGCCTCTCCGCGGCGCCCGCGGATCGACCCGCGGTCGCCGAGGTTGCTCGGGTCTTCGCGCCGCTCGCATAGCCACGGCCCCGCGCGAACGCCTGGCCTAGAATCACCCAGTACCGTTTGCGACCGGCGGAGGCCCGCTTGGTCCCCAAAGGATGGGAGGACCGATGACCGCGGCTCCGTCGCTTCCCGAGATCAAGATCGATGCGCACGCGTCCGCCGACGAGGCGCGCGCGTTCCTCGAGCGCGACCGGCTCATGGCCGCGTACGCCCTCGCGGATATCGATCAGCCCGAGATCGAGGGAGCGCGCTGGTGGATCGCTCGCCGCGACGGCGACATCGCCGCGGTGGTCATGGTCGTCGAAGGTCTTCCGTTCCGTCCATGCTTCGCGACCGGCGCCTCGGATGGACTTGCTGCGCTTTTTCGAGACGCGATCCGCGAGCCGCGCGTGCTCCTCGCGACGCCACCGCGATCGCGCGGCGCGATCGAGATGAGCTACCGCTTCGAGCGCGTCGATCACATGCGGCGGATGAACGTGAACATCGGACGGTTCCGGCCCCGTATGACCCACGAGGTCACGCGTCTGGGCGCGAACGACCTCGACGCAGTCATCGATCTCTACGGACATGCTGCGCGCACGTACTTCACGCCGGAGCGGATGCGCCGCGAGATCTACTTCGGCGTGTTTCATGGCGATGTGCTCGTCTCGGCGGCGGGCACCCACGTCCGGTCGACGAAATCGAGCATCGCGGCGGTCGGCAACGTTCTCACGCGCCTCGCCTACCGCGGCCGCGGCATGGCGCGCTCATGCACGTCGGCGGTGACCGAGACCGCGCTCGAGCAGCATCGCGACGTCGTCCTCAACGTTCGCGAGGACAACGCGCCCGCGATCTCCGTGTACGAGCGTCTCGGCTTCGCGACACACGGTTTGTTCATCGAGGGGCCGGCGGTTCGGCGCCCGGGCTGGGAGCGGCTCTTCGGCTCGCTGAAGGAGAGGAAATAGATGGCGGTCGCGACGAAGGCTCCGAAATACGACGTCACCGATCTCGATCTTGCGGATGCCGGTATGCGCCGGACCGAGTGGGCCGCGCGGGAGATGCCCGTGCTGCGTCAGATCCGAGCGCGCGTCGCCAAGGAGCGGCCGTTCGCGGGCATCCGCATCGCCGCGTGCCTTCACGTCACGACCGAGACGGCGAACCTCGCGCTCGCGCTCCGCGACGGGGGCGCCGAGGTCGCGCTCTGCGCTTCGAACCCGCTGTCGACTCAGGACGACGCCGCGGCCGCGCTCGTCGTGCGAGAAGGCATCTCCGTCTTCGCACGAAAGGGCGAGGACCGCGACACCTATTACCGGCACATCAACGCCGTGCTCGAGACGAAGCCCCACATCACGATGGACGACGGCGCCGACGTCGTGACGCTCCTCCACACCGAACGTCGCGAGCTTCTCGCCGGCGTTCGGGGCGGCACCGAGGAGACGACGACCGGCGTGATCCGCCTGCGCGCGATGGCCGAGGAGGGCGTTCTCACGTACCCGATCGTCGCCGTGAACGAGGCGCAGACCAAGCACATGTTCGATAACCAGTACGGCACGGGGCAGTCCGCCATCGACGGACTGCTTCGCGCGACGAACCTGCTCCTCGCCGGTAAGAGCGCGGTCGTCTGCGGCTATGGCTGGGTGGGGCGCGGCGTCGCCGAGCGCCTCCGTGGGATGGGCGCGATCGTAACCATCTGCGAGGTCGATCCGCTCCGCGGGCTCGAGGCCGCGATGGACGGCTTCCAGGTCGCGACCGTTGCCGAAGCCGCCAAGCGCGGCGATGTGTTCTTCACCGCGACGGGGAATCTGAACGTCATCGGCCGCTCGCACTTCGGCCTTCTCAAGGACGGCGCGATCCTCGCGAACGTCGGCCACTTCAACGACGAGATCGAGCTCGGCGCGCTCGCCGAGATGGCCAAGGGACGGCGCGAGATCCGGCCGTTCGTCGAGGAGTTCCAGCTGCCGAATAAGAAGGTGTTCGTTCTCGCCGAGGGCCGGCTGCTGAACCACGCGGCCGCCGAGGCGAACCCGGCCGCGGTCATGGACATGAGCTTCGCGAACCAGGCGCTCTCGATCGAATATTTATTGAAGCACGGCAAGGAGCTCGCGCCGCGGGTCTACCCCGTGCCCCGCGAGCTGGACGAGGAGATCGCGCGCCGGAAGCTCGAGGCCATGGGCATGAACATCGACAACATGACCGCGGCCCAGGCGGAGTACGCGCGGTCGTGGAAGGCGGGAACCTAGATGACCGAGTCGTTCAAGGCGGCGGATCGCGTCCTCTTCACGAGCGAGTCGGTCACCGAGGGACATCCCGACAAGCTCTGCGACCAGGTTTCCGACGCGATGCTCGACGAGTGCCTCCGCCAGGACCCCAACTCGCGCGTGGCGTGCGAGACCGCGACCACCACGGGCGTGATCCTCGTCGCGGGCGAGATCACGACACACGCGTACGTCGACGTCCCGCGGCTCGTGCGGAGCGTCGTGCAGGACATCGGCTACACCAACGCCGACTACGGCTTCGACTACCGGACCTGCGGCGTCCTCACGGCGATCAAGGAGCAGTCGCCCGAGATCGCGCAAGGGGTGAACGAGTCGATCGAGGCGCGCGAGGGCACTGATCCGAAGGAGCTCGGCGCCGGCGACCAGGGAATGATGTTCGGCTTCGCGGTGCGCGAGACCCCCGAGCTCATGCCGCTCCCGATCACGCTCGCCCATGCCGTCGCGCGCCAGCTCGCGAGAGCCCGCAAGGACGGAACGCTTCCGTACCTGCGGCCCGACGGAAAGACCCAGGTCACGGTGGAGTACGAGAAGGGTCTGCCCAAGCGCGTGCACACGGTCGTCGTCGCGGCGCAGCACGACCCGGGCATCGACTACCAGCGTCTCTGCAACGAGATCCGCGAGCAGGTCATCAGGCCGGCGATCGGCGACTCGTGGCTGCAGAAGACGAAGTACCTCGTCAACGGGACGGGCGCATTCACGATCGGCGGTCCCATGGGTGACGCCGGCCTCACCGGCCGGAAGATCATCGTCGACACGTACGGCGGCTACGCGCGGCACGGCGGCGGCGCGTTCAGCGGAAAGGATGCGACGAAGGTCGACCGGTCCGCCGCGTACGCGGCCCGCTATGTCGCGAAGAACGTCGTCAAGGCCGGCCTCGCGGATCGCTTCGAGCTGCAGCTCGCGTACGTGATCGGCGGCGCCCAGCCCATCTCGCTCAACGTGGAGACCTTCGGCACCGGCAAGGTCGCGGACGAGACGATCCGCAAGCTCATCGAGGAGCATTTCGATTTCCGGCCCGGCGCGATCATCGAGCTATTCGGGTTGCGGCGACCGATCTACCGGCAGACCGCCGCGTACGGGCACTTCGGGAGGCCCGATCTGCCCTGGGAAAAGACCGATCTCGCTGACACGTTCGCGAAAGCCGCAGGCGCGAAGGCAGCGCTCGCCTAGCCGATCGCCCGGCGACGGGCTGGCCAGCGTTTTGCACGACCACGCCCCCGAACTTTTCTTCAGTAGGAGGGAAATCGTGCAACAAGTCCTCGTGCGCCCGAGAACGTCTTGGATGTCGGTGCTCGGCGGCTGGATCGCGACGATCGGCGCCCTGGCGCTCGTGGCACCGGCGGTGGCCGGCTTGCTCGCCGGCGCGAACACGGCAAACAACGACATCGCGCCCGCGGTGCCGGTCGTCATCGGGATCTTCGTGTCGTACCTCATCGGCGGATATGTCGCAGGACGGATGGCGGGGTATCGCACCAGCTGGCACGGCATGCTGACCGCGTTCTTCAGCCTGTTCGTTCTTCTGGCCATCGTGCTTCTGACGTACGCCACCGATCGCGGGATGTTCGCCGGTGTCGGCGTGAACAACCTGACTGACCTCGTGCCCGGCGCGGGCAATCTGAACGTCGACGGCTTTGGCAATGCGCTCACGTTCGGGGCGCTGCTCGGCTTCCTCGCCGCGATCTTGGGCGGGTGGCTTGGTGGGGTACTGGCGCCGTCCCACGTCGTCGCGGCCACGAGCCCGTACGCCGCCCGCGAAGCCGGGCCGGTCCCGGGTCGCGCCGTCGGTGTTGGCCCCGTCGGCTCCCGCAGTGCGCAACGCGAGGCGGTCATTCGGCGGCCACCGCTCGTTCCGTCACTCGGAAGGAAGGGCGGAGAGCGTGTCGAGGAAAAGCGCGTCGTCGCGGAGCGTCGCGAGCCTGACGTTGAGCACACCTAGGCGCTGAACCAGAAATAGCGGGCCGACGTATCCTCCGTGAAACCCGGTCGGCTCCGGGAGGGGGATGGAGATGCGTTCGGCCCGCTATTTCGTCGCGTTTCTTGGTTCGTTCGCGATCCTGCTCGCGGCCTGTTCGGGAGGTCAGCAACCGGCGGGCGGCGGGGCATCTGCCAGCACCGGCGCGAAGGCGGCCTATGGGGGAACGCTGACTTTTTCGATCAATAGCGACATCACGGACATGGACCCGTTGCGCTCCGGGCTCTTCGTCGACCGCAACCTGATGTATCAGATGTACGACTCGCTGGTCAGGGTCAATCCGAAGGGCGACATCATCCCGTGGCTCGCCGAAAAGTGGACGACGTCGCCGGACGGCAAGAGCTACACGTTCACCCTCAAGCAGGGGGTCAAGTTCCACGACGGCTCGGTCTTTGATGCGGAGGCTGTGAAGTGGAACCTCGACCGTTACCGGCTCACCAAGGATTCCCGTCGGCTGGCGGAGCTGGCGCCCGTCGACAGCGTGACCGTGGTCGACCCGTCGACCGTGCGCGTCGATCTGAAGACCCCGTTCGTGCCCTTCCTTTCGCAGCTCGTCGATCGCTCGGGAATGATGCTGTCGCGGAAGGTCGTCGAAGCACAGGGCGATGACTTCACGCGTAAGGCCTTCAAGGCGGGCACCGGGCCGTACATCCTCACCGAGGCCGTCAAGGACGACCACTACACCTTCGTGAAGAACCCCGATTGGTGGGGCAAGGCGGCAAACGGTGACAAGCTGCCTTATCTCGACAAGCTGATCTTCAAGCCCATCACCGACGGCGACGTCCGTTTGACGAACGTCCGCACCGGGCAGGTGCAGGCGACGAATGCGATCACCGGTAAGGACGTGCCGACGGTCAAGGCCGACACGTCCCTCGTGTACCAGGAGATCCCCGGCATCAGCTGGCTCAGCCTGGTTCCGAACCGCACGAAGGGCTTCACTTTCGAAGACGGGCGCCTCGTCAAGGCCGTATCCGTGGCGATCGATCGCACCGAGATCCTCGAGAAGGGCCCGAGGCAGGGCATCGGGGTGGTCGGCTGGGGCCCCATCGCCCCGTCCCACTTTGCGTTCGATGCGGGCTTCAAGCCTTTCCCGAAGGCTGACATCGAAGGTGCGAAGAAGCTTGTGGCGGACGTCGGTAAGGGTCCGCTCAAGTTTGAGCTCCTCGTCTCTTCGGGCGATGCTGCGACGCTGCAGCTCGCCCAGCTCATACAGGATCAGCTCAAGCGGGCGGACATCACGGCGGACATCAAGACGCTTCTCTTCAACGAGATCGTCAAGCTGCAACAGGACCACAAGCACCTCGGCATGACTCTCATCGACTGGAGCGGACGTATCGACCCGGACGGCAACGTGTACGACTTCAACTACACGGGCCGGCCGAACAATGACTCGGCCTACTCCAACAAGGAAGTCGACAAGCTGCTGGACGACTCGCGCACCGCGACCGACCCCGCGAAACGGAAAGAGCTTCTCTTGAAGGCACAGCAGATCTTCGTTGTCGACGATCCATCGCGCGTCTGGTATGGCTACGGCGTCGCGCAGCTTCTGACGGTGAAGGCTGTGCAGGGGATCGAGCCGTATCCCGACCAGCTCCCGCGTCTACAGACGGCCTGGCTGCAGAACTAACCTCACGGGGACGATGAAGCCGGAGGCGACGGGGTGACCATATACATCCTCCGTCGCCTCCTGCTGATGATCCCGGTCGCGTTGCTGGTGACGGTCATCATCTTCGTCCTCATTCGGATGGCGCCCGGCGACCCGGTGCTGACATACGCGGGCGAGGAGAAGGATCCGGCAACCATCGAGGTAATTCGGAAGGACCTCGGCCTCGACCAGCCGTTGCCGGTCCAGTACTTCGCCTGGCTCTCGCACGCGGTGCGAGGAGACCTCGGCCGATCGTTTCAGACGAAGCAGCCTGTCCTTCAGGCCATAGCGGAGCGGCTACCTGTGACGCTCGAGCTCGGTCTTGCCGCTGTGACCCTTTCTGTCTCGGTGGCTCTTGTCGTTGGGACCATTTCGGCGCTCAACCGGAACGGGATCGTAGATCTCGTCTCGACGAGCGTAACGCTGGCCGGCGTGTCCTTCCCGAATTTCTACCTCGGACTGCTCCTGATCCTCACCTTCGCCTACGTCGTTCCTGGTCACATCTTCCCACCCGGCGGGTTCGTTCCGTTCACGCAGGATCCGGGTGAAAATCTGCGCCGCCTCGTGCTGCCCGCGATTACCCTGGCCACCGCGAGTCTCGCGGTCAATCTGCGCCAGGTCCGCTCGAGCCTGCTCGACGTGTTCGGACAGGAGTACATCCGCACCGCTCGCGCTAAGGGCTTACGCGAGCGCGTCGTGATCACGCGTCACAGCTTGAAGAACGCGCTCATCCCCGTGGTGACGATCGTCGGCATCCAGATCGGGGCGATCATCGAGGGCGCGATCATCACCGAGACGATCTTCTTCCTGCCCGGCATTGGCCGGCTCGCGGTGCAGGCGATTCCGTCGCAGGACTATCCCGTGGTCCAGGGCGTGGTGCTCATCTCGGCCCTCTCATTCATGGTGACGACTCTCCTGGTGGACGTCCTCTACGCGTTCCTCGACCCGCGGATCTCGTTCGAGACGGTGAGGGCATGAGCGAGGCAGCTCTTCCGGTTGTTCTGCGGGTGCCCCGAACCGGCCGCGCGACGACGTTCCGCTCGTTCGCTCGCAGGAACCCGCGGATGATCGTCGGGGGGATCCTCATCGTTGTCCTCCTTTTCATCGCGCTGTTCGCGCCGGTCATCGCGCCGTTCGACCCGATCCAGGTGAGGTTGGCCGACTCGCTCTTGCCCCCCGGGGTCAGGGGCCACCTCCTCGGGACGGACGATCTCGGCCGCGACGTGCTCTCGCGAGTCATGTGGGGTGCGCGGATCTCGCTGTCTGTAGGAGTGATCTCGGTGAGCATCGGCTTCCTCATCGGTGTCAGCATCGGTCTCATCGCCGGCTACGTCGGTGGAGCCTTTGATCTCCTCGCGATGCGCGCCATCGATGCGCTCCTCGCGTTCCCCTTCCTGGTCCTGGCCATCGCCATAACGGCTGCGCTCGGGCCCGAGATCCGGAACGCCATGATCGCGATCGGCATCGTCGCTATTCCGGCGTACGCGAGATTGACGCGCGGCCAGGTCCTCGCCGTGCGCGGCCGCGACTTCGTCGTCGCCGCGCGCACCATCGGCGCTTCGCCGCTCCGCATCGTCCTCCGGCACATCTTCCCCAACATCACAAATCCCCTCGTCGTCCAGGCGACGCTCGGTACCGCCGGAGCGATCCTCGCCGAGGCGGCGCTGAGCTTTCTCGGGCTCGGCGCGCAGGCGCCGACGCCATCCTGGGGACTCGACATCAACTATTCGCAGCGTTACCTGGCGAACCTGAAGTGGTGGATGAGTGCCGGGCCAGGGATAGCGATATTTCTGGCGGTCTTCGCCTTCAACTTCCTCGGCGACGCGCTCCGGGACGCGCTCGACCCGCGCCTGCGGCGCTCCGCCTAGTACTGGAGTACTAGCCCTCTCTCCCCTGGGGCGAGGACTCGCCGCTGGCTCGGCCGCCTGCTATTCCAGACCCCAAAGCATGCAGGTGAGCCAGGTCGCGTACGACCGTTTCGTGCTCGAGCTCCCGCCCGCCGACGCCACGTGGCGTCCTCTCGCGGACCCGGAGTGCCTTGCTGAGACGGCCGCGTGGCTCTGGGATTTCGGACCGAAGCCGCTCATCGCGGTGATCGGTGTCGACAAGGCCGCCCCGAGCTGGCTCACGGCATACCAACCGCGGGGAGTCCGTTTCGCGCCGGGCGGTGCATCGGCCGGCGTCGCGGTCGTCCTCGCTAAACGGTCGGACCTCGAACGCTTCCTCTCGGAAGGAGCGCCCCACGAGCGCACCGTGCTCCTCTGGCCGCGCGCCTCTGAATTGAAGACGTTCGAGGCCCTGAACGGAGGCGCCAACGCCTGGCTCAAGACCGTCGATGGCCACGCGACGATCGAGCGCGGCGGCGAGGTCTACGAGGTGCACTCCGTAGTCGGTTAGCGCCTCACGCGCTCGTCGAGGACATCGTCCTCCGCATCACGATCCCCACGGCAGCTCCGGCGAGGGCACCTGCGACGCTGAAGCCGAGCGCCGCGATGCCCGCGGGAATGCCTCCGCTCCGCATCGCCTCGAGGATCGGGATCGGCGCGCCGACGAGGAGCGCGACGATGATCGCGGCGCGCGGACGCAACGCGGACAGCGCCGCGGCGATCAGGAAGAGCAGCCCGGCCTCGATCCCGGTGTCGTCCGTGCGAGCGTCCACAGATGCGAGCCAGAGGCCCGCGGCGCAGGCTGCTCCGATGACCAGCGCGGTGACGACGTACCTCACGGCCGCTCCTCGCTCCGTCGTTCGGCCTCAACGCCAAGCTCGCGCGTGCGCTGGTACGCCGCGTAGACGGCCTTCGACAGGACGGTGCGCAGCGCGCCCTTCTCGAGCTGGTAGATCGCGGCCGCGCTTGTGCCGCCCGGCGAGGTGACCATGTTGCGGAGCTCCGCGAGGTGGCGGCCGCTCTTGCGCGCGAAGAGGGCCGAGCCCTCGACGGTGCGCAGCACGAGCTCCTCGGCGACGCGGCGCGAGAAGCCGAGGTGCACGCCCGCGTCGACGAGCGCCTCCATCAAGAGGAAGACATACGTCGGCCCGGTCCCGGAAAGGGCGGTGGCCATGTCCACGAGATTCTCGTCGTCCACCATGAGCTCTTCGCCGAGCGCGCCGAGGATCGCCTTCGCGCGCTCGCGCTGGTCGGCATCGACCGAGGTCGTCGGCGTCCACGCGGTCACGCCCATGCCGACCTGCGCCGGCGTGTTCGGCATCGCGCGCACGATCGCGGCGTGATCGAGGCCGTCCCGTAGCGACCGCAGCGTGGCGCCCGCGACGATGGAGATGACGAGCTTGTCATCGTCGAGCTTTCCGCGGAGCTCGCGCATCACCGTCGCGAGGACCTGAGGCTTCACCGAGAGGACGACGACGTGCGCTTCCGCGGCGGCCTCGGCGTTCGACGCGAGTGCCTTCACGCCATACGTCTTCGTCAGCTCGGCGCGGCGCTCGCGACGCGGCCCGGTAACGAGCACGTGCGACGGAGGCACCAGGTGGCGGTCGAGAAGGCCGCGGACCATGGCCTCGGCCATCGTGCCCCCGCCGATGAACGCGAGGCGCTTTCCGGTGAGCGTCACGCGGGAAGTATGCGGATGAGGTCGCCATCCTTGAACAGGTCACGAGTGTCGACGCCGAGGTGCTCCAAGGCGAGGTGCGGCACGCCGATGTCGGCCAGCAAGAGAGTACCCACGAATTCCCTCGCGGCCGGAGCGCGCAGGCCGGGCTTCGGGAGCGCGAGCGTCACGGTGGCGGCGGCCCGAATGACCTCGCCGGGCGCGACACCCGTGTCCGCATCCATGCCCGACGGGATGTCCACCGCCAGCATGGGAAAACCCGCCCGGTTCGATGCCGCAACCAGGTCCCGGATCGAGTCGCGCGGCGCGCCCTTCGCGCTGAATCCGAGAAGACCGTCGAGGACCAGGTCGCACGCCGGTAATTCGACGGGCGTCATGACTGTTGCGTCCCTCACGACGGCCGGGTGGGACGACGTCGCGATGAGAAGGCGATTCACCTGGATCCGCGTCGTCTCGCGCAAGCGCTCCTGCTTGGCGCCGACGATTGCGAGCACGTTTGCACCCCAATTCGCGAGATGCCGCAGCGCGCCTGCGGCGTCGCCGCCGTTGTTCCCGGGTCCGATCAGCGCGACGATCCGCTTGCCGGTCACGCGGCCGCCCAGGAACGCGCGCGCCGCGCGGGCGATCTGATGCGCCGCGTTCTCCATGAGAAGCTCGGTCCCGAGCGCGAACTCGGTGGCACACCGGCGATCGATCTCCGCCATCTGAGCCGCGGTGACGCTCGGCACGTCACGCACGACAGGGAGATCGTCGATCGTCACGTTCGCCCGAGAAGGATCAGCTTGCGCACTGCGAAGGTGGTCGGCGTGATCTGGAACGCGTCGACCGCGGACGGTGGCGCGGTCCGCAGCCGGCGCCGGACCTCTTCAGCACGATCAGCCGGCGTCTGCGAGCGCTCGAGCCAGTCTTCGGTCGTGAGCTTCGTGACGGCGTCGGAGTCGACCGTCGTCCGCATGCCGGACCGTTCGAGGAGCTTGCGCCAACCGGCAACGGTGTGATTCCGCACATGCGAGGGATCGCGGAGCGTTTCGAGCTGATTGATGAAACGCTGGAGCTCGGCCTCGTCCGGCGCGTAGTTGTCGACGAGGACGAACAGCCCGCCGGGCCGCAGGATGCGCGCGATCTCGCGGAACGCCCCGGCCGCATCGACGAAGTGATGCGCTGCCAGGCGCGAGGTCACGACGTCCGCAGCCCCTGAGGCGATCGGCAATGCCGCCGCGTTTGCCTGGACGAGAAGCGCGTTCGTCACGCCGGCGCCCGCGAGGACGCCAACACCCGCCTCGAGCATCTCGCGGGTCGCGTCGACGCCGACCGCGCCGCGGAAGCTCGGTGCGACGCGGCGGAGCGTGTGGCCGACACCGGTGCCGACATCCACTACCCGCTCGCCTCCGTGCTCCGTCGCGAGCGCGACGATGCGATCGAGGTCCTCGCCGCGGGCGTGCGTCGCGCTCTCCACGTACGCGGCCGCGGTGCGGCCGAACTGCTTCTGAACCGGCTCGATGCCGCTCACTTCGGGACGAGCGCCTCCACCGCTGCCCATACTGACGCCTCGTGCGTATCGGTCGTTTCGACGTCCAGATCTTCAGCGATGGCCTGTTGCGCCTCGATGGCGGCGCGATGTTCGGCATCG
>VBIZ01000190.1 GCA_005880575.1 Chloroflexota bacterium | reverse complement strand
GCGCGTACTCACGCGTTCGTCGCAACAGCTTCATCGAGCACTGGCTGGGTCGCGAAGGGGAGCTGCGCCGCCGATCGAGCGACGTGCTTCCGCAGCTGGACGCAGCCCGCGCGTCAGGCGACGTTGACCGCGGCGTGTTGTTCATGGGTGAGGACGCCGGACTCATCGATTCGATCGAGCCCGCGGGCGCGCTCGTCGAGCGTCTCGCTGCGGACGCCGAGAAGGCGCTCCGCGAACGCGGGCGCCTGCTCGTGGAAGACTAGCCAGGCGGGATCTGCGACTCACCGAAGGTCTCGACGACCGAGTCGGCGCGGCGAGCTCGGCCCTCTCGATGTCCGCGTTGGGAACGAGAGTGAGTCATCGTCCTGCTCGAGCTGCGCATTCACGAGGCGCCCTAGCGGCTCCGAGAAACGCGGGCGTGATCCTCCGGCGTGTCGATGTCGTCGAGCGAGCCGAGCGCATCCGGAACAGCGAATTCGAGGACGTCCGCGCCGGCGAGCACCTCGCGCATGCCGATATCTCCCTCGAGCGCGAATGCGGCAAGCCACAGGCTCTTGTGAAGGACCACGGGCGGCGAGCGACGACCGCGCCAGACCGAGACAACCGCCGACGCGCGGGTCTCGCGGCCGCGCGCGACGACCTCGTCGATCAGAGTCGTGGTCACACCGGGGACGTCGCCGAGGAGGACGAGCGCGGCGTGCAGGCGCTGGTCGAGCGCACGCAGGCCGATCTGGAGCGAGCTCGCTAGCCCGCGCGCGGGGTCCGGGTTGCGCACGACGCGCGTGCGACCCAGATCCAGCTGCGCCACGAGATCGCTCGTACTGACAACGAGCGTGACCTCCTCGAGACACGAGGCGTTCGCGGCGTCGATCACGTGCTGGACGAGTGGACGTCCATCGAGCGGCGCCAGCAGCTTCTGCGCACCGAACCGCCTCGCTCCGCCCGCCGCGAGGATCACGCCTCCGATCTGGAGAGGATCGTCCTCAGCGCGCGGCGACAATCGAATCCGCGGAGAGGCTTCGGCCGTTGCGATGACGCCGCACCGCCACGACCTCGGCCAGGATCGCGAGCGCGATCTCCTCGGCGGTGCCTGCGCCGATGTCCAGACCAATGGGCGCGTGGACGCGAGCAAGGTCATCATCCCCGAAGCCCTGTTCGCGCAGCCACGCAAAGCGTTCCTCGTTCGTGGTTCGGCTTCCGATGGCGCCGATGTACCCGGACTCTGTTCGGAGTGCCGCGACGAGAGCGGGGTGGTCGAACTTCGGATCGTGCGTCAGGACCACGATCGCGGAGCTCGCACCGAATGCCAGGTCGGACAGCGCGACGTCGGGCCACGCGAGCACGAGCTCGTCCGCGAGAGGAAAACGCTCGCGGTTCGCGAGTGCCTCGCGCGGATCGGCGACGATCACGCGATAGCCGACCGCCTTCGCGAGCGAGGCCAGCGCCTGGGCTGTGTGCGTGGCGCCAACGATCGCAAGGAGTGGCGGGGTTGCCAGCGCCTCGAGGAAGATCGTGGCCTCGCGCCCGTCGAGTGTCGCCGCAATCGCGCGAGGTCGGCCATCGGCCAGGGCCGCGAGCGCCTGGACCTTGGTCGCCGCGAGCTCCGGAGGCCACCCGTCGACGCGGTCCTCGCGCACGATGGCGACCGTCCCGGCGCGATCGGCCGGCGCCACGACCCGCAGGAGCACGGCGGCGCGCTCCGCGCGCACGGCTTCAAGTGCGGCGCGGTGCAGCGCTCCGACCGGTTCGATGAGGACGTCGATCTCACCGCCGCATGAAAGGCCGACCGTGAACGCGAACTCGTCGCTGATCCCGTAGGTCACGACTCGCGCGCCGCCGTCCTGCAGCACGGCCATCGCCTCTTCGTAGACCGCGGACTCGACGCAGCCGTTGCTGACCGAGCCCGCGAGCCGATCGCCGGCGCGCGCGATCAGCGTCGCGCCCAGCGGCCGTGGCGCCGATCCAGCGATGCGCACGACGGTCGCGATCCCGATCGGCTCACCCGTCGCGAGCCACTGCTCGAGCTCGGCCGCGACCTCCTTCATCGCGTCGCCGCGAGCGCCCCGGCGGGATCCTTGAGGAAGCGGCGGCGGCAACCCTCGCCGCAGAAGTAATACGTGGTGCCCTCAAAGTCGGCACGCAACGCGGTTGGCGTGATCGCGACCACCATGTCGCAGATCGGATCTACGGCTTCGGCCGCGGCGGCCATCGGCTGGAAGTTGCGGTGGGTCTCAGGTAGCGAGGCGGTCAGCTTCTCTCGCGCGTGCCGCTGCATCAGGATCTGGGCGAGGATCGAGAGCGCGATCTCCTCGTCGCTGGCGTGCCCCATGTCGAGCCCGGCGGGGTAGACGAGCCGCTCGAGCTGGGCGGCGGTCAATCCGCGCCGCTGGAGGGTGTCGCGGATCACGTCGCCCCGGGTCTTGCTTGCCACGAGGCCGACATAGCTCGCCGGCGTCCGGAGGGCCTCCTCGGCGGGGTCCTCGTCGGCATCGCCCCGCATCGCGATGACAATTGAGGTCCGCGCGTCGACGTTCACATCCGCGAGATCGCTCGTGATGCGATCGGCGGTGGGGAAATCGACGGCGGTGACGTTTGGCTCGGCGACGACCACGTAGCGCCCGAGTGCCGAGCCGAGTGCGACCATTGCGCGGGCGACCGGCGTCTTTCCCAATACGACGAGCTGCTCGGTCGGAAGAAGCGGTTCGATATGGATCTCCAGCGTGCCACCGGAGTGGCACGTCATGGGAAAGTGTCGCACTCCGGGTCTCGGTGCCGCGTTGGTCTTGGAGATCTCGATGAGCCTCGCCTCGCCATCGGCGATCGCGGCGACGGACTCGCGTATGACGACCGGCGCGGCACAGCTGCCGCCGATCCATCCGATGAGCTTGCCATCCGGCGTGATGATCGCCTTCGCGCCGGGCTTCGCTGAGGTCGGCCGGTCCGCACGGACGACCGTGGCTGTCGCGAAGGGCTCGCGTCGCGCGAGCAGCTCGGCCGCGAGCTCGAAGAACGAAACGCTCACGTTGCACCCGCTCGGCGTACAGGCCGACCGCGACCAACATGGCCGAGGAGCTCCGCGATACGCGACAGCCCGTCCAGCGTGTTCGCCGCAAGGTGGTCGTCGGCGTGCCCGCTGAGAGCGCGCGCACCGCGCGCGTCGGGCGAATAGTCGCGCGTGCCGGAGAGCGGATCGAGCCAGATGAGCCGGTAGGCGGCGCGCTGCAGGCGCGATGCTTCCAGCTCGAGCCGAGCCGGATCGCCGCGCTCCCATCCGTCCGTGACGAGCAGGACGATCGCTCCGCGGCCGAGAACTCGCCGCGACCACCGCAGGTTGAATTCGTGCAGCGCGTCGCCGATGCGCGTGCCGCCCGACCAGTCCGAGACCGCGCGTGAAACGTGCGCGAGCGCGGCGTCTGGACGGCGCTCGCGCAGCTGCCGTGTGATGCGGGTGAGGCGTGTGCCGAACGTGAACGTTTCGACCCGGCCCCAGCCACGCGCCAGGGCGTGCGACATGTGCAGGAGGAGCCGCGTGTACGCCTCCATGGACCCCGAGACGTCGCAGAGGATGACGAGCGGTCGCCGCTTCGCCCGACGAGAGCGGCGGACGAGCACGGCGGGCTCGCCCTGCGCGGCGAGAGACTTGCGCAGGGTCGCGCGCGCGTCCAGGCGAACTCCCTCACGCGACGGGCGGAAGCGCCGGCTCGGGCGCTGCCCCGGGGACCACCGCAATCGCTCGAGGAAGCGAGCGGCCGCACCGCGCTCGGCGGCGGTCATCGCCGAGAAGTCGGTCCCACGCAGGAGCTCGATCGGGCTCGCCATCACGCGAACGGTCCGCGGGACGGGCGACGTCATGCGGCTCGGCACCTCACCGAGTGGGACCTCGATCTGCCCGGCGTCGGCCTTCGGCGGCCGGCCACTCGGCATCGGTGCCGAGAGGCGTCCCCCGCGAAGGAGCGACCAGAACAGATCGAACGTCATATCGAACGCCGCGAGGTCCGACTGACGAGAAACGAGTGCCGTGCGGCTCGCGGCACGCATGTCGTCCGGGCGCCGCAGTTCGATGGCGGCGATCGCTTGCAGATAGACGCGCGCTCGCTCCGCATTGACATGGACTCCGGCCCGCCGCAGGAGACGCGGGAGCATCAGCAGGTCGCGCGCGACGCGGTCGTCCATCACGCCGTTACCGGCGCCTCGAGCTTTGCCTTGATGCAGGAGAAGACCTGCTGCGTGATCTTGTCGGCCGCGCCCTGCATGAGTCGCGCGCCGACCTGCTGGATCATCCCCGAGACGGTCACGTCGCTCGCCCACTTCATCGTGGTGCGGGTCCCGTCGAGTGCCGATAGGTCCATCGTGCTTCGGAGCTCGACCGCGCTGCCCGGCGCTTGGCCGCGCGCCACGACGGTCGCGTGACCCTGGTCCACTAGCTCCGTGAACTCTACGTTCATCGTGAACGTCCCTTTGATCGGACCGACACCGGCCCGCACCACGACTTTGAAGTGGCGCGGGTCGGTGACGTCGAGGCTCTGCACGTCAGGCGCGCACGTGGTCACCTGCTTCGGGTCGGTCAGAAAGGACCACACCCGATCGCGCGGTGCGGCTATGTCGAGCGTGCCCTCAAAACGCATTTAGATGGGACCTATTCGGCCACTCCGTTCTCTTTGAGGATCTTCTGCACCTTCCACGGTGTGATGGGGATGTCGATGTGCCGAACACCGAGGTGGGCGAGCGCGTCGACGACGGCGTTCGCGATCGCCGCGGGCGCGCCCACGGTGGCCGACTCGCCGACGCCCTTCGCGCCGATCGGGTGATGCGGCGACGGCGTGGTGGTCTTGGCCGTCTCCCAATTCGGAGTCTCCATCGCGGTGGGCAGCAGGTAGTCCATGAACGTCCCGCCCTGGATGTTGCCCTGCTCGTCGTAGTTGATCTGCTCGTAGAGCGCCGGCGCGAGACCCATGGTGAGACCGCCGTGGATCTGACCCTCGACGATCATCGGATTGATGATCGTGCCGCAGTCGTCGACCGCCACGAAGCGGCGGATCTTCACCTCGCCGGTGCCGCGGTCGAGGTCGACAACGCAGATGTACGAACCGAAGGGGTAGGTGAGGTTCGGCGGGTCGTAGTAGTCGACGGCCTCGAGACCCGCCTCCATGCCCTGCGGGTGGTTCGTGTATGCCGCGAACGCGACCTCCTGCATGGTCTTGGACTTCGAGGGCACCCCCTTGACCTGGAACTTGTAGTCCTTCCATTCGATGTCGTCGGGGTTCGCCTCGAGGAGGTGCGCCGCGATCAGCTTCGCTTTTTCGCGGATCTTGCGCGCCGCGATCGCGGTGGCGCCGCCGGCGACCGGCGTGCTCCGCGAGGCGTACGTGCCGAGGCCGTAGGGCGCCGTGTCGGTATCGCCTTCCTCGACCGCGATATCGGCGACGGGGATCCCGAGCTCCTCGGCGACGATCTGTCCGAACGTCGTCTCGTGGCCCTGGCCCTGCGACTTCACGCCGAGTCGGACCATCACCTTCCCTGTCGGGTGCACGCGGATCTCGGCGGAGTCGAACATCTTGATGCCGAGGATGTCGAAGTTCTTCGACGGCCCGGCCCCCACGATCTCGGTGAACGACGAAATGCCGATGCCCATGAGCTCGCCGCGCTTGCGCTTTTCCGCCTGCTCCTTGCGGAGGTCGGCGTAACCGATCGTGTCCATCGCGAGCCTGAGCGCGCGGCCGTAGTCGCCCGAGTCGTACTCCCAGCCGAGCGAGGACGTGTACGGGAACGCCGTGGGCGGGATGAAGTTCTGCATGCGCAGCTCGGCGGGGTCCCTACCCAGCTTCAGCGCGAGCACGTCGACGAGGCGCTCGATCGTGAACGCGGCCTCGGTGACGCGGAACGAGCAACGGTAGGCAATGCCTCCCGGAGGCTTGTTCGTGTAGGCGCCGTCAACCTCGACGAATGACTTCTCGAAGGGATATGAACCGGTGATGATGTGGAACAGGCCCGCCGGGTACTTCGACGGGTTCGCCGCGGCGTCGAATGCGCCGTGGTCGGCGATCGTCTTCACGCGCAGGGCCTGCATCGTGCCGTCCTTCTTGGAGGCGAGCTCGGCGCTGATGTGGTAGTCGCGGGCAAAGGAGTCGGCCTGGATGTTCTCGGCACGGTCCTCGATCCACTTCACCGGCACGCCCGTCAAGACAGAGGCCCCGATGGCGAGGACGTAGCCCGGATACACCGGCACCTTCCCGCCGAAGCCGCCGCCGATGTCCGGGGAGATGACGCGGATCTTGTGCTCTGCGAGGCCGAGGTGGCCCGCGACAAGCGCGATGACCGTCCGGATCGCGTGCGGCGCCTGTGTCGTCATCCAGACGGTGAGCTTGCCCTCGACCTTGTCGAAGCTTGCCACGATGCCGCACGTCTCGATCGACGAGACGTGGATGCGCGGGATGTAGAGGTCCTGTTTCACGACGACGTCCGCATCCGCGAAGGCCCTGTCGGTGCCGGCCCTATCGCCGACCTCCCAGTGCCAGATGTGGTTGTCCTTCTGCTCGCGATCTTCGCGGACGAGCGTGGCGCCCGGCTGGAGCGCCTTGATCGGATCGACCACGACCGGTAGCGGCTCGTAGTCCACCTCGATCGCGTCGACGCCGTCCGCCGCGATGTAGCGCTCCGTCGCAACGACCGCGGCAACCTCCTGGGCCTGATAGAGCACGGTGTCGGTCGGAAGGACCATCTGCTTGTCGCTCATGAGCGTCGGCATCCAGTGCAGGTTGAGCGGAACGAGGTCCTTACCGGTGATGACCGCGACGACCCCCGGGATGGCGAGGGCCTTCGAGGTGTCGATCTTCCTGATGCGCGCGTGGGCAAGCGGGCTGCGCGCGATATCCATGTACAGCATGCCCGGCAGCTTCACGTCGTCGACGTACTTGCCCTTCCCGCGGATGAAGCGTGCGTCTTCCTTCCGTTTGACGCTCTGACCGATGCCGCCGATCTCAACAGCCATCTTTAGGCCTTCCCTTCCGCGGTCTCGCGCATCACTCGGGCCGCGTGGTCGATGGACTTCACGATGTTCACGTAGCCGGTGCAGCGGCAGAGGTTGCCGGATATGGCTTCGCGGATCTGCAGCTCGGTCGGCTTCGGATTCGTCGCGAGGAACGCGACGGCCGTCATCATCATCCCGGCGGTGCAGAAGCCGCACTGCAGGCCATGCTCCTGATGGAAGCCCTCCTGGATCGGGTGAAGCTTGCCGTCCTTCTCGAGACCCTCGACCGTCGCAACGGTTGCCTGATCGGCCTGGACCGCGAAGACGGTGCAGGACTTCACCGCGCGCCCGTTGAGCAGCACCGTGCAGGCGCCGCAGTTGGTGGTATCGCAGCCGATGTGGGTGCCGGTCATGTTCAGGTTCTCGCGGAGGAAGTGGACGAGGAGCGTGCGGGCCTCGACCTCTACGTCGTGCGGTACCCCGTTGACGGTGACGTGGATCTTGTGCGTGCGTTGCCCCCTGCTCGTGGTGGGTGCAGTCGCGACAGCCATGTCACTTCCCTCCCGTGGCGCGTGCGACGGCTTTGCGGATCGCGCGCTGCGTGAGCACGCGGATCACGTCGAGCTTGTATTCGGCCGGACCGCGCAGATCCGACCACGGCTTCGACTCTCCGGCGGCCGCGGCCGCCGCGGCGGCGATGGTCTTGTCGTCGGGTGACTGTCCGCGGAGGATGTCCTCGGCCTTGCGCGCCCGGATCGCGGTCGGCCCGGCGTTCGTGACGCCGATGCTCGCGGCGGCGATCCTGCCCTTTTCGTCCATCACCACCATCGCGGCGACGCCGGCGATGGCGAAGTCCCCGACTTTCCGCTCGAGCTTCAGATACGCGCCGCCGCCTCCTGCGGGCCGCTTGGGGATGCGGATCTCGGTGAGGATCTCGTCGGGTGCGAGCACCGTCGTGAACGTATCGACGAAGAATTCGTCGATCGGGATGACGCGCTCGCCCTTCGGGCCCCGCGCCACGACGGACGCGCGCAGCGCGAGCATCGTCGCGGGGTGGTCATTGGCGGGATCGGCGTGCGCAAGGTTGCCGCCGATCGTGGCCATGTTGCGGACGAGCGGATCGGCGATGACCCGGGTGGTGTCGACGAGGATCGGATAGCGCTCGCGCACGATCGCGTTCATGTCGAGATCGGCCTCCCGCACGAGCGCCCCGATGCGGAGCTCGCCGTTCTCGCGGATGTCTGACAAACCCTTCACCCGATTGATGTCGACGAGCAAGCCCGGCTGCGCAAGGCGGAACTTCATGAGTGGGATCAGGCTTTGGCCTCCCGCGAGTACCTTGCCCTCTCCGCCCGAGCTACCGAGAAGTTGAATCGCATCGGCGACATCGCGCGCCACCGCGTACTCGAAAGACGCAGGAATCATGTCCGCCTCCCCAAAACCCGCTGCCCGGGCGTCCGGACTTTACACCCGCACATACGCTTGAACCGTGCAACCGGATGCCCGCCCGCTCCCCGCGCTGCAGCGCGCGTACTTCTACCTCGTCGCGCTCGTCGCGATCGTGATGGTCGTCCTCGGCGTCGCCAATCTTCTGCGGGTTGGCGCGGAGGTCATGCTCTCGGCATTTCCGGGGAGCTTCACCGGCCTGTGGTTCCTCTTTTGGAGCTTCGCGGAGCGGCCGGGGACGGTGGCGCGGGAGCAGGCGAGCCTCGCGATAGCGCTCATCGCGATCGGCGCGCCTGTCTGGCTCTTCCATTTCCGCGCCGCCGAGCGTGCCGCGCGAGCTTCGGTAGCGGAGCGCGCCTCGGCCATGCGGAGCCTCTACCTCCACGCTGTCGTCTTCGTGACGGCGTTCGCCGTCTTCGGATACGGACAGCGCACGCTCAGCCTGCTTCTCCAGGGCGCGTTCTTCGGCGGGCCTTCGCCATTCGGACCCGGAGCGTTCGGCCTCGACCCGCAGTGGCTCGCCCGGGCCGCCGGTGCCGGAGCGATGGCGGTCACAGCGGTCCCGGTCCTCGCCTATCACCTCTGGCTCTCGAGCGAGGATCGGAGGATCGCGCTTTTCTCCGGGCGTGCTGCTCAGCTTCGGCATCTCGCGCTCTACGGCCTCGTCGTCGTCGGCCTGGCTTGGGGCTCATACAGCGCCATCAACATCCTGACTCAGATCTGGGAATACACCTCCGACCAGATCTTCAACCCGGGGACGACGTCCGGTCCCCCGCCGGGGTTTCCGCAACGCTTTCCGAGTCGAGAGGAGTTCCTCACGTTCAACCTGCTCGGGGTGGCCCCGGGCATCGTGGCCGGCTTCGCGCTCTGGCTCGGAACTTGGATCCCGCTCCAGCGTGGCGTCCGCGGGGCAACGCCCGGGGCCGAGATCGAGCGCCGGTCGTCGATACGAAAGCTCGTCGTCTACCTGATCGTTCTCTTCTCGGCTGTCGGCGTGCTGCTCGACGGAACGCTGGCGTTGACCGCGATCGGCCGCCGTTTTCTCGGCGATCCGATCGTCGAGCGCTTCACGACGCTCTATCGCGAGGTCGGGACGCCGATCGTCGCGGTCGTTGTTTTGGGCGCGGTGTGGATCTTCTACCGACGCGTCGTCGCGATCGACGCCGGGCTCGAGACCGAGCAGGAACGCGCCGCCACCATCCGTCGGCTCTACACGTATCTCATCGCCGGGATCGGGATGGGCATGCTCGGCCTCGGGCTCGCCGGCACGGTCGGGGTGATCGGCAGCCAGGCGATGCACATCAACACTCATAAGAACTCCGAGACGGCGACCTACATCTCGATCGTGTTGCTCGGGGCGCCCGCGTGGGCACTGTCGTGGTGGCAGGCACGGCGGAGGCTCGACGACGACGAGCGGCGGTCCGCGCCGCGCCGGGGCTACCTCTACCTCGCGATCCTCGCCGGGGTGCTCGGCTCGCTCGTTTTTGGAGCGGCACTCCTCTATCGGCTCCTGAACGCAACGTTTGCCGGGAGCCTCTTCACGGTCGCGACATGGCACGATGTGTGGCACTTCCTCGTGGACGCTTCGGTAAGCGCCGCCGTGTTCCTCTACCACTATCGAGTTCTTCGTGCGGACCGCGGCGCGCAGCTACCGGCGGTCTCACCACACGCGGTGACCGTCGTGGTGCGGGCATCGGATCCGGCTGCCGCGCGAGCGCGCCTCGCGGCGGTGCTCGAGGGTCAGGCCGACATCTCCCTGCGCTAGAGACCCGTCAGGACCTGCTGTCCCTCCGGTGATTGCACCCAGTCCAGGAACGCTCTGATCGCGGGCTTCACCATCGCCGCGTCGCGGTTGTAGATCAGGTACAGCGGCCGGAGCACCTTGTACGTGCCGTCGGCCACCGTCGCGCGCGTCGCTGGCACGCCGTCGATCGCGAGCATGCGAATGTTCGGAGCGGCGTAGGCCTGCGCGGTCATGCTGAGCATCCCGATGGAGTCCTTGAATCCGCCGAGCGCGACGATCGTCTGGTCGGCGTTCGTGACCTCCACCAGGGTCTTCGGATACACGGGCTTCGTCGCGCCGAAGAAGTAGCTCTCGAATGTCGAGCGCACCGCCGATCCCGGCTCGCGGATGAAGAGGCGGATCGGCCCGGCAGTGCCGCCGATGGGATTCCAGTTCGTGATCGTGCCGCTGTAAATCTGCGCCACCTGCTCCTTGGTGAGGCCGCGCACCGAGTTGGTCGCGTTCACGGCGAGGGCGGTGCCGGACCGTCCGATCGGCAACGTCAAGACCGTTCCGACCTCCGCGGGCCGAAGCTCGCGACTGATGAACCCAAGGTCACCCTCTCCGGAAACGACGAGCTTCACGCTCGCGTCCGAGCCCACATCCTCGAACCCCTGCCAGCGCACGGTGGGGTGGAGGCTCGTGAACGCCGTGGTGAGTGCGGTCACGGTGTCGAGTGCGCCGCCGCCGCCGCGCAGGATGTAGTTGCCGCCGAGCGGGTCCGGAGTGCGAGCGGCCGGCGCGGCGGGGCCGCAGGCCGCGGCGATCCCGAGCGCGAGGCCCAGGGCGATGCGGGTGATGCGTACAGCCATCCTGTTTTCTCGGGGCGAAACTAGACCGGCGCAGCGACCGCTTCATCCCCCATATGGATTACTAAAAACGGATGGCTACCGGATTGATTTCCGCTCGGCGCTCACTTCTTCGCAGGAGCCAGGTCTGCCTCCTGGCGTGCCGCGGTGGCATTGAGGACCGCGTAGTAGGCATCGTCGATCGCCGCAATGGCGATGGCGACCGCGGCGTTCGCGTCCTCCTCCGCTGACTCGGCATGCTGCTCGGAGCGACGCGCTGCGAAAGCTCGATTCCGCGCCTCAGCATCGGTTCGCATCTTTTCCATGCTGTTCGCCACACGCGCCTTCAGGTCATTCCACTGTGACTTGGTCTGCTGCGTCGAATCGGATGCCTCCTGCTCAACTTCCTTTCGGAAGCGTTCCGCTGACGCGCGGGCCTCGTCGATCCGCGCGTCGATCTGCTCCTTGGTCTCCGCACGCGAGGCCTGGTAATTGTCTTCGGCGGTCTTGGCTCGGTTCGCCAGATCGGTCAGTGACTCACTCAGTGGTCGCATTTCCAGGAGTATGTCCGGCCGCGACCCCGCGGTCGGTTCTGGATCGAACGCACTCCGGCGCTACGGCTCTGGGCGGGCAGCCTCGTCTGTCTGAGCTGGGGTGGCGGTGGGCTCGGCGTGCGCGAGATGCCGCGCGAGCGGGCCGGTGGGCGTACGCCACTCGGTGCTCGGGTGTGGCGCGCCCACGGTCGTCCCGCCGAGATGTCGCTGCGCCCGGACGACGCCGAGAGAGACGACGAGCGCGACGAGCGCGCCGGTGATCCCGCCCGCGACCGCGGCGACGATGATCGCGCTGTCGAAGATATTCATCTATCCATTCATCCTGTCGAGAATTTGACGAATGCGCTGAGGAGTTGCGCCCACCGACGCGAGGACCGTCGCGCCGACGTTTTGGGTTTCGGCAATGGCGAGCAGGAGGTGACCGCTCCGGACCAACGCGTGGTTTCGCTCTGCCGCCAGCGAAGCTGCTCGGGTGATCACGTTGAGGAGCGCGAGATCCTGCGTGATCGGCCGACGCCTCGGGCCTGGCCGCGCCGGTGCTGCTGCATCGATGCGAGCGGCTAGGTCCACTGGATCGATGCTGGACTCCGCGAGCATTCCACGAATCCAGGCATCGTCATCGGCAACGAGCGCGAGGAGCAGATGGTGCGGCATGATCTTTTCCTCGTTTGCGCGGCCGGCTTCCCAGTAAGCGCGCGCGAGGGCGCGCTTCGATGAGTCATCGAGTCGATCGTGGGCCATGGGGGACTGGGCGGCGGCGATGAAACTGGTGGAACTCGCGGTAGGCCGCGGCCCCTCGTCGCCGCTGGCCTGTTTGCCGAGCACCGCAATGACGCGATGCCGCACCTGCTCCAAGCCCACGTCGAGCGACTCAAGAATGCCCGCCCCGACGCTCTGGCCCTCGCTGACGATGCCGAGCAGCAGGTGCTCGGTACCGACGTGGCTGTGGCCGAGCTTTCGCGCCTCGAGGATGGCGAGCTCGATCACTCTCTTGGTGCGTGGCGAGAGCGTGATCTCGCTCGGCGATGTCGTCGCGTCGCCGCGGCCGACGATGAACTCGACCGACGACCGCAACTTGGAGAGCTCGACGCCGAGCGAGTCGAGCACCCGCGCGGCAACACCTTCACCTTCGCGGACGAGGCCAAGCAGGAGGTGCTCGACCCCGATGTAGTTGTGGTGGAGACGGACCGCCTCGTCCTGGGCGAGGGCGAGGGTTCGTTTCGCGCGGTCGTTGAATCGGTCGAACGGCCCCATTGGTAAGCGAGGCTAATCCTCGCTTGGTCGCTCAGTCGAGCAGTTTCCGATACTCCCCGATGCCGTACCGGAACGTCTCCTTCGTGTTCTCGAGCGCCTTCACGATCACCCGCATGGTGCTGTGGACGGCCTCCATCTTCGAGGTGACGGCCTTGTCCTTCTGCAGGACCGTGTTCAGGTCGTACGCCGCGGCCGACTTGAAGAGCATCCGGAACATCTCCATCTCTTCGTTGAGCGTCTCCGGCTTCTCCTTGGCCTTCTGGTACTCCGACCACATCTTGTCCACGCCCTTGGCCTCGATCGTGTCGATCCACGCCCGCTCGCTCTTGTCGTCGACGGCGCGGTAGGAGTTGTAGACGATCTCCTTCGTGCCGGCGGGAGTCCGGCCTACCAGCAGACGCGCCATGAACGTGTCGATGGAGAGACGCTCGATGACGACGTCCTCGTCGAAATTGCGCTTGATGAGCATCACCGCGTGGATTCGCGCCGGTTCCATCGGGTTGGTGAACACGCGCTCTTTCGGGAACACCGTGGTGATGTCGAGCATCGCGCGCGTGTTCTCGAACGCGAAGAAGCGCCCGACCATGTTGCGCAGAGTCTTCTCGTCCATCGTGTCGAACGGTGGCTTGTTCATGCCTCTGAGCTTCGCCGCGACCGCGTCGATCGTCGCCTTGTTCTCCGTCATGAACTCCGGTGTGACGTCGGGCGCGTTCTCGAGCCGCGACCGGATCATGTCGAACGCCGCCTGCGGGAAGTTCTCGACCAGGTTCGAGCGCAGGTAGAAGACCTTCTCGCTGGTGTAGGCGTATGCCTCCGGGTGGTCCACGTCGAGCTCGCGCGCGCTCGCGGTGATTTCGCGATCGTCGAGACCGCGGCCGATGACGGTCGCGTCGCTGTTCCGATGCTCTTCGAGCCACGCGTACGTCTGGTAGCCCTTCGCGACCTCCTCGCCGCCGTCGAGGATCCGCGCCGGCGAAAGAACTTTGCCGTCCTTGGTGCGGTACGCGTAGCGAACGTAGACCCAGTCATCGGAATGGAAGCGCGTCCCCGGAAACTCCATGACGCCATAGGTCGACGTGGACTTCCCGGTGCCGGTCGGCGCGATGTAGAGGATGCCCTTGCCGTCCTTCGTGACCACGGCGCCGTGGATCGAGTGGATGCCGTACTCCACGGCGAGCTTGCGGCCGACCGCGCCGAGCACCCATGACTTGAGCTGACCGTAATAGCTCGTGTTGAAGAAGATGACGGTGTCGTTCTGACGCGAGTAGTACGCGGCCTCGGACTCGCTGGGCACGCGCCCGAGCGCGACGACGAGAACGTCGGGCGTCTCGGCCGGCTTCTGACCGGTGATCCGCTCCCACTCGTCGACGCCGTACCAGTTGTCCTTCCAGTACCCGATCAGGTGCTCGCTGTTCGTGATCGCACGCACCCGCAGGCCGTGGATCACGACGTCGTGCGAGTACGTCGTCTCTTTCGCCGTCGCGATGTACTCGAACGCGTTGGCGAGCAGCCGCCTAAAAAGGCCGGGCTTGGCATCGACGGTCTTGTCGTGGACGAGGGTCCGGCCCTTCGTGCGCGTGATCGTGTTCTTGGCGCCGATCGGCGTCCCCGGCCACTCCGGCGAGGTCGCGTCGGGCGCGGATGGGAACGTGTAGAGGTCCTTCTTTTCGGCTATCGCCACGAATGCTCACTCCCCTGATGAATCGAGGGCGATTCTAGGAGCGAGTTTCGTGCCGCGCTGTCATGCTGGTGCGATGGCCGCTCGTCGCGGCGCGACGGTGGAGCTGCGTGAGGTCACCAAGCGCTACGGCGAGACCGTCGCGGTCGACCGCCTGAGCTTCACCGCTCCCGCAGGCCGCATTTGCGTGCTCATCGGGCCCTCCGGCTGCGGCAAGACCACGTCGCTTCGCATGGTGAACAGGCTCATCGAACCGACGTCCGGCGAAATCCTCATCGATGGGCACAACGTCCTCCAGGAGGATCCGACCGAGCTTCGGCGGCGGATCGGCTACGCCATTCAGCAGGTCGGGCTCTTTCCGCATCGCACGATCGGCCAGAACGTCGCGACGGTGCCCGAGCTCCTCGGGTGGCCGGCCGCACGCATCCGCGCGCGCGTCGACGAGCTCCTCTCGCTCATCGGCTTCGAGCCGGCCCGCATGCGTGACCGATACCCGGCGCAGCTCTCGGGCGGGGAGCGCCAGCGCGTCGGCGTCGCCCGCGCGATGGCCGCCGAGCCACCCGTCATGCTCATGGACGAGCCCTTCGCCGCGGTCGATCCGATCGTTCGCGAGCGGCTCCAGAACGAATTCCTCCAGCTGCAGCGAGCCCAGGGGATCACCGTGATCTTCGTCACGCACGACATCGACGAGGCGATCAAGCTCGGCGACCGCATCGCCATCATGCGGGCCGGCAGGCTCGTGCAGTACGCGCCGCCCGCCGAGCTGCTCGCGCACCCGGCCGACGACTTCGTCGCGCGATTCGTGGGGAGCGACCGCGGTCTGAAGCGCCTCGCGCTCCTCACGGTCGGCGGTGCCGAGCTCGACCCGCCCGTCGACCCGTCGCGGCTGGGCGGCGCGCCGGTCCTCTCGCCTGCGATGACGCTCCGAGACGCGCTCTCGCAAATGCTCGCGTCGGAAGCGCAGGTCGGCATGGTGCGCGACGGCGACAACTACCTCGGCGTGCTGACGCTGTCGCACATCGGCCGGCTGCTTCGCAGCGAGCAGCCGACGTGACCGCGGGCGAGCCGCTCATCCGCTGGGACTGGCTCGCGAGCCACGCGGGGGAGATCGGCCAGCGTGTCGGCCAGCACCTCGAGCTGACGGTCATCGCCGTCGCGGTCGGTCTCATCATCTCGTTCGGTCTTTCGCTGCTCGCGCTCCGCATTCCGAGACTGTACGGACCGATCACCTGGACGACCGGGATCCTGTACACGATCCCGAGCCTCGCTCTCTTCGCTCTGCTGGTTCCGTACACCGGGCTGTCGCTGCTGACCGCGGAGATCGGTCTCGTGAGCTACACGCTGCTCATCCTCATTCGCAACATCGTCGCGGGCGTTCGCGGAGTTCCTGAAGAGGTCCGCGAGGCCGCGCGCGGCATGGGCTACACCGATCGTCAGATCCTCTGGCGCGTCGAGCTTCCGCTCGCGCTTGCGGTCATCTTTGCCGGCATCCGGGTGGCGACGATCACGACCATCGGGCTCGTGACCGTGACCGCGCTCATCGGCGAGGGTGGCATGGGCTACTTCATCACGCTCGGCATCCAGCTCTTCTTCAGCACCGCGCTGATCGTCGGCGCGCTCGGCTCGGTCCTCCTGGCCATGCTCGCGGACGCCTCGCTCGTCCTCGTGCAACGAGCGCTGACGCCGTGGACGCACGCCCGATGAAGGCGCTCGGCGATCTCGCTCACTGGCTCACGGATCCCGCGAACTGGCAGGGGTCGCACGGCATCCCGGTCCGTCTCCTCGAGCACATCGAGC
>VBIZ01000189.1 GCA_005880575.1 Chloroflexota bacterium | reverse complement strand
CGAACGCGAAGATCGCCTGACCGGTGATCGGGTCCTCTCGCCCGATCACCGCCGCTTCGGCCACCTTCGGGTGCGACACGAGCGCGGACTCGACCTCTGTCGTGGAGATGCGGTGCCCGGAGATCTTCATCACATCGTCGACGCGACCCATGAGCCAGAGGTAGCCGTCCTTGTCGCGGCGGGCGCCGTCGCCGGCGAAGTACTTCCCGGGGTAGCGGCTCCAGTACGTCTCGCGGTAGCGCTTGTCGTCCTTGTAGATGCCGCGGAGCATCGCCGGCCACGGGCGGGACAGAACGAGATACCCGGCGCCGCCCGAGGGGACTGATTTTCCGTCCTCGTCGACGACGTCGGCCTTCACACCGGGAAAAGGAAATGTCGCGCTGCCGGGCTTGGTCGTGGTGAGGCCGGGCAGCGGGGTGATGAGGATCATGCCCGTCTCGGTCATCCACCAGGTGTCGACGATCGGGCAGCGTCCGCCGCCGATCGTCTCCTGGTACCAGAGCCAGGCCTCGGGGTTGATCGGCTCGCCGACGGACCCGAGCAAGCGTAGGGAGGACATGTCGTGCTTCGCGGGGTAATCCGCGCCCCACTTCATGAAAGTGCGGATCGCGGTGGGCGCGCAGTAGAGGATCGAGACCTTGTACTTCTCGATGATCGACCACCAGCGATCCTTGTCCGGAAAGTCCGGCGTGCCCTCGTACATGACGCCGGTCGTGCCGTTCGCGAGCGGGCCGAAGACGATGTAGCTGTGGCCGGTGACCCAGCCGATGTCCGCGGCGCACCAGTACACGTCGTCGTCTTTCACGTCGAAGATGAGCTTGTGCGTGGTCGCGACGCCGGCGATGTACCCCGCCGTCGTGTGCACGATGCCCTTCGGTTTGGCGGTCGTCCCGGATGTGTAAAGCAGATAGAGCATGTGCTCGCTCTCGAGCGACTCGGCGGCGCAGTCGGGCTTCTGGCGGTCGACGATGTCGTGCCACCACACGTCGCGCCCCTCGGTCCAGGGCACGTCCTCCTTCGTGCGCCGGACGACAAGGACCTTCTCGATCGTCTTGGTCTGGGCGAGAGCGTCGTCGGCGTTCTTCTTGAGCGGAACGATGCCACCCTTGCGGTAGCCGCCGTCCGCGGTGATGAGGACCTTCGCCTCGGAATCGTTGATGCGCCCCGAGAGCGCCTCGGCCGAGAATCCGCCGAAGACGACCGTGAACGGAGCGCCGATCCGCGCGCAGGCGAGCATCGCCGCAGGAAGCTCCGGGATCATCGGCATGTAGATCGCGACGCGGTCACCCTTCCGCACACCGAGCTCCTTCAGGGCGTTCGCGGCGCGCGAGGTCGTGGCGAGAAGGTCCTGGTAGGTGATCGCTCGGCTGTCGCCCGGCTCGCCCTCCCAGTAATAGGCGACCGTTGCGCCCTTGCCTGCCTTTACATGGCGGTCGAGGCAGTTCTCCGAGATGTTCAGCTCGCCGCCCAGGAACCACTTCGCGTACGGCGTTTCCCACTCGAGCACCTTGGTGAAGGGCTTGCGCCAGGTGAGGGCTTTCGCCTGCTCGGCCCAGAAGCCCTCGAGGTCCTTTTCCGCCCGCTCGTAGATCGCCGGATCTTTGGCGTTCGCTTTGGCGGCGAATCCCTTCGGCGGCGGGAACGTCCGGTCCTCGCGCGAGAACGTCTCGAGCGCCGTCGACGATTTGGTTTCCGTGGCCAAGGCGGCCTCCCTAAAGGGCGCTCGGCCGGCCCTGGTCGAGCGCCAAGAGATGTGCTCGGTAGTGCTCTGGCAGCATGAGGAGCCAACCAAAACAATTCAAATCGCCGTAGTAAGGATGCCTCGCGGTGGCCCCGAGATCCGGCTCCGCTGGGAACTCCAGAACCAGCTTTTCCGCCGTGGCAGCGGCCTTTTCGGCGAGGCTGCGGATCCCGGCGCGGCTCACGTCGGAGGCGGCGGGCCGGGGCTGCCCGGTTCGGCCGGGAGGCCCGCCCTGGGCCAGCCGGAGCCCGGTGAGAGCGCTCCCCCGCTCGACGATGAGGAGGTGGGTCGCCACCTGACCGAGCCCCCAGTCGTCATCCGACCCCGCGAGGAGGGACGTGTCGGGCAGCTTTTCGACCCGAGCGAGGAGTTTGTCGCGCTCGATCGCCGTCCCGTCCACCAGCAGGCGGATCGTCTGCCGAAGCCATTCCGGGCGATCCGGGGGGTCTTCGACCACCAAAAGTGGCACCGTCGCATCATGCGCTCTTGTGCGTTCGTGCAGAATGCGGCGCGAACCAAACAGGCCATAGGCCGCACAGGAGGGATACGTGGCTGGGATCTCGAAGTCGGAGACCCTGAATCGTCTGTCGGAAAAGACCGGTCTGACCAAGAAGCAGGTGGGGCAGTTCCTCGATGAGCTGGCCTCACTCGCGTACAAGGAAGCCCGCAGCGGCTTCACCATCCCCGGCGTCGGAAAGCTCGTGATCGTCGACCGGAAGGCTCGCATGGGACGGAACCCTGCGACTGGCCAGCCGATCTCGATCCCCGCAAAGCGGGTGCTGAAGTTCCGCATCGCCAAGCAGGCCAAGGACTCGGTGCTCGCCAAGCGCGGCAAATAAGAGCGGAGCCGGTCTAGCACTCATCGAGCGAGGTCCGCCGGCCGCGGGAGGGCGGCGGACCTCGATCTCACTTCCGTGTGACGATGTTCCGCATGCGGCGCGTCGCGGTCATCGGCAACGGAGGCGGCGGGAAGTCCACGCTCGCGCGCGCCCTTGGGCGGCACCTGCGCATTCCGGTCCACGAGGTCGACGAGGTGCAGTGGCTACCGAGTTGGCGGCGGGCGCCACTCGACGAGGTCGCTCTTACGCTCGACGCATGGGCCGCGGGCGATGCGTGGATCATCGATGGGTTCGGACCCTGGCCGGTGATCGATAGGCGCATGTCACTCGCCGACACGATCGTGTACATCGACTTTCCTTTCCGGACGCATGTGTGGTGGGCCGCGAAGCGGCAGGTCGCGTCGCTCGTTCGGCGCCGTGCGTGGGCAGGACAGAGCGCCCCGCCGTCATCGCTCTTGCTGTTTCGAACCCTGCGCCGCGTTCATGCGATGCGATCCGATCTTTTCGAGCTGGTGACGAAAGACGGCCGCGAGGGGCGGCTCGTGCATCTGCGATCGCCGCGCGAGATGGCGAGCTGGCTCAGCGAAGTCACGAAAGCGATCGCGGGGGTTGCCGACTGATGCCGGGCCCCAACGTCCCGTTCCCACCAATGGAGGCGCAGCTCGTGGAGGCACTTCCCGTGGGCGAGCGGTGGCAGTACGAGCCGAAGTGGGACGGCTTTCGTGGAGTACTGGAGAACGACGGCGGCGAGCTCGCGCTCTGGAGCCGCAACGAGCGGCCACTGCTTCGCTATTTCCCCGAGCTTCGAAAGCTGGGCGATCTCATGCCGCCGCACTCGGCGCTCGATGGCGAGATCGTCATCGAGCTCGACGGCCGGCTCGAGTTCGACGCGATGCAGATGCGCCTGCATCCGGCCGAGTCACGGATTCGAAAGCTCTCCGCCGAAACGCCGGCGCGCTACATCGCGTTCGACATCCTTTTGTGGAACGGCGAGCCGATCCACGAGCGTCCGCTTGCCGAACGCCGCACGGAGCTCGAACGTGTGGCGAAAGGGTTTTCGCTGTCCCCTATCTCGAAAGATCCCGTGCTCGCGAAGCAGTGGCTCGAACGGCTCGAGATCATCGGCCTGGACGGCGTGATCGCGAAACGCGTCGACCTCCCCTACAAGCCCGGTGCGCGTGACGCGGTCTCGAAGGTGAAACATCACCGGACCGTCGATTGCGTCATCGTGGGATACCGCACCAGTGGCAGCAGCAAAATCGCGTCGCTTCTTCTCGGCCTTTATCGCGACGACGGGACGCTCGACTTCGTCGGGCACACCTCCGGAATCGCCGGTCCGCTGCAGGAGCAGCTGCAGAAGATGCTCCCGCCCCTGCTGAAAGCAGACCAGCACATCGAGCAGGAGTGGGGACGTACGCCGGAAGGGGGCTCGCGGTGGTCGCAAGGAAAAGACCTTCCATGGCACGAGATCCGGCCCGAGATCGTCTGCGAGGTCCGTTTCGACAAAATGGAGCAGGAGCGGTTCCGCCACGGCACGCGCTTCATGCGCTTCCGGCCGGATAAGGACCCGAAGGACTGCACCTGGGAGCAGGTGAAGCCGACGCCCAAACCCGGAGACCCCCGTCTCGACGATCTTCTGCGGGGGAAGCTCGTCTAGATCGACTGTGGACCCATCGACCGCTCGCGCGGGGCCGGAATGGCCGAGGCGATGCCGAGCGCAACAGCGACCGCAACAACGAGAAGCGATACCGCGGCATCAGGCTTGGTCGTCATCAGGAACACGACGCCAAGGGCGACCGCGGTGCGCGCCCGGACCGAGGCGACGAATAGAGGCGCGCGAAGCTGCGCGCGCACCTCTTCCGCGAGTGATCCCTGGCCTCTCGCGGCAACCGCGAGGATGCGACCGAGACGCACGCCGCTCGCCGCGCCGAGCCCCGCAATGAGGAGAAGCGACAGGAAGCCGAGGCCGATCCAGCCGGTCGGACCCCACGTGACCGCGGTCATATAGAGACCGAAGACCAGGAGCGCGACGACGGAGGCGGCACCGAGGGCGGGGGTGATCCGGTACACGCCGGCCCATTCGCGGACCTGCTCCGCCGTCCGCGCGCGCCGGAGATTTGAAAGGCCGACCCAGTCGAGCGCGAGCGCAGCGAAGACCCCGAGCGCGCCGCTGATATGGAAGAAGAGCGCAATCGAATAGAGCGTCAACACATCCTCCAGATTGAGTAGTTCACCGACGAGGCTGAAATCTCGATGTGAATTGGCGGTGAACGCCGCGCGGAGATGTGAAGCGAGGGCCACGGTCCTAGTACCCCTTGAAGTGCACGGTTCGCACGCCGAGGGCCGTTCTCATCACAGGGCCGGTCTTTCCGGCCCGGTGGGAAGGAGCCCTGAATGCTTTCGCGCTCTGTCTTCGCACGCTACCTGCTGGTGGCGATCGTTTCGGCCTTCGTGGCCACGGCCACCGCCGCGACCGCGGTCACCGCGCACAACGATGGCTTCAGCGAGCGCATCGTGAACTGCATCGAGACGCGCGACGCGAACAGCGACCAGTGCATCGCCGCGCTGCAGGTGAGCCCGGTCGACTCGAACTTCTTCCGCGTGCTCGCGGACAACCTCGACAACATGCCGCAGAAGGAAGAGCCGAAGCCCGAGGTCGACCTCTACGCGCTCGTCAAGGAGTGCGCCGCGACGCAAGACTTCGAGAGCGATGCCTGCGTCGTCGCGCTCGAGCAGAGCGGTCTGTCGCTCGATGAGTTCAAGGCGAAGTTCGCCGCGAAGCTCGGGTATGCCGCGAAGAAGGACCAGCTGACCGAGAAGATGAAGGCCTGCCTCGAGCTCAAGGCGAAGCTGAACGGCAAGTCGCCGGACGAGATCTCGGATCTGGTCGAGAAGATCAACTACGTGTGCCGCAAGGCACTCGTCGAGTCACACCTGAGCGCCGGCCAGTTCTGGTCGACGTACCGGTAAGCCCGCACCCCTGCTCCCCGCGCGGCCCGAATCGCCTTAACGGTGGCTCGGGCCGCGCTGCTGTCCGCGGTTCCACCCCGATCCACCGGCTTTCCTTGCCTCGGATTCGGCGCGCCAGTCGCGCGGCGGGCCGGGGCGGGGACTGCGCTTCGGTGGTGTCCGTTTGACCTTGAGCGCGTCGAAAAGCGGATCAAGGCTCACCGCCTTGTCCCACATCCCCGCCGTGAGATCGCCGACCGCCGCGATGCGGTCGCGCATCGTGACCATGGTGAAGTCGCCAGGTTCGACCGAAGGCACCTCGTCCCAGCGGAGCGGTGCCGAAGCGCGTGCGTCTGGCACCGGACGTATCGAGTACGCCGACGCGATGGTGCGATCGAACGCGTTCTGCCCGTAGTCGACGAACACCCCGGGACGACCGGCGACCTTCCACTGGACCGTCGCGATCTCGGGTACGAGCGCGACGATCGCCTTCGCGATCGCCCGCGCGATCTCACGCACGAGGGGGAATTCGAGCTCCGGAACGATCGGGATGAGGATGTGCAAGCCGGTCACGCCACTCGTCTTCGGGTAGCACGGCAGGCCGAGGTCGTCCATGACGCGTTTTCCGGCCATCGCGATCTCGCGCACGTGCGCCCAGGGATTGCCCTCGGACGGGTCGAGGTCGATGAGCAGGTAGTCCGGCTTGTTCACCTCAGGCACGCGGGAGTGCCAGGTATGCAGCTCGATGCACCCGAGGTTCGCGATCCACGCCAGGCCGGCCGCATCCGTGACGACGGGAAAGTCGGCCTCGTTGCCGGATGGGTAGCTGATGTGCACCGTTTCGAGCCACTCCGGGTGCGGCACCGGCACCCGCTTCTGGTAGAAGAAGTCGCCCTCGACCCCATTGGGGTGCCGCTTCATCTGCATGGGACGCCTCGCGACGTGGTGCAGGACCGCGTCGGACACGTCGACGTAGTACTGAACGAGGTCACCTTTGGAGAGGCCCATCTTGGGGAAGAAGACCTTCTCGGGATTGGTGACCTTGACCTCGCGGCCTGCGACGAGCACGCCGGTCAACTCTAGGCGCTAGACGAGGCTCTGGTAGCGCGGCACGTAGGCCTTTTCACGGATGAACGCCAGGATGTCGGTCGGCCGCTCGACGTGCGCGAGCCCGGCCTCGAAGATGACCTTCGCGACGCGCGCCGCCACGCGCAGCTCAGTCTCGAAGATGGCCGACACCGGCGGATACACGAGCCCCACCTCGATGTCGCTCGGCGTCACCTGCTCGGCCACGGCGCTCGCGGCTGCGATGAACATCTCGTCGGTCACGCGGCGCGCGCGGGTCGCGTAGACGGCCATGCCGATTGCCGGGAACACGTAGACGTTGTTGCCCTGTCCCGGAACGAAAGTGCGGTCACCGAATCGCACCGGAGCGAACGGACTGCCGCCGGCGAAAACCGCGCGTCCTGCCGACCACATGTAGGCCTGCTGCGCCGTGCACTCCGACCGCGAAGTCGGGTTCGAGTACGCGAAGATCATCGGCCGCTCGTTCACCCGCGCCATCGCCTCGATGACGCGCTGGTCGAACGCGCCACCGACCGTCGAGAGTCCGATGATGCCCGTCGGTCTGAGCTCCTCGATCGCGGAGACGAAGTCGGCGATCGGCGCGTGGCGCTGCGCGAACGGCCTCTGGTAGTCGTGGACCGTTTCGCGATCCGCTGTGACGAGACCCTTGCGGTCGAAGAGCGCGACTCGCGAACGCACCTCGTCCTCGGACACGCCCTCGTCACGCATGGCCTTCACGAGCAGGTCCGCCGTCCCGACGGCCGCGGATCCCGCACCGAGGAACAGAAACCGCTGCAGCGCCAGCGGCGTACCGGTGATGCGGAGCGCGCCGAGGATCCCCGCCAGGGCGACGGCTGCGGTTCCCTGTACGTCGTCGTTGAAGCAGCACACGCGCTCGCGGTAGCGCTCGAGCAGACGGATCGCGTCGGCGCCGGCCCAATCCTCGAACTGGATCAGGGCACCGGGGAATTCGGCCTCGACCGCGGCGACGAACTCGTCGACGAAGTCGTCGAGGTCGTCGTCGGAGATCCGGTTCTGCTTCAGCCCGAGGTAGAGCGGATCCGAGAGGAGCGTTTCGTTGTTCGTCCCCACGTCGATCAGCACCGGCAGCGTGTACTGCGGCGGGACGCCGCCCGCCGCCGTGTACAGGGCGAGCTTGCCGATCGGGATCCCCATGCCGTTCGCACCGAGGTCGCCGAGCCCGAGGATCCGCTCGCCACTCGTTACGACGATGCAGCGCACGTCCCGCTCCGGCCAGTTGCGGAGGATCTCGCGCAGTCGGCCCTTCCGTTTGATCGATAGGTACAGGCCGCGAGGCCGGCGGAAGAGATGCCCGAACTTCTGACAGGCCTCGCCGACGGTCGGCGTGTAGACGATCGGCATGAACCTGGCGGGGTCGGACATGAGCACCCGATAGAAGAGCGTTTCGTCGGTGTCCTGCAGCTGCGAGAGGTAGATGTAGCGCTCGAGATCCGTCGTCTTCCCGTCGAGCTGCGCGAGCGCCCGCCGCAGCTGCGTGTCGAGATCGTCGATGCCCTCCGGGAGAAGGCCAAGAAGCCCGAGCGCCTCGCGCTCCTTCTCGTTGAAGGCCGTCGACTTGTTGCGGCGCGGGTCATGGAGCAAATCGGTCCCGCGCGGCGTCGTCATCCGCAGAGGAGGATAAGCGCGTGGACTTGTTCAGCGCCGTGGCCGCCCTCGCTGCGGTCCTCGCGGGTGCGATCGCCTCCATCTCCGGCTTCGGCATCGGCAGCGTGCTCACGCCGGTCCTCTCGACGCAGTTCGATGTTCGCCTCGCCATCGCGATGGTCTCTCTTCCCCACCTCGCCGGCACGTTCGTCCGGTTTCTTCTCGTACGAACGCGCATCGATCGCGAGGTCCTGCTCGGATTTGGCGCCGCGAGCGCGATCGGCGGGCTCGTCGGTGCGGCGCTTCAAGGGGTGGTCCAGAGCTCCGCCCTCGCGATCGTCTTCGCTCTGCTCTTGATCTTCGCGGGCGTGGGCAGTCTCACTGGATTCGCTCAGCGGATGCGGTTCTCCGGACGCCGCTCTGCGCTGGTCGGAGGTGCGCTCTCGGGACTCCTCGGTGGGCTCGTCGGAAATCAGGGCGGGATTCGGGCGGCGGCCCTCCTCGGGTTCGATGTCGAGAGGGAGGCCTTCGTCGCGACGGCCACCGCGGTCGCGCTGATCGTCGACGGCGCGCGCATACCGGTATACCTCGCGACCCAGGGCGCCGAGATCGCCGCGCGGTGGCCGCTCATCGTGTTGCTCTCGATCGGCACGATCCTCGGAACGGTGTTCGGAGGACGGGCGCTGCGCCGGATGAATGAGGCGGTCTTTCGCCGGGTCGTCGGCGTGCTGCTGCTCGTCCTCGGCGCCTACACGCTCGCGCGCGCGCTCGCCTGAATCATCTCCGCGACGCGCTTGTCATACAGCGCACCGTATCGCCGGAGCATCCGCGTGGCCATGAAGTTGAGCACAGGCGCCCTGATGCCCTTGATGTTCCAGGAGATCGCGGTGTCGACGCGTGTCCTCGCAGGCCCCTCCGCCTCGGCACGATCGGTCCGCCACACGGTGCCGACAAACGGGAACTCGATCTGCATGGTGATCTCCTTCGGCGCGTTGCAGCCGAGTACTTTGAAGACGGTCTTCTGATTCTCCCCGTGGATGCAGTGGTACTCGGCTCCGACGAGCGAGCCTCGCGCACCGGGATGGAAGTCGACGCGCGGAACACCCATCCAGATCTGCCGGAGCTTCGGGTCGGTGAAGTGGCGGAAGACCACTTCGGGTGTCCCCGGGAAGCGCGCCGTGCTGCGGATCTTCGCCGTCGCGGGGTCAACGGTCGGCGTCTTTTCGGTCCAGACGGCATCGCGGACCGGCCGCAGATCGAGGTACGACGCATCCACTGCGCCGAGGTCGTATTGCTGGGGCGCGGCCACGAACGAAGCGCGCACGCTATCAGGCCACGATGTGACGGCGGCGGCGGTCGCGAGGAGGTACTCGTGGCCTGGAACGGTGTTCTTCAGAAGCCGGTGAACGAGATTCACATCGTTCCCGTGCAGCTGGACGCGGCCTGCGACCTCGTACCGCGAGAACGACCCTCGGTGCACGACGAACTTGAGTCCAAGGTTCTGAACCGTCGCGCAGGCGCGGCAGGGACAAGTGGTCGCGGAGCGGATGTCACGAAGTCGGCGGTGAAAGACGCGGTAGGTCTCGCGGAGCCAGTCGACCACACCCACATCGGTCCGATCGGTCGTGCAGCAGAGCGCGTCGCCCTCGACCTGGTCGACCGTCAGCTTCCCGCCGAAGCTGCGAGAGATGGCCTCCATGAGCTCGGCGAGGATTTCCTGCGAATGGTCCTGCTCCGTGCCGGCCACAAAGGCCGTGTACCCGGAGATATCCGCCATGACGAGGAGCCCTTCCACCGATCAGATGGTACGAGCGCGCGTACGCGCAGAGGTGTGCCCTTCAGCTAGCCGATTAGAAGCTCGGGTCGGCAGCCGCGGCCCATGTGCGCGCCTGGCGGAGCGCGATGTAGCCGCCCAGCGCCCCCGCGGCGGGCCCGCCGATGAACCCGGCGGCAACGAGCCACTCGGGTTGTGTCTGGAGCGCCTGCCCAAGTGACAGGATGCCAAAGACGAGCGAGGCCGCGGACGAGAGCACGCCGTAGAGCACATGCGCGCGTCCGGCGATCCGCGCCGCCACATATCCGGCGGCGATCGAGACGGCGAGACCGGTCAAGAACAGTGCCTGCAGGAGCTCGGGATCCCGCATGAGCGCGTTCGGGTCTCTCAGGGTCGCGGTATCGAGCCGGCCTGACGCGGTCGCCCAGAGGATGTAGAGCGTCGCGACCGCGTTCGAGCCGCCAATGTCGACGACCCATCCGACCACGAGGGCCACGAAATTCACTTGTCGCATCCGCGGATGCTAGGTGGCGAGGGCGCGAGCGGAACGCTCGGATGGTCTCGCTAGACCCCTTTGAGACGAAGACGAAAACGCGCGCCGCCGCCGCCGTCGATCGGACGCTCCAGCGTGACCGAGCCGCCGTGGGACTCGGCCACGTCCTTCACGATCGAGAGGCCCAGGCCGGATCCGGGAAGGTGGCGCGCATCGTTCGATCGCCAGAAGCGGTCGAACACGCGCGGCGCATCCTCCGCCGCGACACCGGGACCGTGATCGCGCACCGAGATCTCGCCGTTCGCGACGGAGACGTCGACCGTCGCGCCGGGCGGACTGTATTTCGCCGCGTTGTCGAGCAGGTTGGTGATCGCGCGGGCGACGCGGACCTTGACGCCATTGATCGAAGACGGCGATGAAATCACGTTGAAGTGCACCTTCGGATAGCGGAACGACATGTCGTCGACGACTTCGTGAACGATCCCCTCGAGCTGGAGCTCTTCGAACGGCATCGGCGTCTCTTCCTCGCGCGCGACCTCGATAAGATCGCCGACAAGGGTCGTCATCCGTTCCATCTGCGTGACGAGATCGCCGAGGAGCTGCTGGCGCTCGACTGGATCGGTCGGCTGACCGCGCTCGAGGAGCTCGAGGTTGGTCCGAAGGCTGGTGAGCGGAGTACGCAGCTCGTGCGACGCGTCCGCCACGAGCTGCCGCTGTGAGCGGAGCGAGGTCTGGAGCTGTCCGAGCATTGCGTCGAAGCTCGTCCCGAGTCGGCTCAGCTCGTCTTTGCCCCGTGCGGCGACGCGACGGGAAAGGTCCCGCGTCTTCGTAACCTCTTCGACAGTGGAGGTAAGCCGCTTTACCGGGGCGAGCGCGGCGCGCCCGATGAGCGCACCGAGCACCGTCGCCAGGAGGATCGCGCCCGCCACGAATGCGATCAGGAGGAGTCTCGTCTGAGCGAGCGCCGCATCGATCGGTCTGAGCTCCTGAACGAGCTGGATCGCGCCGCCTTGGATCGGCTTCACGTAGATCTCGAAGCGGGCCTCGCCGACCGTCGCCGTAGCGAAGAACTCGGGCGCCTTACCCGCGGCGACGTTCTTGACCTCGGCCGTCACGAGCCCAGGGATGGAGTACCCGCCGTCTCCCTGCACGACCGTTCCGCTCGCGTTGATGATCTGCCCAAAAACCTCGGCTCGGTTCGAAACGTCGCTGGGTCCGCGCCGGAATGGGCCTCCGGGATCGCGAATCGGCCCCGATGCCGCGGCTGTGAGGTTCTGGTCAACCTGTTTGATGAGTTGGTCCTGCACGACCAGATACATCGCGACGGACGCGACGATCGCGGCGACCGCGACCGCGGCAGCCGTGAGAAGGGTGACTCGAAGGCGAAAGCTCACGGTTCCTTCATGACATAGCCGACACCGCGCACGGTCTGGATCACCCGCGGCTCGCCCCCCGTCTCGAGCTTGCGGCGGAGGTAGCCCACGTAGACGTCGAGCGAGTTCGAGTCGGGACCGAAGTCATATCCCCACACCCGATCGAAGATGACGTCCCTCGGAAGGACCTTCCGCGGATTGGCGATGAAGAGCTCGAGGAGCGAGTACTCCGTACGCGTCAGCGGGATGAGGCGGTCGCCGCGGCGACACTCCATCGCATCGCGATCGAGCGCGATGTCCATGAAGCGGAGGACGCCGCGCGCCTTCGCGCCGTCATCGCCCCGGCGCCCGAGCGCTCGGATGCGCGCAAGGAGCTCGTCGAGCGCGAATGGCTTCACGAGGTAGTCGTCGGCACCGGCGTCCAGCCCCTCGACGCGATCGCGGACGGCAGCGCGGGCGGTGAGCATGAGGACCGGCACCTGATTGCCCGAGGCGCGAAGCCGCCGGCAGACTTCGACCCCGTCGAGGCCCGGCAGGCCGAGATCGAGAACCACCGCGTCGTACGGGTTGCTCATCGCCAGCTCCAGGCCCGCTGGACCTTCGCGGGCCAGGTCGGCCTTGTGGCCGGCGCCGCGGAGCGCCCGTTCCACCGCATCCCTGACAGCGGGCTCATCTTCGACCAAGAGGACACGCATTGGTATCGAGTTTACGAGCGGACCCCGTAAGAACGGCCTAAGGAACGGCGTCCTTAGCGAACTCTTGGATTCCTTTCATGCAACGAACGCGCCGCGCCCGTTTGCTATTCGTAGACGACCTCAGAAAGGGGAACGCGTGAACGCAATCCAACCAGCGAAGGCACTTCTCATCGCGGCGGTCATCGGGCTCGGCCTGTCAGGCGGGTTCGCGGCGGCCGCTTTCCTACCCGGCGGCAGCGCTCCCGCGGCGGTCTCCCAGATCTGGGACCAGACCGTCGGGCAGATGCTCGGCAACGGGCCGGGCGCGAAGGGCTCGTACATCACGGCCGCGGCGACGTACATCGGGATCACCGAGGCTCAGCTTCGCACCGAGCTTGGGACCGACAAGAGTCTCGCCGACGTCGCAATCGCGCACGGCAAGACGCGTGACGGGCTCATCGCGGCGCTCGTCGCTTCGCAGCAGCAGAACATCGCGGCGCTCGTCGACCAGAAAGGCATCGGCGCGCGTCCGAACCCGGCGAACGGTAACGGCCCCGGCGGCTACGGCCGCGGACCGGGCGGCAAGAACGTGATCGGTGATTCGGAAGCGGCAGCGGCGACGTATCTCGGTACGACCGCAGCCGACCTCGAAACGAAAGTGCGCGCAGGTCAGACACTCGCACAGATCGCGAACGCGACGGCGGGTAAGAGCCGCGATGGTCTCCTGAACGCACTGGTCGCCGACGCGACGGCCAAGATCGACGCGGCCCAGAAGGCCGGCACGATCACCGCGGACCAGGCGACGCAGCTCAAGACGAGCCTCTCGACGCGTCTCGCGCAGCTGATCGACAACCCCGAACGGCGTGGCCGTTAGCAGACACCAGCCAGCTTCCTCCGCGGACGGTGCCGGATTCACCAGGTCCGGCACCGTCCCGGTTTGGATGCTGAAGCTCACCGCGGTCGCGACCGTACTGAACGTGTTCTTCTTCGGATTCGGCTATGCGAACGCGAACGTCAAGCAGATCGCCGCGCCGCTTCAACCGCCGGTCATGGCGCCCGCATCCACGCGCGCAGTGCCGGTGCCGACACCGAGTCCTGCTCTCACGCTCCGTCGAGGAGTGCGCACGACGACGGGTGCAGCACTTACGAACACGAGACATTCCTAGAGCTGCACGGGGCCCGCGGGTGTCGCGGGGACGGGTCGAGCAGCGTCGGGGTCTTCTGAGCGAGCGGCCCCCGGCGGACGGTCCATCGCGATCCCACGAGGGGCCGAGCGAAGAAGACCCCGGCGCTGCTCGAGCCCGAAGCTGAGCTGGATTCGCGCGCAACCCGCTCCCCCGCGCCACCCGCCGCCGCGCCCTAAGTGAACTTAACGTGGCAGTGAGTGCAGCTCCTCGGGCTCAGGCCGTTCAAGTGCGCGCCGCAAATTGGGCAACGCCAGTTGAAACGGCTGAATGCGATCGCCGCGAGGACGAAGGCGAACGCCGACGTGTAGGGCACCTCTTGCGGCAGACCGGCGAGCGCCGCGGCCGTCGCGGCGACGATCCCAAGGACAACGAGAAGGATCGTGATCGGCAGCTGGCGGGCGCGAAGCGAGCGATACGCACCAAGCACCTCGGCGTGGACCGCGGCGGCGCCCTTCGCGCGCAGGGCCGCCCTCCGGAAGGGCGACGCAAGGAGAGCGCGGCCAAGGAGCGTGAGATAGCGCTCGATCCCGGCGATCCACACGAGCCAGGTGATCCATCCCACCGCAAGACCCAGCTCCTGGAGAAAGAGGGGAAGGTTGTACGCCGTGTGGAAGCTCGCGGCGAGCAGGATGCCGCCCACGAGCATCCGGCCCGAACCCTTCTCGAGGTAATGGCGTGAGAGGAACCATCCGATGATTCCCGACCACGTGATGTGGCCAATCGTGCTGAGCAACGCGCGAAGCGGCGCCGTCACGAGGAAAGCGTTGATGAGCGCGAGTGGAACGCCGGGTCGCGTGGAATCGGCGATGAGACCGAAGTACGTGTTCAGGATGTAGACCACGTTCTCTCCCGCGGAGAAGCCGATCGCGGCGGTGCTCATGTAGATCATCCCGTCGACGGGCTCGTTGAACGCGGGGTCGCCGCGCACACGGCTGGAGACGACGACGTACTTCATGACCTCTTCGTTGAGAGCCGAGAGCGCGACGAGCGCGAAAAGCAGGGTCGCCGCAACGAACAGGGAGCCGGCGCGCTGGGCGCTCTCGATCGACGGCGCGAAGAGGTGCGCGATCAGGATATTCATCCCCGAGGCCCACGGACCCGCCGCGAGTCCCCACAGAAAGAGCCGCGCGATCAGCGTCTTCGGCTCGGGCTCGTAGCGATCGCGCCGGTAAATGAACACCAGCCACAGGAAAGCAGGCACGAACGCTGCGACGAACGCCAGCAGGACGACCGCCACGGCGGCATGCTATTCGCGTGTCTCCGACCGTCGCCCGCGCCATCGGCGATCGCCTGCGGGCGGCTGGCGTCAAACACGTGTTCGGGCATCCCGGGGGCGAGGTCATCGACCTCATCGAGGGATTCCGGCAGGCGGGCCTCGAGTTCGTGCTCACCAAACAGGAGACGGCCGCGGCCTTCATGGCCGAGGCGACGGCGACCGCGACCGGCACGCCCGGGGTTTGCCTGGCCACGCTTGGCCCAGGCGCGACCAATCTCGTGACCGGGATCGCGCAGGCCTACCTCGACCGTGCGCCGGTGATCGCATTCAGCGGGCAGCTGCCGGCGGAGCGGTACGAGATCGCGACGCATCAGCGTCTCGACCTGAAGCATCTCTTCGCGCCGATCACCAAATGGCAGGCCACCGTGAGCGCGACGAACGCCGCTGCCGTGGTCGAGCGTGCGCTCCGCATCGCCGAGCGCGTGCGTCGCGGTCCGGTCTATCTCGAGGTGCCGAGCGACGTCCCCAGTCAGGAGACGGTCGACGTGGCGCTTCCGCGATTTGCGACCGAGCCCGTATCGGCCATCGACGACGACGCGATCCGTACGGCGGCGGCGCGTCTTCGCGGCAGCGAGCGGCCGGTCCTCCTCGTAGGCATGGACGCGAACACCGATGCCGTCGCCACGCCGCTCAGGGTTCTCGCCGAGGCCTGGCAGATGCCCGTCATCGTGAGTCCGAAAGCGAAGGGCGTATTCCGCGAGGACCATCCCCTCTTCGTCGGCACGATCGAAGGGCTCGGCACGGCGTATCTCTACGACTTCATCGACACGTGCGACTTGGTCCTTATGGTCGGTTTTGATCCGGTCGAGTTCGACAGGGACTGGTCGGCGAGAGCGCGCATCGTCCACATCGGACTTGTTCCGAACGATGATCGTTACTACGGCAGCGAAGTCGAGATCGTTGGCCCAATTGACGCCGCGCTCGAGCGGCTGTGCGCCGTGAGTCAGGCCACGCCGAAGGTCGCGCGCGACGAGATCAGCGCGTTCCGCGACGCGTTCCTGTCGCGTGTCCGCGGGAGCGTCAAGGAACTCACCGCGCAGGAGGTGCTGCGCGAGCTCCGCGCCGCGTTGCCGGAGGACGCGCTCGTGACCTGCGACGTCGGCTACAACAAGGCCGTCAGTGCGCAATGCTGGCCGGCGTACCGGCCGCGCACTTTTTTCGTCTCCAACGGGCTCTCCTCGATGGGTTACGGATTACCGGCGGCGCTCGCCCTCAAGCTGGCAGACCGTGCCAGGCCCGTCGCGTGCGTCCTCGGCGACGGCGGCTTCGCGATGGCGATGGCCGAGATCGAGACGGGGACCAGGCTCGGATTGGAGGTGACCGTCATCGTGCTTATCGACGACGCTCTGTCGCAGATCAAAGCGGGGCAAGAGCGGAGGGGCTATCCGATAACCGGCACGACGTTCGGCGAAATCGACTACGCGAAGCTCGGCGAGGCGTTCGGCATCGACGCGACGATCGTGAGCACGGTCGACGAATGTCGCGCCGCCTTCAAAACGACGCCGCGCGGCCGTCCCAGGATCGTCGCGGCGCGGATCGATCCCGCGGGTTATCGCGTCGACTAGAACGCAGCGACGGCCGGGATGATCTCGCGCGAGATGATCTCGAGCGGTGTGATCTTCCAGACGTCCTTGACGCCGCCCATCGCGGTCGAAAAGCCCATCCGGGATAGACCTCGGAGCTGCTCCACGATCTGACCCACGTTCTCACCGCGCTCGCCGACGTCGAAGCGGTACATCGTTGTCTTCTCGATGTCGTCGTAATTGCGCTTCTCCCGCTCGCAGTGGCGCTTCAGCACGTCGAGCTTGTGCGCAAGCTCGGGCGTCGGAAACAGGTTGCAGGCGTCGGCGTACCTCGCGACGAGGCGGAGCGTCTTCTGCTCGCCCATTCCACCGATCATGATCGGCGGATGCGGCCGCGTGATGCTCTGCGGCGAGTTCAGCGGACGCTCGAACACGAACTTCTTGCCTTCGAGACGGGACTCGTCGCCCTTCCACATCTGCAGGCACAGCCGGAGCGTGTCCTCGAGCCAATCGAAGCGCTCAGGCACCGGCGGGAAGGGGATGCCGAGGCTCTTCGCCTCGTACTCGTTCCAACCGGCGCCGATGCCGAGCATGCCGCGCCCTCCGGACAGCACGTCGAGCGTGGTAACGATCTTCGCGATGACGCCCGGATAGCGATAGACGGCCCCGGTCACGATCGTGACGAGCCGCGCACGCGAGGTGTTCGCGGCGAGGTAGCCGAGTGTCGTGTATGCCTCGAGCATCTCCTGCTCAGGCGGGCCGAGCGATTGGATCTGGAAGAAGTGGTCCATGACACCGATGAGATCGAATCCACTCTGGTCCGCGGTACGCGCGATCTTCGCGAGCGTCGGACCGATCTGGGTGGGGCCTCCGGGCCATGTGAACGAGGGAATCTGCAGGCCGATCTTCATGGCGCGGCCGCGTGCTATCCGACCTTGACCCGGTCCGCGAAATACTTGCGGACCTTCTGCACCTTCGGTGCGGCGTTGTAGACGATGTAGGGCTGTGACGGGTTGCGGTCGGCGTAGTCCTGGTGATAGCTCTCGGCCTCGTAGAAGCGCTCGAGAGGCTTGACCTCGGTCACGATGGGGGCGTCGAAGACCCTCGCTGCGTCGAGCTGCTTGATGTACGCCTCGGCCACGCGCTTTTGAGCTTCGTTCGCGTAGAAGATCACCGACCGGTATTGCTTGCCGACGTCGGGGCCCTGTCGATCGCGCGTGGTCGGATCGTGCGCGATCGAGAAGAACACCTTCAGAAGCTGGCCGTAGCTGACCTTGGCAGGGTCGAAGCGGACCTCGACCGCCTCGGCGTGGCCGGTGCGGCCCGACGAGACCACGTCGTAGTCCGCCGTCTCCTTCGTCCCTCCCGAATAGCCCGAGGTTACCGAACGAACCCCGTCCAATTGCTTGTAGACGGCCTCGACGCACCAGAAGCAGCCGCCCGCGAGGACCGCGCTCGCCTCGCCATTCTGAGCGGGGACGGGCTCGTCGAGATCAGGGTTCGGAAACTTCTCGGGGGAGACCACGACACGACAACGATAGGCTCGTCGCGGACATTCCCGAATGACGACTCCCGCCGCCGCACGCAAGCAGCTGCGCGCACACGCGCTGAGCCATCCCGGGGCTTGGGCGGACGAGCCCTGGCCTGGCGACCATGTCGCCAAGGTTGGCAAGAAGATCTTCGCGTTCCTCGGCGGCTCAGGTCCCGACGTGTCGGTCGGAGTGAAGCTGCCCCGTTCGTTGCTCTATGCGCGTTCGCAGACGTTCGTGACGAAGATGGGGTACGGCATGGATAAGTCGGGTTTGGTCGTGGCGCGATTCTCGAAGGGCGACGACATTCCTGTCGGCCTGCTCCGCAGCTGGATCGACGAGAGCTACGAGGCGGTCGCCGCGACGGCGCTGCCGAAGCGCAAGGCACATTGAAGATCGCTCCGGGGGTGCACCGCATCGGTTCCGGCCTGGTCAACTCGTACCTGCTCGAGGAGAGCGGCGAGATCACCATCATCGACGCCGGCGCGCCGGGCTACTGGAACGATCTGCCGAACGAGCTCGCCGCGATGAACCGCTCGCTCGCGGACGTGCGCGCTCTCGTGCTCACCCACGCCCACATCGACCACGTCGGCTTCGCCGAACGGCTGCGTCGCGAGAAGGGCGTGCCCGTGAGGGTGCACGAGCTGGACGCGAAAATGGCGCGCGGTGAAGCCAAGCCGCAGAACCAGAAGATGCTCGGGATCGGCCCGGCCGCGCTCCGCTTCTTAGCGTTCGCGCTGGCCAAGGGAATGCTCCGAGCGACGCCGATCCTCGAAGTCGCGACGTTCGGCGACGGCGCGACGCTCGACGTACCCGGTGCGCCGCGCGTCATACACGTTCCCGGCCACAGCGAGGGCTCTGCCGCGCTGCATCTTGCCGCCCGCAGGATGCTGTTCGTCGGCGACGCGCTCGCGACGTTGAACGTGATGTCGGGGAAGACCGGACCGCAGCTCGCGCCATTCGGGAGCGACCTCGACCGCGCGCGCGAGTCGCTCAGGCGCATCGAGGCGATCGACGCCCAGGTCGTGCTTCCGGGGCACGGTCCGCCCTGGATCGGCGGTGTCGCCGAGGCGGTGCGGCTCGTCCGAGAGGGCGCGCCGCGCTAGCCGCCTGCGCCGCTAGGCGATGAGCCGCTCGAGCGCGTGCAGCTGACGATCGATCGCCTTCGGGTCGCGGCTGTCTCCGGACAGCATGAACAGCCCTTTCAGAGTCGTGACGATCAGCGCCGCGAGCTCGTCGGGTTTCGCCGGGTTGGCGATGGCGCCCTCCTTTGCCGCGTGCCGCAGGAGCGCGGTCAAGGTCTTTTCCCAGACGATGTCGACGTCCCGAACGATCGCGGCGATCCCGCGATCGCGTCGTCCGCGCATCGCGAGCTCGCCCATGACGACGAAGAGCTCCGGGTCGGTGCGTGCGAGGCGACGGATGCCGGCGAAGTGCGCGCGCAGCTGCTCGCCCGGCGAGCCCGACGGCTGAAGGGTCGTGCGGAAGCGGCCCATCGCGTATCCGACGACGCCGCGGATCAGCTTCTCCTTGGTCGGGAAGTAGTAATGCAGCGTGGCGATGTTGACCCCGACTTTCGCCGCGACGTCGCGGGTGCGGAGTCCCTCGAAGCCATGTTCGGCGATGAGCTCGTAGGCCGCTTGGACGAGTGCCTCTTGCCTATCCATCAATCAGATGATTGAATGGTACGCGACACCAAATACACCGCTCCAAGGGAGATCCATCAAGATGGCGAGAACAGTAGACACACCGAGCGCGACGAGGCCCGAGCGGCCGCTGGCGGGAAGGATCTTCGGGCTCTTCACGCCGATCCTGAACAGCCTTGTGAGCCGCATCGCCGGGCGGCGATACGTCCCCCTTTACATCCTCCTGCGCCACCGGGGCAGGCGCTCCGGCCGCGGGTATGCGACCCCCGTGGTGGGAATGCGCGTCCCGGGTGGGTTCGCGATTCCCATGGCCTTCGGCGAAGGCGCCGATTGGTACCGCAACATCCTCGCGGCCGGCGGCGCGACCATCCGAAAGAACGGGACCGAGCATGAGCTCGTGCATCCGACCGCGATCGACCCGGACTCGGACGCGTCCCCGTTCCCGGCATGGCAGCGGCCCGTCTTTCGAGCGCTCGGGATCCGGCGCTTCCTGTTCCTAAGCGGGCAGTAGCGCGGGGCTTCACTCGAGCGGGTAGCGTTTGGGCGTGGCCGAGAGCACGGTCAATGTTCGTTACATGGTCGACGACGTCGAGGCGGCGATCGCGTTCTACACGACGCAGTTCGGGTTCACGCTGGGTTCGAACATGGCGCCAGCCTTCGCCGACGTCGTACGAGGTCCTCTTCGCATCCTGCTGAGTGGGCCGAAGAGCTCGGCGGGTCGTCCGATGCCGGATGGCCGCCAGCCGGGGCCGGGCGGATGGAACCGCATCCACTTCATCGTCGATGACATCGAGGCCGAGGTCGCGCGTCTTCGCACGGCGGGCGTGCGGTTCCGGAGCGGGATCGTCACCGGACCGGGCGGCAAGCAGATCGTGCTCGACGATCCGTCCGGCAACCCGATCGAGCTCTTTCAGCCGGCACGCCGCTAGCTCGGTCCATTCATAACTTCTTCACATCGCGGTGCGAGCCTGCGCCCGGCGCCAGGGAGGGAAGATCGTGGTATCCGCAGTCGCGGCCGAGGGGACAACGATGAAGGCGGTGGTCCAGGACTCAGCTGACGTCCTGCGGCTTCAGGAGATCCAACGACCGGCGGTCGCCGGCGACGATGTGCTCGTACGAGTTCACGCAGCTTCGGTCAACGCGCTCGACTGGCACAGCATCCACGGCGGACGAATGGTCCGCTTGATCGGGTCGATGCTGCGCCAGCCTTTCAACCCCGTTCGTGGAGTGGACATGGCCGGAACGGTCGAGGCGGTCGGCGAGAACGTGACGCTGTTCCGCCCCGGCGACGAGGTCTTCGGCACAGGCCGAGGCACATTCGCGGAGTACGCGCCCTCGCGCGAGCAGCGCTTGGTGGCAAAACCTTCGCAACTGACATTCGCTCAGGCATCGACGATGGGCGTCGCGGCCGTCACGGCGCTACAGGGTCTTCGCGATCGTGGTGAGCTGAAGCCTGGACAACGTGCGCTCATCAACGGCGCCGGAGGCGGCGTCGGCACATTCGCCGTTCAGATCGCGAAGGCACTGGGCGCGCACGTCACCGCGGTGACCAGCACCAGGAATTTGGATCTCGTCCGTTCGATGGATCCGGACGAGGTGATCGACTACACGCAGGAGGACGTCACCAAGCGCGGCGAGCGCTACGACGTGGTCCTCGATGTCGCAGCTAACCGCTCGTTCTCGGCCATGCGGCGCGTTCTGACGCCGAGCGGAAGGCTCGTGGTGACCGGGGCGGCGAAGGGCAGCATGCTCGCGGTGATGTGGCGGTCGATCGTGCCCCTCGTCCGGAAGCGTTTCGGGAACAGGTGGCTGGTGCCGTTCCTGGCGAGCGTGACCCACGAGGACCTTCTCTTTCTGAAGGAGCTCGCAGAAGCAGGAAAGCTGCGCCCGGTGATCGATCGGGAGTACTCGCTCGGCGACGCCGCCGAGGCCGTTCGGTACGTGGGAACCGGTCAGGCTCGGGCGAAGGTCGTCATCAACATCCGCTGACGGAATCGGCGCGAGTAACTGGTAGCCCGTAGCGGATTCGAACCGCTGATCTCAGCCTTGAGAGGGCTGCATCCTAGGCCACTAGACGAACGGGCCGGGGAATAACCATTCTACCCGTGATGACCTTCGCAAACGACCCCGCACGCTGAACGCCCCGATCGTCGCGCCGGGCGTCCGGCGCGTCTCGCTTCCTCTCCCGCTCGCTCTCCGGAGCATCAACACCTATCTCATCGAGGGATCGTCGGGGTACGCGCTCGTCGACACGGGCATGCACACGACAGAGGCGGAGGCCGCGTTGCGCGCGGCGCTTGCCGAAGCCGGCGTCGCCATCGAAGACGTCCGCCGGGTCTTCGTCACCCATCTTCACCCCGATCACATCGGCATGGCCGGGACGCTCGAGCGCGCCGGAGCCGAGATCGTCATGCACGGGCCCGAGCTCGAAAACGCGTCGCGCATGTGGTCACGCGATCACTCGATGATCGACGAGACCTACGCCTGGTTCGAGCGTCACGGCATGCCACGCGATGTCGACGAAGGGATGCGCGCGTCGTGGCTCGAGATCGGTAGAGCCGTCGACGCGATCGAACGTGTGACGTCCGCTTCGGACGGCGAGGATGTCGACCTCGGTGGTCGGCGGATCCGACTCAAGTGGACTCCCGGCCACACCGATTATCACGCGGTGCTCATCGATGGAGCCGAACGTGTGCTCTTCTCCGGAGATCACGTGCTCCCGCGGATCACGTCGAACGTCGGCCTCTATCCGTACTCGCGCGATGACCCGCTCGGCGATTTTCTCGATGCTCTGCGCGCCGTGCGCACGCTGCCGGTGACACGCGTGCTTCCGGCGCACGGCGATCCGTTCGACGATCTCGCGGGTCGCGTCGATCAGATCCTTGCGCACCACGAGGACCGGCTGCGCGCGACGCTCGATGCGATCGGCGACGCGGAGCGTGACGCTTACACGATCTGCCGCGCGCTCTTCCCGGTGTTGCGCTCCGCCCACGAGGAGCGGTTCGCGCTCGCGGAGACGCTTGCGCATCTCCGATATCTGGAGCGGCGGGGAAAGGTGCGCGAGCTCGGTGCAAAGCCGGCGCGCTGGAGTCGCACTTAGCCACCAGTCCTATTGACACGGCACGAACATATGTTCTAACTGCGAACCTGTGCAGAACAAGCGCGACCAGCGCCCGTACAACGTCGCCTATTACGCCACGCATCGGACCCAGGAGATCGAGCGCGTTCGCGTCCGCCAGGCATCAACACTGGAGTTCTTGCGAGATTTGCGCCGGCGTCCGTGCCAAGACTGCGGCGGAACGTTCCCGCCCTGGGTCATGGACTTCGATCATCGAGATCCGCGCGAGAAAGCGTTCTCTATCGCGGCCGGAAAGGTCCTGCTCAAGCCACGTTCGGTGCTACTCGAAGAGATCGCGAAGTGCGACATCGTCTGCGCTAATTGTCACGCGGTTCGGACCTATGAGTGGGTCAGAGCGAACAAGGCCACGCTCTCGTGGTTTGCGGTAGGAGTTTCACCGCGGATCGAAGAGAAGCGTGTTTACTGGAAAGCGAACACAGACCTGCTGGCCAAACTTCGCGATGTTCCTTGCCAGGATTGCAGGGAACGATTCCTCTTCTACGTCATGCAGTTCGACCATCGGGATCGGACGCAAAAGCGCTACACGGTCTCCCAGATGATCAGTCACGCTGGTCCCAAAACCATCCTCGCCGAGGTCGCTAAGTGCGATATCGTCTGTGCAAACTGTCACCGCGATCGAACGTACCGTGAGCGCGCCTCTAGCGCGGGTGTGCTGTAGTGGTAGCAGACAACTTTTCCAAAGTTGGCGTGCGGGTCCGATTCCCGCCACCCGCTCAGGCCACGTCGCACACAAGCATCTGGACCGGATCCTCCAGAAATGCACTACGCCCGGCCAAAAGGCCGGCCACTCCGAAACCCGAGGGGATGGCCCAGGCTCGGCGGCCGCGCTCTTGCAGCAGTTCTCCTTCAACGAAGCTCCAAAGGTGGTGCGCTGTGAAAGACAAGACAACGGGCGACGGCCTCCCCGGCGCGGACGCAAAGAAGCAGAGCTCGAGCCACAGTGGCAGTAAGAGCACCAGCCACAGTGGCAGCAAGAGCAAAAGCCAGAGCCAGAGCCAGTCGAAGCACTAGCGATTCAACGCCAGCGGGTCAGGATCACCTCACGCTGAAATAGGCGCGTCGCGACCCACAGGGCGCCGGCTGCAACGAACGCGAGGATCACGCCGATGCCTAGAGCAAGCCCCGGCCCGAGGACAACGACTCCGGCGAGCTGACCGAATATGAGCCCGAGGACGGGAACAACGAGCACGGCCGAGATTTGCTGCGCCGTCCGCGGGTCGTTCACGCGCGACGAGAGGATCACGATCAGGGCGACGCCGGTCAGCGCCAGCAGCGGCGTGTCGACCAGCACGGCGAGGATCCATCCGGGTGTCACGATGAGGTCACGGACCGCCGCGCTTACCGCGAACACGACGATCCCCGCAACGAAGACGGTAGCCGACGCAAGCGTGATCGCGAGGGCTGGGATGAGTGCGGCCAGAGCTTTACCCAACAGAAGCTCCCACGTCTCGATCGGGGTCGCCAGGATCGGCTCGAGCGTGCGTTCCCGCTTCTCGCCGACGATGGCGTACGAGGCGAGGACCGACGGGATGAAGATGGGGACGAGCAGAAACAACACCGAGAATTGACGCCCGGCGAGAACCTGGCTCAACTCCTGCGGCGACAGCCCGACCAGCTCCGGGATCAACGGCAGCCGACCCGCACTGCCGGACGCCGGCACGAGCCCGACGAGCACGAAAGCGGCGATCGCGATCGTGGTGAGGAGCGGCGGCAAGAACAGCGTGGCGAGAAGCAGAGCCCGCTGTAGCCGCAGCTCGAGCCACTCCTTCTCCAGCACGACGAGGGCCTTCTTCATTTGTGACCGCCGACGAGACGCAGGTAGACATCCTCGAGCGAGTGCTGAAGGCGCTCGACGTAGCGAATGCGCGCGCCGGCCGCCTTGAGCGCATCGACCAGATCGGGATTGCGAGCATCCGGATCGTCCAGCTCCATCGTGAGCGCTTCGCCCTCGGCGTGGACGCCGCGGACGAACGCGAGCGACCGCGCCATCGGCACGTAGCGCGCGGCATCGCCGACGACACGAACGATCGTCCCCGCGCCGAAGAGGCCTGCCCGGAGCTCGCCGGGCGATCCCATCCGGAGCAGCTTCCGCTGGAAGATGCCGATGCTGTCGCAAAGCTCGTCGGCCTCCGGGAGGTTGTGCGTAGTCAGGAAGATCGTCCGGCCTTCGGCGCGAAGGCCTTTCACGAATTGCCGGACGGTGCGCGCCGCTTCAGGGTCGAGAGCGGCGGTCGGCTCGTCCAAGAACACGACGGTCGGTTCGTGCAGCAGCGCTCGCGCGATCGCCAGCTTCTGGCGCATGCCCTTGGAGAACGTTCCGACCGGCTCGTCGCGGCGGTCCCACAGATCGAGAAGGTGCAGGTACCGCTCGACCTGCGCATCCACTCGCGCCGGCTCGAGGTCATAGAGCCGCGCGAAGTAGCGCAGGTTCTGGCGGGCGGAGAGCCGGTCGTACAGGCCGGGCTGCTCGGTGAGGATGCCGACCGATCGGCGCAGCGCGGTGTCATCGACGCCGAGGGCGTGGCCCGCGACGATCGCGTCGCCGTCCGTCGGCGCGATGAGAGCGGCGAGCATTCGCACGGTCGTGGTCTTCCCCGCCCCGTTCGGCCCGAGAAAGCCGAAGACCGTCCCGGGCTCGATGGTCAGCGAAAGGCCTTCGACGGCAACGCGGCCGTCGAAGCGACGCGTCAGTCCATGCGTCTCGATCGCGTGAGCCATGCCTCAACAGGAAGATAGCCATTACGATGCCGCGACGTGATGCGATGGACGGCGCGTGACCTGCGGTCCCTCGCAGTCGGCCTTGCCTACCTCGCGCCGGCGCTTTTCATCTTCGTCGTTTTCGTATTCATCCCGCTCGGGCGGACGTTCTACCTCAGCTTCTACAACACGCGATCCACCGGCCTCGTCACGACGTTCAACGGCATCGATCACTACATCGATCTGATCACCTCGCAGACCTTCCGCTCAGGTCTCGTGGCGACCGGCCTCTTCGCGCTCTACACGGTTCCGCTCGGGATCGCGCTCGGACTCGTCCTGGCCGTCCTACTCAACCAGCGCCTGCGCGGGATCAACATCTTCCGGACGATGATGGCGAGCACCATCGCCATTTCAGCGGCGGTCGGTTCGCTGATCTGGCTGCTGCTCTTCAACCCGAGCCTGGGTCTGCTGAATTACGTGCTGTCGCTGTTTGGCGTTCGCGGACCGGAGTGGCTCATTCAACCGGCGATCGCGATCATCGCGGTCTCCATCACGACGATCTGGCTGACGCTCGGCACGAACATCATCGTGCTGCTCTCCGGGCTGCAGGGAATACCCGAAGAGGTCTACGAGGCGGCCCGGCTCGACGGTGCCCGCGGCGTCCGAATGTTCACCCGGATCACGATCCCGATGGTGTCGCCGTCGCTCTTCTTCCTGTTGGTCGTCGACACCGTCGCCGTTCTGCAGGCGTTCACCCAGATCCATCTTCTGACCCGCGGAGGACCCGTCGATGCCACGCGGACGCTCGTCTACAGCATTTATCTGGACGCGTTTCAGAACTTCCAATTTGGATTCGCGAGCGCGGAATCCGTCGTGCTCTTCGTGCTCGTGCTCGTGCTCACTCTCATCCAGTTCCGCTTTGTCGAGCGACGGGTCCACTATCAATGAGCGCAACCACAGTTCAGGGGACGCGCGCCGTCGCGCTGCAGCGCCAGCGGCGGCCGGCGTTGCCGGTCCGAAAAGTCGGCTCGTATGTGCTCCTCGCGGTGGTGGCGATCCTCGTCGCGTTCCCGCTGCTGCTTGCGCTGTCCTACTCGTTCATGAGCGAGTCAGAGATCGCGACTTTCCCACCGCCCGTCCTGCCGATGCACCCGTCGCTCGACAACTACCAGAAGGTCCTGGGGGCGATACCCATCGGCCGTTACCTTTTGAACAGCTTCATCGTGTCGACTGCGGTGGTGATCGGACAGCTTGTGACGGCGAGCCTCGCGGCGTACGCGTTCTCGTTCCTCGTCTTCCGCGGGCGTCAGGTCCTCTTTTTCCTGTTCTTGAGCACGCTCATGATCCCGTGGGAGGCGACGATCATTCCGAACTACATGACGATCCGGACGCTCGGTTGGCTGGACACGTACCAGGGACTCGCCGTTCCGTTCATGGCCACCGCGTTCGGGACGTTCCTTCTGCGGCAAGCATTCATGCAGATTCCCCGCGAGCTCTGGGATGCGGCGCGGATCGATGGGTCCACGACACTTCGGTTCCTGCGCGACGTGGTCGTACCGCTGTCGCGGCCGGCCCTCGGCACCGTCGCGATCTACGGGTTCCTCTCGACGTACAACCAATACTTCTGGCCGCTTCTCATCACGAACGAGACGCTCATGCGAACGACACAGGTCGGCATCGCGCAGCTACGGTTCGAGGAGTCGCTCCGTTGGGGGCTGGTCATGGCGGGTGTCATCATGGTCGCGGTACCAACGCTCGCCCTGCTCGTGTTGGGGCAACGTCAGCTGATCCGGGGTCTGACCGCGGGTGCGGTCAAGGGGTAAGGCATGGAGGGAAAGATGCGCAAGCTTGCAGCATTCGCGATCGCGCTTTCGATGGTCGCCGCGGCGTGCGGCGGCGGCAGCCCCGGCGGCGGTGGTGCCGCGAGTCCGACCGGTGACCAGAGCGCGCTGGCGCCGGGCAAGGACGTCAAGCCTGCCGCGAACATCACGTGGTGGCACGCGATGTCGGGCATCAACGGCGAGGCGCTCAACAAGATCGTCAACAACTTCAACGCGAGCCAGAGCAACATCAAGGTCACGACCGTCTTCCAGGGCACGTATGACGACCTTCTGAGCAAGCTGAACACCGCGCTCGCGTCGAACGCCGCGCCCGCGCTCGTGCAGGTCTACGACATCGGCCAGGCGTACATGCGCGACAGCGGTCAGGTCGTGCCGATGCAGGCCTTCATCGACCGCGACAAGTTCAGCACGGCGGACTTCGAGTCTGCCGTGATCAACTACTACAAGTACCAGGACAAGCTGCAGAGCATGCCGTTCAACGCGTCGTCATCGATCTTCTATTACAACAAGGACGCCTTCACCGAGGTTGGCCTCGATCCCAACAAGCCACCGGTGACCTTCACCGAGATCACCGACGCGGCCAAGAAGCTCACCAAGAAGGACGCGAGCGGCAACACAATCCGCTACGGCTTCGGCCCTTCGATCTACGGCTGGTTCTTCGAGCAGCTCCTTGCGACCTCCGGAGCGCTGTACGCCGACAACGGCAACGGCCGTGACGACCGCGCGACGAAGGTCGTCTACAACAGCGCGGCCGGCAAGGCGATCCTCGATTGGTGGAAGGCCGGCATCGACGGCGGGTACTTCTACAACCCCGGCATCGACAACGCCGGAGCAACCACCGCGTTCCAGTCCGGCAAGACCGCGATGTACCTCGAGTCGAGCGCCGCGCTCCGCGGCAACATCAACACCGCGAAGTTCCAGGTCGGCACCGGGCTTTTCGCCCGACCGGACAACAAGCCGGCGAACGGCGGCAACATCATCGGCGGCGCGTCGCTCTACATCATGAAGAGCCGCCCGGCCGAAGAGCAGCAGGCCGCGTGGGAGTTCGTCAAGTACGCCATGACCCCGGCGGTCCAGGCGCAGTGGCAGTCGGACACCGGCTACTACGCCGTCGTGAAGTCGGCATACAACGAAGGTCCGGCGAAAGAATGGGCGACGAAGTATCCGCAGTTCCAGACGCCGGTCGATCAGATCCGCAACTCGCCGCAGAACCGGATGACCAACGGCGCGGTGCTGGGCGTGTTCGCACAGGCACGCGCCCGCACCCAGAAGATGATCGAGTCCGTGTTGCTCGGTCAGGCAACATCGCAAGCGGCTCTCGACGCGGCGGCGACCGAGATGAACGACGCGATCGATAAGTACAACAAGGCGAACAAATAGCCACACGCGATGAGACGGTGCGGTCGCTCGGCGGCCGCACCGTCGATCTCCTCGTCATCGGCGGCGGGATCATCGGAGCGGGCATCGCGCGCGACGCGGCCCTCCGCGGGCTCGAGGTCGCCCTCGTCGAACAGGCGGACTTCGGCTCAGGCACGACATCCCGGCCGACCCGGCTGATCCACGGCGGCCTTCGCTATCTCGAGCTCTTCGACTTCGCTCTGGTGCGCAGCGATATGCGCGAGCGCGAGATCCTCCTGCGCATCGCGCCTCACCTGGTGTTTCCCCTTCCGTTCCTGCTTCCGCTCTACCGCCCGAGCTTTCTGTACCAGCTGAAGCTCCGACTGGGCATGCAGCTTTACGACCTGCTCTCGCTCGACAAGAGCCTGCCGAGAAGGCAGCACCTTGACCGCGCCGCGACGCTCGCCGCGGAGCCGTCGCTCGAGCCCGACGGGCTCGAAGGCGCCTGGCGCTTCTATGACGCGCAGGTCCCCCTCGTGGAGCGGCTTGTCGTCGAGAACCTTGTGGACGCCGAGACCCACGGCGCGTTCGTCCTGAACCACGCCCGCGTCGTCGAGTTTCTCCGCGAAGAAGGACGGATCGCCGGCGCGCGCATCCGCGACAGCATCGGCGACGGCCACCTCGAGATCCGCGCTCGCTTCACGGTCGTCGCGACCGGGCCGTGGCTCGACCGCACCATCGCGCCCCTCCGCACCAGGCCCGAGCCGCTCCTTCGGCTCACGAAGGGAGTTCACATCGTGACGCGACGCGCCGTGGAGCAGGCGCACGTCCTGTTCGCGAAGGGCGATGGGCGCCTCTTCTTCGTGGTCCCGTGGCGCGACGCCACGATCGTCGGCACGACGGACACCGACTACACCGGAGATCCGGGCGACGTGGTCGCGAGCGAGGCCGATGTCCGGTATTTGCAAGACGAGGCACGTCGTGCCTTCCCGAGCGCGCCCTTCGACGAGATCTACTTCACGTGGGCAGGCGTGCGCGCCCTCGTGCGTGAGGAAGGCGTGAGCGAAGGCCGGGTCTCCCGTAAGCACGCCCTCTTCGATCACGCCGCGCGTGAAGGCGTGGAGGCGATCCTCTCCGTGGTCGGCGGGAAGATCACCGCGTATCGAGCGATCGCGGAGGAGGTCGTCGACGCGGCGAGCCGTAGGCTTTCCCGGTACACGCCGTCGCGCAGCGCGGACGAGGTCCTGCCCGGCGCGCGGCCCGCGGATCTCGCGGCCCGCCCGGGCGATCTCACGCTGGAAGCGGCGACGCGCGCACATCTCACGACGATCTACGGAGCGCGCGCCCGCGAGGTCCTGGATCTCACACGTGCTGACCCTTCGCTTGCGGCCCCGCTCTGTCCGCATCACCACGGGATGGAGGCCGAGATCGTCCACGCCGCGCGGAACGAATGGGCGATCACCCTCGGCGATGTCCTCCTGCGTCGCAACGCGCTCGGTCTCTCGGCGTGCCAGGCGCTCGACTGCGTCGATCGCGTCGCCGACCGCATGGGGACGCTGCTCGGCTGGGATCAGGATCGACGGCGGGCGGAGGTGGAGGCGTACCGGCGCGAGGTCGAGCCGATGCGCCGTTTCAGCACGGAGTGACCGCGATCCTCGCGCTCGACCAAGGAACGACCGGGTCGAGCGCGATCGTCTTCGATGAGACGGGCGCGATCCGAGGAAGCGCAGATCGCGAGATACGGCAGTTCTATCCCGCATCGGCTCACGTCGAACACGATCCGGAGGAGATCTTCGCGACGACCGTCGCAGTTGGCCGCGAAGCGCTGACTCGTGCGGGACTCAAGGCGAACGAGGTCGCCGGCATCGGCATCACGAACCAGCGCGAGACAACCGTCGTCTGGGAGCGCTCGACGGGACGTCCGATCCACCGCGCCGTCGTCTGGCAGAGCCGCGCAAGTGCGGCCATCTGCGAGCGACTGCGCTCTGAAGGACACGAGCAGCTGGTGCGCGAGCGCACCGGCCTCGTGATCGACGCGTACTTCTCCGGGACAAAGATCCGGTGGATCCTCGATCAGGTCCGGGGCGCGCAAGAGCGCGCGGAGGCGGGCGAGCTCGTGTGCGGGACGATCGACTCGTGGCTGATCTGGAAGCTCACCGGCGGCCGTACGCACGCGACCGATGTGTCGAACGCGTCGCGCACGCTCGTGTTCGACATTCACCGCGGAGCATGGGACGACGATCTGCTCGCCCTTCTCCGTATCCCGCGGTCGATGCTGGCCACACCGGTGCGGTCCAGCGGGTTCGTCGCCGAGGCCGAGGCTCGGCACTTCGGCGTGGCCCTGCCGATCGCCGGCGTGGCCGGCGACCAGCAGGCCGCGCTCTTCGGTCAGACGTGCTTCGCTGCCGGCGAGGCGAAGAACACGTACGGGACGGGGTGCTTTCTGCTCGCGAACACGGGCGACCGGGCGGTTTCGGCGAGCGGCGGCCTCCTGACGACGATCGCGTGGGACACCGGCGACGGCATTCGTTTCGCGCTCGAAGGCAGCGCCTTCATCACCGGCGCCGCGGTGCAGTGGCTGCGTGATGGTCTCGGGATTATCGCGACCGCCGCCGAGACCGAGGCGCTCGCGGCGAGCCTCACCGGGAACGACAACGTGTATCTGGTGCCCGCGTTCACCGGGCTCGGCGCGCCGCACTGGGACATGTACGCGCGCGGTCTCTTGATCGGGTTCGAGCGCGGCACGACGCGCGCGCACATCGTCCGCGCGACCCTGGAGAGCATCGCGTACCAGACGCGCGACCTCGTCGAAGCGATGCGCGGTGCGGGACAGCCGATCGAGGTGCTTCGAGTCGACGGCGGTGGCACCGCGAACAGCTTTCTGATGCAGTTCCAGGCCGACATCGCGGGCATTCCGGTCGAGGTCGCCCAGGTCCAGGAGACGACCGCGCTCGGCGCCGCGTTCCTCGCCGGTCTCGCAACAGGTGTATGGAAGACG